>NZ_JBEBMH010000008.1:0-259858 GCF_040081985.1 Mesorhizobium yinganensis | reverse complement strand
CTTCGCCTTGAACTTGTAGAAGGTCGCAGCCGAGATGCCGTGCTTGCGGCAGACATCCGCCGTCTTCGCACCGGCCTCCTGCTCCTTCAGCATCCCGATGATCTGTTCTTCCGTGAACCTCGAAGGTCGCATCATCCGTCTCCATGATCGACGGACTCTACCCAAATCTGGAGGAAGTTCAGGGTCTCAGGTCAATTTTATTGCGCTGTCGTCGGCTGCATTGGCCTGATCGAAGTACGTGCTCGCTCCCTCCACTACCGACCCTATAATCAAAATCACGCCGCCGACTATTACTCCGAATTTCACGACACCGGAGAACGAAATTTCTGCACCAAGCAGCTTTATCGTCGCTCGGCTTTCTCCCTCATTCCCTTGTTTCAAGTTTGGAAAAAAGGCGCCAACAAACGTCAGCACCGCGCCGAGGGTCATCTTGGTCCACGAAACGAATGCAAGCGCCGCAAAAATTGCTGCGAACACTCCCATTTCGCCGATAAGAAGGAGTAGCTTGGCCATTGTTTTGACCCGTTCTACACAAACAGAATATTTGAAGTTCATCTGAAAGTGAAGTAGCTGCTGAAAACACCGAGTGGGCTCTGTGCAATGTCAACTCGGACCGAATAACCTCCTTTATCACGGCTGACGATGTGAAGTGTTTTCCCGCGAGAGGCTTGCCTCGATCAGCCGGTCGGCATTTTGCGCGACGGTAGCGGCGGGGCCACCCGGCCCGAACAATTGCCCGCTGATATACGCGCCCTCGATCAAGAGCAGCAGCCCGTCGCCCAGTATATCGGGGTCGGGTGCGCCCATGTCCGCTGCCATCTCGCGCAGGCGACGCCGCAGTTCGCGCTTGTTGGCTTCGCCGACGGCGCGGGCCGGATGGTTGGGCTCGGGATACTCGACCGCCGCGTTGGTCATACCGCAGCCGCGATAGCCTTCCATGACGGCGCGCTCGCCGACGCGCGACAGGAACGCAAAAATCTGCTTGCGCGGGTCGCCCGGATGCGCGGCGACCGCCGCGTCGAAGCGTTTCCAGAATTCCTGGTCGTAGACTTTCAGATAGGAGGCCGCCAGATCGTCCTTGGAGGCAAAACTGCGGTAAAGGCTGGGTTTTGTGACGCCGGCCTGGCGGACGATCTCGTCGACGCCGATGGCGCGGATGCCTTCCCGGTAGAACAGTTTTCGTGCCGTATCCAGAATACGGTCGGCGGCGCGCAGGCTCTGGCGGCTGCCGTCGGCTTCCGACGTTGGTCCAACGGTTTTTTCGTCGTTCATGGGTTTGGTCGCTTGAAAATGTTACTGAACGGTACGTATCTCTCGCCTCAAGATACGTACCGGTGAGTCACATGACAATAGCAAAACCGCATCCGCTGGGCCAGCGCTACGCATTCGTGGTGGTCGGCGTCATTTTTCTCTGCCTGCTGATAGCGGCCGGCCTGCGTTCGTCCATGTCGGTGATGATGGTGCCGCTGGAGGACGCCTTCGGCTGGCGGCGCGACGTGATTTCGCTGGCGGCCGCCGTCGGCATCTTCATCTACGGCCTCGCAGGACCGTTCGCGGCGGCGCTGATGGATCGCATCGGGCTGCGGCGCACGCTGCTGGCGGCGCTGCTGATCATGTCGGGTTCGACGGCGCTCAGCCTGCTGATGACCGAACCGTGGCAGCTCATTGCCACATGGGGCGTGATGTCGGGTGTCGGCTCGGGCGCGGTGGCGACGGTGCTGGGCGCGACCATCGTCAACCGCTGGTTCAAGACCAATCGCGGCCTGATGATGGGGCTGATGTCGGCGAGTGCCGCGACCGGCCTGCTGGTGTTCCTGCCGGTGCTGGCGGCGCTGTCGCAATGGGGCGGCTGGCAGCCGGTGGCGGTCGCGGTGGCCATAGCGACCGCCGCGCTGGTGCCGATCGTCTGGCTGCTGGTGCCGGAGCGGCCGTCGTCGATCGGTTTGACGCGCTACGGCGCCGACGGCCCGGAGCCGCAAGCGGCGGCGGTGTCGGGCAATTTCCTGACCCACACGCTGTCGACCCTGCGCAAGGCGGCGGGAACGCGCGTGTTCTGGTATCTGTTCGCCACCTTCTTCATCTGCGGCTTCACCACCAACGGGCTGGTCGGCACGCATCTGATCGCGTTCTGCGGCGACATGGGCATTCCCGAAGTGCAGGCGGCGGGGCTGCTCGCGGTGATGGGCGTGTTCGACCTGATCGGCACGACCTTTTCCGGCTGGCTCACCGACCGTTTCGACGCGCGCAAGCTTCTCGGCATCTATTACAGTATCCGGGGGCTGGCGCTGATCTACCTGCCTCTGTCCGGTTTCTCGCCCTGGGCGCTCGCCGTTTTCGCCGTGTTTTACGGGCTCGACTGGATCGCCACCGTGCCGCCGACCCTAAAGCTGTCCAACGAGGCGTTCGGCGACCGCAGCGGGCCGCTGGTGTTCGGCTGGATCGTCGCCGGGCACCAGGTGGGCGCGGCGGCGGCGGCCTTCTTCGGCGGCTACATGCGGGAACTGCAGGGCAATTACGACCTTGCCTTCCAGATCGCCGGCATGACGGCGATCGTCGCCGCGGCGCTGTCGCTGCTGATCGTGCCGACGCGGCGCGAGGAGTTCGGCGAGCCGCAAGCGGCGTGAGCGGTAGGAGACAGTCAGTCCGGCAGGCCCGCTTTGCGATACCCGTCAATGAGATGGTCGCGCGTCGCGCCATCTCGAAAGGGTTGCGAAGCGGCCCAATTGCCGATCGTGAAATGTGGATTGCTCGCCATGAACAGCGCGGCTTCCTGGTGCGCCTCGTCCATTCGTCCCAGTTGTGCGAGGCTTGCCGCGAGCAAGCGCCTCGAAATCGTTCGGTAGGTGGCTTCATTGCGTAACGTGGCGACTGCCAGTTCATATTGGCGGGCGGCGTATTGCGCGAACCCCAAATCCCAATAGTACCATCCGGGCGGGTGCGGGTTCAGGCGGAGTGCTTTCTGGACCTGTTCGATCGCGGCGGCCGGCTTGCCGCTCAACACCGAAAAGTCCGACATGTCCGCCCAGGCATCGGCATAGTTCGGATCAATCTCGATCGCGGCCGCGAACTGCGCATCCGACTCGGGCCAGCGCCGTTCATAGGCCAGCAAGTGTCCAAGGACGAAGCGGCAACCGGCGTCGTTCGCGTCAAGCTTGACGGCTTTTTCCGCCATGGCAACGGCCATCGGCCGATTGATTTCAGCCGGCTCGCCCCATTGGGCCCAGGCCTGCCAGAGGTGAAAAGCCAGGAGCCGATGGGCCTCCGCATAGTCCGGGTCGAGCATGATCGCGCGCTCCAACAAAAGACGCGATTCGCGCGACGCGGCCGGCGAAATACCGATCAGCGCCCGGCCACGCACGCAAAGATCGTAGGCTTCCACGCTTTTGGGGCGAGTGCGGGCAGGCGGGGCCGTCAGCCGCCCCACCAAAGCCTCCACGATCTTGGCCGTGACCTCGTCCTGCACAGCAAAAATATCCTGGAGATCGCGGTCAAACCGATCCGCCCAGAGATGATTTCCGCTGACGGCATCGACCAACTGAACGTTGATGCGCACGCGACCGGCGGCACGCCGCGCGCTGCCTTCCAGCAGATAGCGGACGCCAAGATCGCGGGCGATCAGCCGGATGTCGATCGACTTTCCCTTGTAGGCAAAGGTCGAATGGCGCGCGATCACGAACAGGCTGGCATTGCGCGAAAGATCGGTGATCAGGTCTTCGGTCAACCCGTCCGTGAACACTTCGTGTTCGGCGTCGCCGCCCATATTGGTGAAAGGCAGGATGGCGATAGACGGTTTCGACGGCAGCGGCAGTGGCCCGGTGTCGTCGGCTTTCCGGTCTGCGATTGCCGAATGCCGCACCCGGTAGACGCGCACGGGTTCGGCGATATTTTTCAGCGACTTATGCCCGAGGTCGTCGAAACCGGTCTCCAGCTTCCGCTTGACTTGATCGAAAACGCTGCCGGAGACGATGATGTCCGCCGGTTCGCCGATGCCTTCCAGCCGCGCCGCGACGTTGACGCCGTCGCCATAGAGATCGCCGCGCTCGACGATCACGTCGCCAAGGTTGATGCCGATGCGCAGTACGATGCGGCGGTCGACGGGCAGGGGAGCATTCGCCTCCTGGGTCCTCCGCTGCAGGTCGAGGGCGAATTTCACGGCGTCGACCGCGCTGCCGAACTCGACCAGCAGGCCGTCGCCCATGACCTTGACCAGCCGGCCGGCATGCTCGGCGAGCAGCGGTGTCAGAATTTCGCGCCGGCGCGCCTTCAGCGCCGCCAGTGTTCCCGCCTCGTCGACCTCCATCAGCCGACTGTAGCCGACCACGTCCGTGGCCAGGATCGCGGCGAGCCGGCGATGAAGGCGTTCTTCCGACATGAGGACGGTATCCCCGAATATCCGCCGACGATAACAGCATTGGCGGCGTCTTGGGGAGTCGACGCGGATTTGTCTTCGGCGGATGCCGGCGGCCGCTTAACCGACGGTCCGGCTTTTCAGAGTCATCCCGCAGATTTCAGCCGCCACAAGCTCCTGCAGCCGCCACAGATTGCGGTCGCGAATGCCGAATTCGCCGAGCTTTGCGACCGTGTTGTAGAGATAGGCCGCGTTGGACCCGATATGGCCGCAGGCCCGCGCGATGCGGCGAGCGGCCTCTTCGAGCGGCAGCCTGTCGAGGATGAAGCTGCCTTTCGGGCCGGCCCAGAAGGCGAGCGCCTTGAACCGGCCCTCATCGCTCGCGGCGTGCAGCCAGCGGATGGATGCCATGTCCTCGGGATAGCTGGTCTCGCGCCAGATCATGTCGAACAGCAACTGCCGGCGGTTCTCGTCGGGCAGGCGGAAGGCGACGCCATGGCAGATACCGCCGCGTATGATCGCCATCATCAGACCCGGCTGTTCGTCGGACCCACGCCAGCGCCGCATGTCCATGCAGAAGGAGCGATGCCAGCCATAGGCCGTGGCGCGGCGCGCCTCGACCGCGTCGAACACCGGCTTCCAGATCAGCGAGCCGTAGGCAAAGACCCACAAGGGTTCGGCGCCGCACTCGGCGTCGAACCGGGCCGCCGCCGCGTCGATCTCGTCTTTTGTCAGTTCGACGAGGCCGGGTTCCGGCCCCGGATCGGCAACAACCCGTTCGCACAGCGCGACAAGTTCAGGCGTGAGCGCCATTGCGTTGCTTGCAGCCATCGGGAATCCCCCACTCATGCGCAGATTAGCGGCTTTCCGGGACGGCTCAAGGTCACCTTAAGGCGGCGGGGTTCGGGAGCGAGGGCCGCAAGGCACAGGTGGGATGGTTGCGCGGCACGGCTGTTCTTGCTACGTTCCTGTCCTGGGCTTGGCTTAAGGATCGGGCCTTGCGAAGTGCCTTCGAATCCTCTCTTTCAGGCCGATGGAATTTTCTCCGCAGCAGGACGATGCGCTGAAGGCGGTGGCGCGCTGGCTGAAAGCCGGGCGGCCGCAGATATTCCGGCTGTTCGGTTATGCCGGCACCGGCAAGACGACGCTTGCCCGCTATTTCGCCGAGCATGTCGACGGGCAGGTGCAGTTCGCCGCCTTTACCGGCAAGGCCGCGCAGGTGCTGCGCTCGAAGGGCGCCACCAACGCCCGCACCATCCACTCGCTGATCTACAGGCCGCGCGGCGAGGAGACGGTGGCCGACGAGACGACCGGCAAGACTTCGATATCGCCGACCTTTTCGCTGAACCGCCAGAGCCCGATCATGCGGGCGAAACTCGTGGTCGTCGACGAATGTTCGATGGTCGACGAGCAGCTTGGCCGCGACCTGATGAGTTTCGGTACGCCGATCCTGGTGCTGGGCGATCCCGGCCAGTTGCCGCCGATTTCCGGCGGAGGGTTCTTCACCGAGCATGAGCCGGATTATCTGCTTACCGAAATCCACCGGCAGGCGCGCGACAATCCGATCATCCGGCTGGCGCTCGACGTGCGCGAGGGCCGGGAATTCATGCGCGGCGACTACGGCACCGCGCAGGTCATAGGGCGCGAGGATGTGACGCAGGATCTCGTGCTGAAGGCCGACCAGGTGCTGGTCGGCACCAACCGCACGCGAAAGCGCTACAATGCGCGGCTGCGCGAGTTGAAGGGTTTTACCGCTGACTATCCGCAGGCCGGCGACAAGCTGGTCTGCCTGCGCAACGACCCCAACAAGGGGCTGCTCAACGGCTCGGTGTGGAAGGTGATGACGTCGGCGCGGGAAACCGTGAAGCCGGGCATCAACCTGCTGGTCTCGCCGGAAGAGGACGATCCGGATCGCGGCGTCGCGAAAATCAAGCTGCTGAAGGCGGCGTTCGAGGACCCGGACGCCGAGATTCCCTGGCAGCAGAAGAAGCGCTTCGACGATTTCGACTATGGCTATGCGCTCACCGTGCACAAGGCGCAGGGCTCGCAGTGGAACGACGTCGTGCTGTTCGACGAGAGTTTTGCCTTCAAGGATACGCGCGAGCGCTGGCTTTATACGGCGATCACGCGGGCTGCCGAACGATTGACCGTGGTGCGCTAACAGTCACTCCGGCTGATCCTCGATCCAGTTCCAGGCGTCGTCCTCGTCGTCAGCCAGAAATTCCCTGAATTCGACCGGCTTTGCGTCGAGGAAGATGCCGTGGATGGCGGCAAGCCCAGCTCGGTCGCCAACCACCGCGCAGCGCCGGACATGTTCGGACGCGAGCGTTTTTCCCTGCTTCATCGTGTCCGGCGAAACCTCCCGCCATTCGCAGCCTTCGTTGTCGATGACCCGCAACAGCACGTCGATGCGTGGGTCGATGGCGCAGGCCGCCTCCAGCAGGCCGAACAGGTTCTCAATGTCGGCGGGTGAGACGTGCCCGACGACGTCGAAGGCGTGCAGATCGCGGCGGCCGGTGTCGATGCGGCGGACCGCGGGGACGGCTTCGAGCATGTTCATGGCAACTCTCCCTCATGGCTTCCGATTGTCCTGAACACAAAAATCTCCTTTCCGTTCCCGGCGCCGGGCCTATAGGGGTGGCAAGGATCCACGAGAACAATACCATGCCTGCCAGACTTTCCGTGAACCTCAATGCCATCGCCATGCTGCGCAACCGCCGTGACCTTCCCTGGCCGAGCGTCACCGGCCTCGGGCGGATCGCGCTTGCCGCAGGCGCGCATGGGCTGACCGTGCATCCGAGGCCCGATCAGCGGCATGTGCGTTTCACCGACCTGCCGGAAATTCGCGCGCTGATCGACGACGAATTCCCGCAGGCGGAGTTCAACATCGAAGGTTATCCGGCGGAGGAGTTCCTCGAACTGGTCGAACGCACCGAGCCCGAGCAGGTGACTTTAGTACCGGACGATCCGTCGCAGGCGACCTCCGACCATGGCTGGGATTTTGCCGCGTATGCGGATTTTCTGCGGCCGGTGGTGCGCAGGCTTAAGGGCAGAGGATTGCGGGTTTCGCTTTTCGCCGATCCCGATCCGAAGGGGCTGGACATTGCACGCGCGCTGGGCGCGGATCGCGTGGAGTTCTACACCGGGCCCTACGGAAGCTGCCATTCGGATTCAGCAAAAGCCGCCAAGGAACTGGAAAGATTGGGGAAAGCGGCCGATGCCGCGCTGGCTCTCGGGCTGCAGGTCAATGTCGGCCACGACCTGACTGTCGCCAACCTGCCGGCGCTGATGAAGCGCATCCCGCGGGCCGCAGAAGCCTCCATCGGCCACGCCGTCACGGCGGATGCGCTGGAGTTCGGCATGAGCGAAACCGTGCGGCGGTTCCTCAAGGCTTGCGGCTGGTAGGATTGCCCTATCGGCGGACGGTATTTGTGCGCTATCTCATTCCGGCAGTTGCTATTGCAGTGCAGCAGGGGTAGAGCACCGCCCGTTTTGCCGGAGACGCCGAGTAGATGGCCATGGAAGGCTCAGCGGAGGACGCAAAGTCACCTCCGGTTGCCAGCGAGCACTCGCACGATACGCGCGTCCTCATGCTCGGTGCCCTGGGTGTCGTCTATGGCGACATCGGCACCAGCCCGATCTATGCCTTCCGCGAAGCGCTGGTGGCGTCGGCGAGCGACGGCCTGCCGGTGCGCGACAACGTGTTCGGCGTGCTGTCGCTGATCGTCTGGGCTTTGACGATCATCGTCACGGTCAAATACATCAGCTTCGTGCTGAGGGCGGACAACCGCGGCGAAGGCGGAACCCTGTCGCTGATGGCGCTGGCCCGCTCCAGCTTCGCCAACCGGTCGCACTTCATCCTGATTATCGGCATTCTGGGGGCGGGGCTGTTCTATGGCGACGCGGTGATCACGCCGGCGATCTCCGTCCTGTCGGCGGTGGAGGGGATGAGCGTCGTCACGCCGACCTTCGACCCGTTCATCGTGCCGCTGACGCTGTTCATTCTGGCCGTATTGTTTTCGGTCCAGCGCTTCGGCTCGGGGCGCGTGGCGAGCGTGTTCGGGCCGATCACCGCGGTGTGGTTCCTGGCGATCGGTGTTTCCGGGCTGATGCATATCATCCACGATCCGGAAATCCTCTATGCGCTCAATCCGGCCGAAGGCATCCTGTTCCTGGTCCGCTCGCCGGATGTCGCCTTCGTCACCGTCGGCGCCATCTTTCTCGCCGTGACCGGCGCCGAGGCGCTCTATGCCGATCTCGGCCATTTCGGGCGGCGGCCGATCGTGCTCGCCTGGCTTGCCATCGTGTTCCCGTGCCTGTTGCTCAATTATTTCGGACAGGGAGCGTTCGTGCTGGCCAAGGGCGAGACCATCGGCCATCCGTTCTTCGAGATGAACGAGGGCTGGACGCTGGTGCCCATGGTGGTGCTCGCCACCGCCGCGACTGTGATCGCCAGCCAGGCCGTCATCTCCGGCGCGTTCTCGCTGACGCGGCAGGCGGTGCAGCTCAACATCCTGCCGCGCTTCGAGATCCAGCATACGTCCAAGACGCAGTCGGGCCAGATTTATCTGCCGCGCGTCAACCTGCTGCTGGCGCTGGTGGTGATGATGCTGGTGGTCGGTTTCGGCGAATCGAGCGATCTGGCCTCCGCCTACGGAATCTCGGTCACCGGCAACATGCTGATGACGACCATCCTGCTCTATGTGGTGATGACGCGAATCTGGAAATGGCCGCTGGTGTGGGCGGTATCGCTGACCGTCGTCTTCGCGATCATCGATGTGGGCTTCTTCGCTTCCAACATCGTCAAGGTCTTCGACGGCGGCTGGGCGTCGCTGGCGGTCGCGGTCTCGGTCGTGCTGATCATGACCACCTGGGTGCGCGGCACGCGGCAGCTCTTCGAAAAGACCCGCAAGAACGAGATCCCGCTCGACTTCCTCTCCGCCAACATCGCCAAGAAACCGCCGCACCTGGTGCCCGGAACCGCGGTGTTCCTGACCAGCGACCCGCAGAGCGCGCCGACGGCAATGATGCACAGCTTGAAGCACTACAAGGTGCTGCACCAGCAGAACGTCATCCTGACCGTGGTGACCGCGCCGCAGCCGGTCGTGCCCGACGAGGAGCGGGTCAGCATGGAGACCGTGAACGAGCTGTTCACGCGCATCTCGCTGACGTTCGGCTACATGGAGCGGCCGAACATCCCGAAGGCGCTGGCGATCTGCCGCAAGCAGGGGTGGAAGTTCGACATCATGACGACGTCGTTCTTCCTGTCGCGGCGCTCGCTGAGGCCTTCGCCGAATTCCGGCATGCCGGCCTGGCAGGACAAGCTGTTCATCGGGCTTGCCCGAACGGCGGCCGACGCGACCGAATATTTCCAGATCCCGACGGGGCGCGTGGTCGAGATCGGCACGCAGGTCGCGATCTGAGGCAGGCGCGCCGCGCGTTTGTCCTGTTCGACAGTCGGTCGGATCGTGCCGCTACGTAGCGCCTGCCGGAGCGCTCAAGCGGCACCGCCGCTCCACTGGGATGCGGCACGGGGCCGTGCCGCTTCGGGCGATCAGCCGGCGAGCGCTGCCTTGTTCTCCTCGAGGAAAGTCTTCAGCGGCTTCGACTTGCGGCCGGACAGCGCTTCCACATCGCCGGTGATGACCGCGAGGTCGCCGGCGCGCGCGGCCGTGTCGAAGGAGACGATGGTCGGGATGATCGCCTCCGGCAGACCGGCCGACTTCATGCCGCCCGCCAGTTGCTCGTCGGTGAGGTTGACGACCTGCAGCGGCTTGCCGATGGCGGCACTCGCCAGTTTAGCGACCTCTCCGTTGTCGAAGGCTTCTGTGCCCGTCAGAGTGTAGGTCATGCTTTCGGCCGGCCAGTTGACCAGCGCGCCGGCGATCGCCGCCGCGACGTCGTCGCGCGCGACGTAGGCGATGCGCCCATCGCCGGCGGATGTGTACCACTGACCGCTGGCGAAGGCGTGCGGCAGCGCCATGAACAGGTTCTCCTGGTACCAGTTGTCGCGGAAGAGCAGGTGGGGGAGGCCGGTCGCCTTCACGGCCTTCTCGGTGTTCAGATGGTCGGGCGCGAAGCTGACCTTCGAGGTTTCCGGCACCGGCAAGGAGGTGTAGGCGAGGCGTTTGGCGCCGGCTTCGGTCGCCGCTTCCACGGCGGTGATGTGCTGGCGCTGACGGGTGCCCGCACCGTCCAGCGCATCGGTCGAGATGATCAGGACGGTGTCGGCGCCGGCAAACGCCTTGACCAGGCCGGGCTTGTCGTTGAAATCGGCGGCGCGGACGATGATGCCCCTGGCCGCGAGGTCGCCGAGTTTTGCGGGATCGCGGGTGCCCGCGATGATCCGTGACGGTGCGACGCCGCGCTCCAGCAGATGATGGATGACGCGCTGGCCGAGATGGCCGGAGGCGCCTGTGACGAAGATTGTGTCGGTCATGGTGAAATCCGTTCGATTGGTGGTCTCTTTTTGAGAGCAGCACTAAATTATGAATTGCCCCGCCGCTGTAAAGAAGGCAGTTTTGCGGGAGGTAGGCACATTCAGGGAACCAGCGATGGATGCCAGGCAGTCGAATTTCCGGACGATGATCGAGGTCTACGGCGCCGAAGGCGGCAGAGGCCTTGCCAACTGCCCGGTGCGCGACGTCATCCAGACGCTCAGCGGCCGCTGGAGTTCGCTGCTGATGATGGCGCTGGCCGAGCGGCCCTATCGCTTCGGCGAGTTGCGCCGGCTGGTGCCCGACATTTCCCAGCGCATGCTGACCCAGACCCTGCACGACCTGCAGCGCGACGGTTATGTGCATCGCGAGGTGTTTCCGACCAAGCCGCCGAGCGTCGAATACAGCCTGACCGACCTCGGCCGCTCGATGTTCGAGCCGCTGCAGCGGCTGATCCAGTGGGCGGAGCTGAACCACGCCAATGTCCGCAAGGCGCGCGCGCAGTTCGATTCCGTGCAATCGGCGACGCGTCAGGCGTAATCCAGCAGCGAGCGGTTCCTGTTGTGCGAAGCCGCAGGGCCGGTTGCCTGTGGCGACGGCACGCCTTCACTTGCCAGGGCGCGCGCCTGCCATTTGGTCAGCAGCGCCGCGAGAGCATGTTTCGAGATACCGATCGGGGCGGTGATCATCAGCGCACGGCGGGACAGCCACTTGCGGTGCGGCTGACCGGCGTATTCGCACATGACGAAGCGCCAGCGGCTGCCGGCCAGGTAGAATCTCGAGAAGGCCGACCAGCGGAACGAATAGGTTCCCCAGACGGATTGGTATTCGAGCCCGTCGGCATCCAGGATGAGCAGGCGGCGCGGGAGCATGCAGAGTGCGCCCAGTCCGGCGACCAGACCGAAGGTGCCGATGACGACGAGCCTCGTAAATTCCCAGTCGTCGCGCGGTCCTGCCTTGCCGACGACCGCGCCGTAGATGAGAAAGGCTGCGACCGATCCCACCCAGAGCGCGAGCACCACGCGCTGCCAGGTCGGCGCGCTGAGCACGACCGGTCCGGGGAACTGGGTAATCAGATGGTCCGCCTGTCGCGTGAACGCGGCTTCGAGAATTGTGATCCCAAACACGAGCGCAGACAGGAACAAGAATGCCGTGACGGCGCCGTCTGACGTGCCGACCACGAGTGCGCAGACCGCGGCGAGTGCTAGCGCAGCGGAGAGACCCAGCCTGATGAAGAAGCCGATCGGCGTCATGGCCGCGACCGTAGGCGATTGATGCTAAGTCCCGGTTTATATGATCGCTAAGATGCCCTTGCGTTGCTGCGATTCGGATTGAGGGTGCGGCGAGAGCAGGGGCGGGTCCATGACATCCAAATTGACCATCGCGATCGTCGGTGCCGGCCCGGCGGGGCTTGCGGCGGCGTTGCTGCTCAACCGCGACGGCCATCGCGTGACATTGTTCGAGCGCTTCGAGGAGCCAAAACCGCTCGGCTCGGGTCTGATCCTGCAGCCGACCGGCCTGACGGTGCTTCAGCATCTCGGTCTGCTCGAGGAAATCCTGGCGTTGGGTGCACGAATCGACCGTCTGTACGGCGCCGACGCCAGGACCGGACGCACGGTTCTCGACGTGCGTTATGACGCCATCGCGGGCGGACGCTTTGGATTGGCGGTGCATCGGGCGGCGCTGTTCGGCGTACTGCACCGCGCCGTTTTACGCGCAGGCATTTTGGTCGAGACCGGCATGGAAATTTCGGACATCGATGCCGGCGGGGAAAGTGCCGCGCTGATCGGCGAGCATGGAAGGCGGATCGGGCCGTTCGATCTGGTGGTCGACGCGTCGGGGACACGCTCCGTCCTGCGCCGACGGGCGGACGCCTCCTGCGAGCCAAGACCGCTCGCCTATGGCGCGCTCTGGGCTTCGCTCGGCTGGCGCGACGGGTTCGACCTGCGTGGACTGCTGCAGCGCTACGACAGGGCGAGCGTGATGATCGGTGTGCTGCCGATTGGGCGGCCGGAGCCGGAGGCCGACCCTATGGCCGCTTTCTTCTGGAGCCTGAAACCGGCGGACGCCGAGCCTGTACGAGCGGCCGGCATCGATGCGTGGAAGGACAGGCTTGTTTCATTGTGGCCGGAATGCCGCGCCTTCACCGACCAGATCGACGGTTTCGAGCAGCTCGTGCTGGCGCGTTATGGCCACCACACGCTGATGCGACCGGCAGGGCGGCGGCTTGCGGTCATCGGGGATGCGGCGCACGCGACCAGCCCGCAGCTCGGGCAGGGGGCGAACATGGCGCTGCTCGACGCGACCGCGCTGGCGCATGCGCTGCGGGCGCATTCGAGCCTGGACAATGCGCTTGAAGACTACGTTCGCGCCCGGCGGCTGCATGTGCGCGTCTTCCAGGCGCTGTCCTGGATGTTCACGCCGTTCTATCAGTCGGATTCGGTGCTGCTGCCCTTCCTGCGCGACCGCCTTGTCGCCACGGTGGCGAAAATCCCGCCCGCGCCGCGCCTGCTGGCCTCGATGGTGGCGGGGACGCTGGTCGATCCGTTCGCGGCGAGCGGCCTCGAAGAAGTCGATTGGCAGTTGCTTGCGTCCACGCAATCCGCCCACGCTCGTTCGACTTCCGCCTGGTCGACAGCGTGATCTTCCGGCCGGAAAACGTATCGATACCCGCCGATCGACGCGAACGCCACATAACCGCGGACAAGCGGCACAGGCCGGAAACAATGTGAGGTTATCTGCCCGTTTCTGACTGTATTTGAATGGGAGATCACAGTGAGCGAAGAAACCAACTGGCGCAGCCCGAAACGGGTGGCGCTCAACATCGCCGTCCTCTACACGGCGAATTATTACACCGCCGACGACCGCGGCACCGTCGCCAAGGCCAAGGAAGTGCTTGACCGCTACAATATCGAGCTGCGGGTATGGCCCGATGGCGGGAAGAAAGGCAGCGGCAATCTGCTCGGCGATATCAACGCGCCCATTCCTGACAGGAAGGAAGCTTATGAGGCGCTGCGGCGGCGGGTGAACGAACAGATCCGTGGCCGCTGTAGCTTTTCGGTGGTGATGCCCGCTGTGTTTTGCCAGTACGAACATCGCGGCTACGGCATCACGCCGGAATGGTTCAAGCTGGTGACGCCCGGCTGCCTGATCTTCCCGACCGGCAACCCCGACATGATGGACCTCGTGCACGAAATCGGTCATGGGGCCGGCTGCGACCATGTCTATGGCGACGGCGCGGCCGAGCGCGAGAACTTCATGCATGAAGCCAATGGCCGTTCGACCATCAGGCAGTTGCAGGTCGAGAAGCTGATCAAGGCGAGTTTCGCGGTGGCGTGAGGAGACGGGTGCCCCGGTCGCGTGGTGGCGCCTGCCATCTCAACTCCCATAAAATTGGACTTGCATTGACCTTTGTTTCACCGCATAGAAGCGCCGAACCGTAACGTACGGTACTGCATTCTTTGCGGACGTTTATTGCACGCGGAACGATGTGTTGCAGCTAGCAGCCGAAACGCAGGGCGATGAAGCGCCAACGGAACGCCAGAGGGCGGTTCTCGACGCGGCGCTTGCGTTGCTGGTGGAGGAGGGCGACGCGCTGACCATGACGGGCGTGGCGCGGCGGGCCTCGTGTTCCAAGGAAACGCTCTACAAATGGTTCGGCGACCGCGACGGGCTGCTGACGGCGACCGTCCGCTGGCAGGCCTCGCGGGTGCGGGTCCAGCCGCTGGGTAGCGAGCCGATCGCGCTGTTCTCGCTCACCAACAGTCTCGAGCGTTTTGCTTCGGACTGGCTCACTGTTATTTCTTCAAAAACCTCGATCGCGCTGAACCGCGTGGCCGTCAGCCATGCCGGCACGGCGAAAACCAATCTCGGCGCGATCGTGCTGGAGAACGGGCGGTTCGCACTGGCCGCGCGTCTGAAGCCGGTGCTGGAGGCCGGTCGCGAGGCCGGCCTGCTCGCTTTCGATGACGCGGAGACGGCTTTCCGCAGCTTTTTCGGGCTGGTCGCCCGCGACGTTCAGATCCGGCTGCTGCTCGGCGACCGGCTGAAATTGACTGCCGCCGAGATCGCCCGCGACGCGGGCGAGGCGACGCGGCAGTTTCTCGCTCTTTACGGAGCACAAGCCGGCCGCTGAAAGCGGCCATCATCTTCAACGGGAAGGAAACCGAAATGCGTGTCTATTACGATCGCGATGCCGATCTCAATCTCATCAAGGGCAAGAAGGTCGCCATCATCGGCTATGGCAGCCAGGGAAGGGCGCACGCGCTCAACCTCAAGGAATCCGGCGTCAAGGACATCGCCATCGGCCTGAAGGCCGGCTCGGCGACCGCCAAGAAGGTCGAGGCCGACGGGCTGAAGGTCATGTCCGTCGCCGATGTCGCGAAATGGGCCGACCTGATGATGATGGCGACCCCTGACGAGCTGCAGGCCGACATTTATAAGAACGAGATCGCGCCGAACATCCGCGACGGCGCGGCAATCGCCTTCGCCCACGGCCTCAATGTGCATTTCGGGCTGATCGAGCCGAAGGCTTCCGTCGACGTGCTGATGGTCGCGCCGAAGGGCCCCGGCCACACGGTGCGCGGCGAATACCAGAAGGGCGGCGGCGTGCCGTGCCTGGTCGCGGTCCACCAGGACGCTTCCGGCAACGCGCTCGACCTCGGCCTCTCCTACGCCTGCGGCGTCGGCGGCGGCCGCTCGGGCATAATCGAGACCAATTTCAAGGAAGAGTGCGAGACCGACCTGTTCGGCGAGCAGGTGGTGCTGTGCGGCGGCCTGGTCGAACTCATCCGCGCCGGCTTCGAGACGCTGGTGGAAGCCGGCTATGCGCCGGAAATGGCCTATTTCGAGTGCCTGCACGAGGTGAAGCTGATCGTCGACCTGATCTATGAGGGCGGCATCGCCAACATGAACTACTCGATCTCCAACACCGCCGAGTGGGGCGAATATGTGTCGGGTCCGCGCATCATCACCGCCGAGACCAAGGCCGAGATGAAGCGCATCCTGAAGGACATCCAGACCGGCAAGTTCACCAGCGAGTGGATGCAGGAATACCGGTCGGGCCTGTCGCGCTTCAAGGGCATCCGCCGCATGAACGATTCCCACCAGATCGAGCAGGTCGGCGAAAAGCTGCGCGGCATGATGCCGTGGATTGCCAAGAACAAGCTGGTCGACAAGGCGAAGAACTAACGTTTTACATCGTTTATTTTCGAGGGGTCCGCAGGCGTGAGCTTGCGGACTCTTTTTTTTTAAATGATCGATCAGGTTCGATCGCATCATACAACCATAGATATGCATTGACTTGTGTTTTCTGCCGAATTTTCTCGTGATAGGATATTAAGTCATGAATAAAAGGGGGGTGTTATGCGGTTCGATTCAGCGCTTGAAGTTCAAGCGAGAGTATTCAGGGAAGTTTTTGACTTTACCGAACTGTCGGGCGTGGCGACGGTTGGCGGGGCGGAGATGGGCTTGTTCGTCGATCCGACGCTGCTGGACGATGATCCCAAGCGCGCCCGCGCCCGCAAGAAAGCCAAGCGGCGAGCCGTCGAGAACATAGCGCTCGGGGTAAGCCAGAGCGATCCGGACAAGGCAGATTCCGCCAAGCTCGCGGTTCTCGTACAGAACCGCCTGCAGTTGAACAGCAGCGCCGTTGAACGGATCGGAGACATTGCGCAAAATGAAGTCGAAATAATCTACATCGGGCGGCAGGTTCCACTATGGACCACGACGCGCCTCAACCCGATCAAACTGGGTTGCAGCGTGTCGCCTACGACCGTCACCTACGCGGGGACCCTTGGCTGCTTCTGCAGGGACAATGCGACCGGGGAAATCTGCATTCTGTCGAACAATCACGTGCTTGCCGACGTCAACAGAGTGCCTCTGGGCACCACGGTGAAGCAGCAAGGCGCGCTGGACGGCGGCACCAGCGGGCCGGACGATATCGCCGAACTTCTGCGTTTCGTGCATATCCAGTTCGGCGGAATGCCGAACAGCGTGGATGCGGCGATTGCCAAGGTGACCGCTCACGGACGTCAGGAGGATCGTGCCGGGATATTCGACAACAGTACCCCATCCGCCCAAGTCGCCACCTTCCGGCCTGGAACCGCCGTGACGGCATCTCCCGGTATGACGGTCCAGAAAACCGGACGCACGACCTGCCATACGATTGGCCGGGTACGCACGGTCAACGTCAACAACTACCTGGTGAATATGGGAGCGGGGCTGGGCGTCGCGCGTTTCGACGGGCAGATCACCATCGATATGAACATGCCCGACAAGCTTCCATTCTCGCGATCCGGCGACAGCGGTTCCATAATCGTCGACCAGCAGGGGAACCCGGTGGCACTTCTCTTTGCAGGATCCAAGTCGGGTGGCGCCGGAAACCTTGGCATCACAGGCGCAAATCCTATATCTAATGTTATGGCGCAGCTCGGAATCTCCCTTATCTGAGGAACGGCGGCATGGTGAACTCGAAGCATTCGATGGAGCAGGCGGTTTCGATCCAAAAGGACTTCGAGAGCGCGTATGCCAAAATGAGTGGCGTGGTCGGCATCGGAATTGGCCTCAACAGGACCGAGGACGACCTTGCCATCAATGTGTCGGTCACCAAGCCAAGTCAGGCGAAGGCGTTGCCTGAGCGGTTCAATGGTCTGGACGTGGTTGTCGATGTGGTGGGGCGCATAAGCGCCTTCTGAGGCCATGACGTGAGCGGCCGCGAAGGCCCGGTCGCTGCCTAACGACTGGTGTCCCATTTCGCTACAGCTTTGGCTGGCCCCCTTCTTGCTGTGCTCCTCGTATCTACCGAGGAGATACGGCATGACACCGATCACCGAGAAATCCATCGGCCTTGACGGGAAGGTTTTTCCGGATCGTCGCGCCAGCGAGCGGCGGCGCGTGCTCAAGGGCGCGAAACTTACTTTCAACAAAGGCTACGGCTCGTTCGAATGCGTGGTGCGCAACGTCTCCGACCACGGCGCGCGCCTTACCTTCGGGGATACGTCGGCCATTCCATCGCAGTTCGACCTGCTGATCTCCGGCGAGGACCGCGCCCGCAGGGCGACGGTACGCTGGCGCAGCATGACCGCACTGGGTGTCTCGTTCGATTGACGCCCAGCCTTGCGTTGACCGGCCGGGCCGGCGGGGGCGCCGGCGGACAACGCACGAGCCGGCGCAGGGGGAACTGCGCCGGCTCGACCTTTTCAAGCAGCGTCGGTCAGATTTACGGCGAATAGCACTGCCGGCGCGGGCCGTTATACGGCTGGTACGTGTTGTCGTAGGCGCGGTAGCTGCGATAGCGCGCATAGCACCATTCGGTGTGGGTCGTCGCCCTAACCGGTGCGCGATAACGCGGGGCGTAGTAGTAACCCGGATCGGCATAACCCCAGTTGTTGTAGCCCCAATTGTTATAGCCCCAGTACGGTGCGCCGAAGCCGAGATAGAGCCCTGAACCGCCGTACCAGTATGGGTCGCGCCAGTAGTTGCGGCGGGCCCAGCCATGTCCCCATCCGCGGTTGCCACGCCAATACCGGTTGCCGTTCCAGCCGCGATTGCCGTTCCAACCGCGATTGCCTCGCCAGTGGCCGTTTCCGCGCCACCCCCGGTTACCGTTCCAGCCCCGATTACCGCCGCGCCACTGGCGGTGCTGGACGAGTTCCACGGGCAGGTTCGTGCCGGCTGTCGCGCCATTCGGAGCCTGCACGGATTGGGGCACGGCGATCGGTCCGATCGGCGCCGATCCAGCCCCGGACGTCACGGTGGTGAGCACGCCAAGCGCGATCGCGCCCGCGCGCGCAAGGTTGGAAATTACGGTAGTCATTTCCGTTCTCCAAACGAAAGCAGCCCGCCGCCCGCTTGATCTCCTGATATACGCAATCGTAAGGCGGGCACGATGAACGCGCGATGAACGGTTCCGGTTCCCTCGGCGCGGGCTTGTCTTCGTCGGCCCGAGCGGGCACAAGCGCCTGCATGTCCTTGCGCCTCGCCACATTCAATGTCGAGAACCTGATGAACAGGTTCGACTTCTCCGGTTTCCGCAACCAGTTGCAGCAGGACCGGACGCTGTCGCTGTTCCAGATCAGAGACGAGGCCGAGTACCGGCTGCTGGAGCAGGCCCGCACCATCGCCCACACCGACGACACGCGGCAATTGACGGCGCTGGCCATCGCGGCGACGCGCGCCGACATCCTTTGCCTGCAGGAAGTCGACAACATCGAGGCGCTGAAGGCCTTCGAATATGGCTATTTGTTCAAGATGGTGGGGCAGGGCTATCGCCAGAAATTCACCACCGCCGGCAACGACACGCGCGGCATAGATGTCGCCGTCATGATGCGCGAACAGACGCGCGACGGCCAGCCGATCGAGTTCGTGCGCATGAACAGCCACGCGCCGCTGACCTATGGCGAACTCGACCTGCACACGCCGCAGCTTGCTCTGCTGGGCATCGAGCCGCATGAGCGCATCTTCCGACGCGACTGCCTGGAGATCGACGTCCGGATCGGCGGGCAGCCGCTGACAATCTATGCCGTGCATTTCAAGTCGATGGGCGGGCCGCGCGAAGGCATTCCCGGCCGCGACGCGACCATGCCGGTTCGCCATGCCGAGGCTCGCGCCGTGCGCCACATCATCGAGAGCCGGTTCAGCAAGGACCATGCAGGCTCGAAGCGCTGGGCGATCTGCGGCGACTTCAACGACTATCGCCAGCGCATCGTTATCGGCGGCGACGCCGAGCCGGGCTACGACTTCACGGTGGTGAACGAGCAGGGTTCGGCGCTCGATATCCTGCTTCAGGACGGTTTCGCCGAAAACATCGTCGAGCGGCGTCCCGAACTGGAACGCTGGACGCTCTATCATACGCGCGGGCCCCAGGAGCGGCATCTCTGCCAGCTCGATTACCTGCTGCTGTCGCCGTCGCTGGCGAAGCGCAATTCCACGGCGGTTCCCGACATCATCCGCGGCGGCCAGCCGTGGCGGACGATCTTCCCGCCAGGACAACAGGTCGAACGGTTTCCGCGTATCGGCTGGGACCGGCCGAAGGCGTCCGACCACTGCCCCGTCGCCGTTACGCTCAATATGGCTTGAAAATTTCTGGTTCTGCCATGTTTTCCTCATTTCGGTATGACCATTGGCGGCGTCCGGCCGGCCGCGAGCCGGCGCTCTGATCGGCACTGACAACTGGAGTGACGCGCCTTTTGAATCTGCAGCTTAGAATTCAGCCTGAAACTTATAGTCGCATCGAGGCTGGGCAGCGGCCAGGCTACAGGGCCGATATCGACGGGCTTCGGGCGCTCGCGATACTGCCGGTCGTCTTCTACCACGCCGGAATTCCGGGCTTTGCCGGTGGGTTTGTCGGCGTCGACGTGTTTTTCGTCATCTCCGGCTATCTGATGGCATCGCTGATCACCGGTGAGATGGAGCGCGGCGAATTCAGCCTCCTGCGCTTCTACGAACGCCGCGTCCGGCGCATTTTCCCGGCGCTTTTCGTGATGATCGCGGCCTGTAGCGTGGTGGCATGGTTTGCCCTCATGCCGAAGGAATTCATCTACTTCGCAAACAGCGTCAGAAATGCCGTCTTGTTCATCTCGAACTATCGGTTCGAGCGGGAGATCGGCTATTTCGACATTGCCGCCGAGACGAAACCGCTGCTTCATACCTGGTCGCTGGCTGTCGAGGAGCAGTTCTACATCGTCTTTCCGCTGACGCTTATGCTGCTCGGTTGGCTTGCGCCGCGGAGAATAGCACTGGTCCTACTGGTCGTTCTGGCTGCCTCCCTGGCGGCGAGCGCATGGACCGTCTATCAAAAGCCCGAAGCGGCCTTCTACCTGTCGCAATACCGGATCTGGGAATTGTTGCTGGGGGCCATGCTCGCCTTCAACGTGGTTCCGAAGGCGTCGCATCCGCTGATGCGCGAAGCGCTGGCTGCCGCGGGCGTCGTTCTCATCGCCTTCGCTGTGTTCACCTACAGCGACGCCACCGTTTTTCCGGGTCTCACCGCGCTTGTTCCCTGCCTGGGGGCGGCGCTCGTGATCCACGGCCGAACATCGGGAGGTCCCGCCAGCCTTCTCCTGCGAGCCCCGCCCATGGTGTTCGTCGGCCTGGTTTCCTATTCGCTGTATCTTTGGCATTGGCCGATCGTGGTTTTCACGCGCTATTTCGACGGGCCGGAACTGACCATTGCCCAGGGTGGCCTTGTCGTGGCTGCCTCCTTTGTCGCGGCGGTGATCTCGTGGCGTTTCGTCGAACGCCCGTTTCTCGGGCATACGGGCCGGGTTCCTCGTGTGTTCGCGGGCGCCGCGGCCGTCATCACCCTGGCGTCTGTCTTCGCCGCTCATGTGGACGCAGAGCGAGGTGTTCCCGGACGGCTCGCGCCACAGGCCGGCCAAATCTACAATGCCACCTTCGACAAAAGTCGCTTTTACGAACCACAATGCTTCGACTTTGAAGGAAAGGGACCTTCCGCAGCGGATATCCGGGCCGGCAAGCTCTGCCCGATGGGAGATTCTGATTCCCAGCCCCGGTTTCTCGTGTGGGGCGATTCTCATGGCGCCGCCATGGCGCCCGCGATCGATGTCGCGGCCAGGCAGGCCGGTGTGCAGGGTGTTTTCGCGGGGCAAGCAGGCTGTCCGCCGCTCCCGGAGGTGGAACTGCCGAGCCGTGGCCTCAGCAATCGCTGCAGGGAATTCAATGCGGCGGTGCTTGATCTGATTGATGCCAGGCGAATTCCCGTCGTTTTCATGATCGCTTATTGGCCGAAGTATTTTCACGGTTCCGAGTTGCCGAATGAGGGCATCTATTTCGATCCGTCGGTGCCGCCGCCGGTCGACGACCGGTCGGCCCCGATCGTGGAGGCGATGGGTGGTGTTCTCTCAAATCTCAAAGCTCGTGGAATCCAGGTCGTGCTGGTGATGGATGTACCGGAAATGGGGCGTTATGTACCAGAAGCGCTCGCCAGGGCGGTGATGACGGGCGGTTCGACCGATATCGCGCCTCCATGGCCCTATACCGAGAAAAGGCAGGCGCTTCCTCGCAGGGTTCTTGCTGCCAAGGCAGAAAAATATGGCGCGGCGATCGTCGATCCGCTTCCGGCTTTTTGCCGGGATGGTCGTTGCAACGCCGCTGATCACGACGGCATTCCGTTGTACATGGATTCGGACCACATCACGGCCACGGTCGCGAGAAGCCTGAGCTATTTGTACAAACCGATATTACGGGAACTCTTTCCGTTGCCGGCTGCGGTGGATTGAAACAGGAAAACCGGATGTTCGATATCCCCCGCAATTCGATCGTTCCGGTGTCGGACATAGAGGTCCGGCTGGAACCCGGCCAGCATCCGTTCGAGGCCACCAATGCGGAGGCGATCGAAGCGAACTGGCAACGGGAGGTTGCTGCCAATGCGGCACTGTTCGATGGCACGATCGTGCTGCTGGCCGGACTCGCTTATGCCGGCGGTCGGCTGACCGGGCGCTGCCATGCCGTACGCTATGCGACGCTGCTCTACTGGCGGCGCAGCCGTCCGCAAGGTGCGGAGCATGCTTTTGCCCACGCGGCGCTGGTTTCCAGCGACGGCGCGCTGGTGGCGATCCGCATGGCGGCCCATACGGCCAATCCCGGCCGGATTTATTTCGCGGCCGGTTCGTTCGAGCCCTTTGATTTTCGTGACGGGCTGGTCGACGTCGAAGCGAACATGGCGCGGGAAGTGGGCGAGGAAACCGGCCTCGATATTTCCGCCACCCCGCATGACCCAAGCTATCACCTCTATTCACGCAACAGCGCCACCGTGATCTTCCGCCGCTGTTATCTCGATGAAACGGCCGAGCAGATCGCTGCGCGTATCGCCGCGTTCGTCGCGTCGGAGGAACAATCCGAGATCGATGGAGCGGTCGTCATCCGCAGCCCGGACGATTTTCCCGACGGCGCGATGCCTTACATGAGGGCGATCGTCGACTGGCATTTCGGCGGAAACTGAGGGCTTTCCGTCACTCGTGCCTTAGCGCCACGATCGGGTCGAGCCGGGCGCCGCGCAGGGCAGGGAAGAAGCCGAACACCATTCCGATCAGCGCCGAGAAGCCGACGGCGAGCAGGATGACGGCGAGGCTTGGTGCAAAGGGGATCGACAGCGTCAGCGACGCGGCGCCGGCCAGCGCCAGGCCGATGGCGATGCCGATCAGTCCGCCGAGCAGCGACAGCACCGTGGCCTCGACCAGGAACTGGACCAATATGTGCCGCTCATGCGCGCCGATGGCGAGCCTTATGCCGATCTCGCGGGTACGTTCGGTGACCGACACCAGCATGATGTTCATGATGCCGATTCCGCCGACCAGCAGGCTGACCCCAGCCACCGCGCCGAGCATGCCGGTCATGGTGGCGGTGGCACTGGCCATGGCGTCGGCGATCTGAGTCATATCGCGCACGTCAAAATTGTCGTCGGCGCCGGGCGCGATGCGGCGCGTTTCGCGCAGGATCGTCTCGATTTCCTCCTGCACTTCGGAGGTGGCGACGCCGTCGGCGGCCGAGACATAGATCGTGTCGATGTCGCGGTCGCCGGCTATGCGGCGCTGGAAGGAGAGCAGGGGCATCAACACGACATTGTCCTGGTCCTGCCCGAAGCCCGAGGTGCCCTTGCTTTCCAGCACGCCGATGATCCGGCAACTTGTCTTGCCGACGCGGATCGACTGGCCGTCCGGGTCGCCTGCGCCGAAGAACTGGTCGCGCACCGTCTGGCCGACGAGGCAGACATTGGTGCCGCCGCGCACCTCCGATTCGGTGAAGATGCGGCCAAGCGCGACATTCCAGTCGCGGGCGACAAAATAGCCGGTATCCGTGCCGCTGACGCTGGCCGACACGTTCTGCGCACCGAAGACGACACGCACCGTGCTCTGCGCTTCCGCCGAAACCGCGCGCGCCGTGGTCAGCCCGTTGGCGAGACCTGAGACGTCCCTCTCGTCGAGTTTTCGCGGGGTGAAGGAGGTCGAGCCGGAGCGGTCGGGCCGCGCGGCGCGCACGACGAGAAGATTGCTGCCCAACCTTGAAATGTCGGACTTCACCTTTTCGGTGGTGCCGCTGCCGATGGTGAGCATGGCAATGACGGCCGCCACGCCGATGACGATGCCGAGCAAGGTGAGGAAGGAGCGCAGCACGTTGCGGCGGACCGAACGCAGCGCCAGGCGGATGGTTTCCAGAAGCATCAGGCGGCCTCCGCCTTCAGCCGGTCTGAGGCGACGTGGCCATCTAGGAAACCGACGATGCGGTGCGCATAGTCGGCGACGTCCTGCTCATGCGTGACCATGACGATGGTCAAGCCGAATTCCTCGTTGAGGCGCGTCAGCAGTTCCATGATCTCATGGCTGCGCGCCGTGTCCAGATTGCCGGTCGGCTCGTCGGCGACCACCAGCGTCGGCCGCGTGACGATGGCGCGGGCGATCGCCACGCGCTGCTGCTGCCCGCCGGAAAGTTCTGCGGGGGTATGATGCTCGCGGCCCTCCAGCCCGACTTCGGCGAGCGCCCGCATGGCAAGCTGTCGCCGCTCTGAGGCGGGCACGCCGCGATAGATCAGCGGCAGTTCGACATTCTCGGCCGCCGTGGTGCGGGCAAGGAGATTGTAGCCCTGGAAGACGAAGCCGATGTAGCGGTTGCGCAGCGTGGCCCGGCGAGCCCGGTCGAGCCGGCCGGCATCGGCGCCGAGAAATCCGTAGCGGCCGCCGGTCGGCGTATCGAGGCAGCCGACGATGTTCATCGCCGTCGACTTGCCCGAGCCGGAGGGACCCATGATCGCAACGAACTCGCCACAGCCGATGGAGAACGACACGCCGGCCAGAGCATGGACCTTCGCTTCGCCCTTGCCGTAGGTCTTCCAGACGTCGTCGAAGCGGATCAGCGTCCTGTCGCCCAAAGCCATCATCCGCGTGCCTCGCGAGCGCCGGTTATGACCTTGTCGCCTTCCGCGAGGCCGGAGAGAATTTCGGTGTTTTCGCCATCGGTCGAGCCGGTCTTGACGCGTACCGCTTCCGGCTGGCCGTTGCGCAGGACGTAGACGGTGCGCAGGCCGTCGGCATCGCGCGTCGGCGGGCGGTTTGCGCGAGGCCGACCCATGCGCGGCATGAACAGCCGCTGCAGGCTCCAGCCGCGCTCGGTCGCCTGAACGGGCGGACTGTAGCGGAAGGCCGCACTTGGAATCGTCAGTACGTCGCTGGCCTCGCGCGTCACCACCGCGACGGTGGCGGTCATGCCCGGACGCAGCAGGAGTTCGTCGTTGTCCACGTCGAGGCGGGCATCGTAGGTTACCACGCCCTCGGTGGTCACCGAGGCAAAGGAGATGTCGCGGATCTCCGCGTCGAACGGACGCTCGGGGAAGGCATCGACGGTGAAACGGGACTTCTGGCCGGGGCGGACCGCGCCGATATCGGCCTCGTCGATCGCCGCCTTCAGCTCCATCTTCTTCAGGTCGGCGGCGATAACAAAAAGCACCGGCGCCTGCAGCGACGAGGCGACGGTCTGGCCGGGATCGACGGAGCGGGTCAACACGATGCCGTCGATCGGCGCGTAGATCTTGCTCTTTTCAAGGTCGGCTTCCTGCAGCTTCAGCTCGGCCTGGGAGATGGCGACGTTCGCTTCGGCCACCGCGACGGCGGCGCTGGCGCGGTCGCGGGCGGCGAGGGCGGTGTCCAGCGCCTGCTGCGCGACCATGCCGCGATCCGAAAGCTGCTGGGCGCGGGTCAGCGTCTGCTCGGCCTCCTTCAGCGTCGTCTCGGCCTGGCCGACCTGCGCTTGCGCCACCTTCACCGAGGCTTCGGCGCGGTCGACATTGGCGGCGATGCGCACGGTGTCGAGTTCGGCGAGCACGTCGCCCTTCTTCACCGTGTCGTTCTCGTTGACAGCGACGGAGCGGACGACGCCGGAAAGCTCGCTCGAAATGTCCACCTGGGTCAGCGGCTGCAGCGTGCCGGTCGCCGACACCTCCACGGTCAGGTCGCCGCGCGTCACAGGCACGGTGACGAAGGAAACCGGCGCCTGCAAGGGCGTGTACCACCAGTATGCACCTGAGCCGAGACCGGCCACGACGGCCAGCGCAAAGAGCGTGCGCAGCAACATGCGGCCCCAGCGGAAACCGCTGGGGTGCCGGAGGTCGAGCGCGGCCTCGATGGACGGTGGGTTGTCCACATGTGGCCGATTGACAATCTGGTCCATCGCGGACCCCTTATCATGCAGGATCAACTCTGCCGATTGGAATGAAGGGCGCTTGGAGCGGCTGCATCATACAACATTCCAGCCGACGCTCGCGCGTCGACTCGACTCTTTCGCTTCCCAGCATGTCTCGTTGTCGAGCGTAGGCTCCCTCCGAAACTATCGGCAGATTCGACCAAAAATCCCTTCGTCTCCACAGGTCATGTGGATGCCGGGCTATTTCAAGTTAAATTTCGCTCATCCTGAGACGACCGGAGAGTTCTGAACGATGAAACGCCGCCGCTACCTTGTCTACGACGTGTTCACCGGCGAGGTTCTGACCGGAAATCCGCTCGCTGTCGTATTGGACTGCGACGGGCTGGATACCGCCGCCATGCAGCGGATCGCTCGCGAGTTCAACCTGTCCGAATCGACCTTCGTGCTGCCGCCGGAAGATCCGCGCCACAAGGCGCGGGTGCGCATCTTCACGCCGGACTATGAAATGCCGTTCGCCGGGCACCCGACCGTTGGAACGGCGATCGCGCTGGCCGAAGAGTCGGGAAACAGCGCGCCCTCCATCTTCGTGCTGGAGGAGAATATCGGGCCCGTGCGTTGCGCCGTCGGCCATTCCGGGGGCACGGCTTTCGCCGAGTTCAGCCTGGCGCAACTGCCTGAAGCGCCGTCCTTTTCGGCCGATGCCGGCGCGGTAGCAGCGGCGCTGGGCCTGGGGCCGCACGAGATCGGTTTCGAGAATCATCGCATATCCTATTGGACCGCCGGCGTGCCCTATGTGACGGTGCCCGTCTCCGGACTGGACGTGGCCGCCAAGGTGCGTTTCGACAACGCCGCCTGGATGGAGATATCGCCAGCCAAGAGCGGCAGCGCGGTGGCATCCGCCTATGTCTATTGCCGTGAGACCGTACACCACGACAGTGCGTTCCATGCGCGCATGTTCGTGCCGGGCAGTCCGTCCTACGAGGACCCGGCGACGGGTTCGGCGGCGGCCGCCTTCGCCGGCGCCATCGCGCATTTCGACGCACCTGTCGACGGTTCCCCGCAATACTGGATCGAACAAGGCATGGAGATGGGCCGTCCGTCGCTGATCAGGCTGGAGATCGACATCGCCAGGGGGAGGATCGAGGGCGCCCGCATCGGCGGCCAGGCGGTCAAGGTGGCGGAGGGTGTTCTATTCGCCTAAAGCATGTCGCGCCTTATCCGATCCATCCTGCCGGGCCGGTTTGGACCAAATCCTTCTGGCTTCGTCTTGTCCGGGCCGCCAGCCGACCTGCGACCAACCCCTCGACCTTGGTCCAAACCGTCGCCGGCAGAATGGATCGGATAAGGCGCGACATGCTTTAGGCTCTCCCGATTTTGCGTTGCATGACGGACCGCCCGTTTCGTGGGTGCGTGGAGAAGAACGAACCTCCTGCCATTGGCCTGCCGGCGAATAGCGGCTATGGCGTTGCCCATGAGGGCCGAAGGCGGAACGGTGACGCTCCGGACTGCAAATCCGGCGCAGCGGGTTCAATTCCCGCTCGGCCCTCCAACTCTGCTTAAACCGAGAACCGGTGCAGACGCGCGATCGGGCTCTGTATCCGCAGCGTCGCCTGAAGCCCGCTATTCTTCCGCCGGGAGTTCGCCGGGAACGCACATTCCGCTATCCGTTGCACGTGGGTCGCACTCCGCCCCATCGTAGCTGCGCGAGCTGGAACTCTGGCAGCCGGCCAGTGTCGCCAAGGCAAGCATCGTCAAAACCAGTCGCCGCATACCAGTCGTTCTCCTGCGATAAATTGTGTTTCCCCTACCACATCGGTCCCGATTGCCGCGAGGGCGCCAAATGCGGATTTGCCCCGGCTGGCATCGGTGCGTGGCGATACGCCGTCGCACGGCCGGTTCTGCTTGAAAAGAAAAAGCCCGCTGCCGGGAGGAGGTGGCAGCGGGCTCGATTTGATTGCGGCGAGGGAGGAGGTTCGCCGCTTTCAGCGTCGGCATCGCATCTGGGAGGAGTAAGATGGCCGACACGTCATGTATACGTAATGCCTGCTGATTCGGCAATGTTCAAACGTGCAAATCTCCTGTGCAGATTGTCGCAGAGGTTGAAACGGTTCGCCACGCGCACCTACCGCAACGCGAGGTTGCCATGATCGGTCGCTTGTCGGAATTATTGGTGGGTGCGACAGGGATCGAACCTGTGACCCGCTGATTAAGAGTCAGCTGCTCTACCAACTGAGCTACGCACCCGGGCCGCCGGTTAAGGCGATGGGCGCGATATAGCCATGGCGATCCGGCCTGTCCAGCCCCTTGCGACAGGCATTTGCCGACAAAATGCGCATGGCGGTCATGCGCGGCGCGGTGGGCTCGCGAACCACCGCGCCGTGCGCACGCGCCGGTCAGGGGTGTTCAGGTCGAAATCATCTTCTTCTCGATGCCGACGCCGGCAGCCATCGCACGTTCGTATTCGAGTGGGACAGTCGCGGAATCCTGCAATGCGATGCCGGTGGAATCGAAGATGGTGATCTCGTCGTCCGCGGTGCGGCCGGGCTTCCTGCCGGTGATGACCTCGCCGATCTCGCCAGCGATGTCGGCCTCGGAGATCAGCCCTTCCGAGAGCGGCACGTTGATCTCGCCGTCGGTGCGGCATTGTCTGATATCGTCGACGAAGATGCGGGCGCCTTTCAGCAGGCGGCCTTCCAGTTCCTGGTCGCCCTTTTTATCGGCGCCGACGGCGGCGATATGGGTGCCGGGTCCAATCCAGTCGGCGATGACGATCGGCCCGCGCGCGGGCGTCAGCGTCACCACAACGTCGGCGCCGCGCACCGTCTGTTCGAGATTTTGCGATGGCTTGATTTCGAAGCTGTCGTATTTGGGCTGCTGTTCCCGGACGAAATGGTCGAGCGTATTCTTGCTGCGGCTCCAGACGCGCACCTCCGACCATTTGAAGACTTCGTTGCAGGTCGCCAGCGCGCCCTCGGCCATATGGCCGGCGCCGACGATGGCGAGCGTTTTGGAATCCTTGCGCGCCATCCATTTCGCCGAGACGGCGGCGGCGGCACCCGTGCGCATCACCGTGTGGTAGCTGCCGTCGACGATCGCCAGGGGAAAGCCGGTCTCGGGGTGGGTGTAGATCAGGATCGAGAAGACGGTCGGCAGATTGTAGTTTTCGCGGTTCTTCTCGCGGATCGACACCCATTTGCAGGCGGCGGCGTGCGGTTCCTCGATATAGGAGGGCATAGCCTCCCATTCGCCCGGGAACCGGTCGAGCACGATGTGGCCCTTCGGGTCCATGTAGAAGCGGCCCTCGCCATGCATGCGGTAGGCCTGCTCGACACAATCGTTGTATTCTTGCGGTTTGAGCAGGCCGATCATCTCGCTCCTGCCGAGGATGAGCGTCTTGCGGTTGGCCCAGTTTTCCATCGCGATGTTCCCTTCTGCCGGATGTTTGTTCGATCAGATCATGTAGGCCTTGCCTACCTTCTGGCTGGCCTCGATGAAGCGGCGCTTGGCGCTGCTGATCGAGGCCCGACGCCAGGCGAGATGACTTTCGACGATCACCGGCGGGTCGGTGACGATCGGCCTTGGCGCGATCGCCTGTTCGCCGCAGAAGCGCGGCATGCCGGTGAAGATGGTGATGCCGACGCCGGCCGTCACCAGGCCGAGAATGCCGACGAGGCTCGGGGCTTCCTGCGCAACTGTCATGACTTGGCCAGCGTTCTGGAAGGCATCGATGACGATGCGGCGCAGCGTCGGCCACTCCGCGTTGGTGCCCATGACGAGTTGTTCACGAGCGAGTTCCTCGACGGTCAGTTCCGTCCTGGAGGCAAGCGGGTGGCCCGGAGGCAGCAGGGCCATCAGACGATGGCGGGCGACCGGACGGGATTCGATCTCGGAATTCTGGAACGAACCCTCGATGAAGCCAAGGTCGATCTCGTCCTGAAGGATCTTGTCGCGCTGCGCCGGCGAATGGAGATAGGTCAGTTCGACACGCACGTCCGGGTTGGCGTTGCGGAATTCACGGGTGATGTCCGGCACCAGCGAGTGGCCGGTGATGGTGGTATAGCCGACACGCAGGATCGCCTTGGTGCCGGACGCTAGCAGGCGCACCGTATTTTCGGCCACGTCGATGCGGCCGAGAATGTCTTGCGCCTCCTCCAGCAGGTAGCGCCCCGATTCAGTAAGCCGTACCTTGCGCGTGGTGCGCTCCAGCAGTTTTACGCCGAGCCGTTCTTCCAGCTCCAGCACGATGCGGCTGACGGCCGGCTGGGCCATGGTCAGCCGCTCGGCGGCGCGGTGGAAGTTGAGTTCCTCGGCCACCGCCACGAAGGTTGCGAGATGTTTCAGGTCGTACCGCAAGACTGATGCTGTTTTCGTATCAATTGTTGTGGAAATAATTATTTCACATCCAAAAGGAGGCTGTCTACGACTTATATCAATTGAAAAAAGCGCTGCTCGATGGCGCTAGGGTGAACACATTAATGGGTCATTTGACGTCTCCTTTCAGCCCCTTAGGTGTGGTCTTGCGGAGAATCCTTCCAAGTGCTGCTTGCCTGAACGCCGCTTTTCCTGCGGACGTTCGTCGGGCGTCTACTGATAACCCGTCGCGGGGGACGCGCTCGTGATCCGGGTCGGTGTAGACGTCGGCGGCACCTTCACCGATATCGTGCTCGAGCAGTCGGGCCAGCGGAGCGAACGCAAGGTCGTTGTCACCAAAGTCTCGTCGACGCCGCATGATCAATCGGAAGGCGTGGTCGAAGGCATTCTGAAGGTCTGCGCCCTGGCGGGCGTGAAGCCGGGCGAGATCGACGCCGTCTTCCACGGCACGACGGTGTCGACGAACATGGTGATCGAACGCGCCGGTGCGAAGGTCGGCATGATCACCACACGGGGCTTTCGCGACATTCTGCACATGGCGCGCCACAAGCGGCCGCACAATTTCTCGCTGCAGTTCGACCTTCCCTGGCAATCCAAGCCGCTGGTGCGGCGCCGCGACCGGCTGGTGGTCACCGAGCGCATCATGCCGCCGACTGGCGAGATTGCCGTGCCGCTGGCCGAGGACGAGGTGAGGCAGGCCGCCGAACTCTTCGCCAAGCGCGGCACGGATGCGGTTATCGTCGCCTTCCTGTTCTCGTTCCTCAACAATGAACACGAGCAGCGCGCCAAGGAGATCGTGAAGGGCGTATTGCCGGACGCCTTCGTGTCGGCCTCGTCGGATGTGGTGAACACGATCCGCGAATATGAGCGGTTCTCCAGCGCTGCCATGAACGCCTACATCGGCCCGAAAACCTCGGCCTATCTGCGCAGCCTCGAAGGCCGTCTGCGTGGCAACGGCATCGACGCCATCGTGCGCATCATGCAGTCGAATGGCGGTATCTCGACCATCGAGAACTCGTCCGAACTGCCGATCGGCCTGCTGCTGTCTGGCCCGGCGGGCGGTGTCATGGGCGGGCGCTGGACCGGCGCCAATTGCGGCCGCGACAACATCATCACCATCGACATCGGCGGCACCTCGGCCGACATCTCGGTCATTCAGAGCGGCGAACTGCGTATCAAGAACCCGCGCGACACCGAGGTCGCTGGCCTTCCGGTGCTGGTGCCGATGATCGATATCGATGCCATCGGTGCCGGCGGCGGCTCGATCGCCTATCTCGATCCGGGCGGCGCGTTTCGCGTCGGGCCGCGCTCGGCCGGCGCCGTGCCGGGGCCGGCTTGTTACGCCAAGGGGGGCGAGGAGCCGACGGTAACGGATGCGCAGGTCGTGCTCGGCCGCATGGACCCGGAACATTTTCTGGGCGGCGATTTGAAGATCGATGCGTCTCTATCAAGGAAGGCGATCGAAAAGCACATAGCCGGGCCGCTTGGCCTTTCCGTGGAGCAGGCGGCGCTCGGCATCCTGAAAATCGTCAACAACAACATGGCGCTGGCGATCAACGCAAACTCCGTGGCCAAGGGCATCGACCCGCGCAACTTTTCGCTGATGGGTTTTGGTGGGGCAGGGCCGCTGCATTCGGTGTCTCTGGCCGAGGCGATCTTCGCCAAGGACGTGCTGGTGCCGACGCATCCGGGTATCACGGCGGCGACCGGCCTGCTGGTTACCGACCTCCAATATGAATACACGCACTCGCTGCTGCTCACGCTCGACAAGGCGACAGACGCCGAATTCAGCAAGGTCAACGCCGCGCTCGACGAACTCATCGCGCGCGCCAACAGCCAACTCGACGCCGACGGCATCCCTGCCGAAAAACGCCGTTTCCGCCAGGTCGCGGAATGCCGTTATGTCGGCCAGGGTTTCGAGCTGCGCGCCGACATGCCGAACGGTGCGCTGGACGCGGCGTCGGCGGCGGTCATCAACGAGAATTTCTACCAGGCGCACCGCCAGGTCTATGGCCATGCTTTCCGCGAGCAATCCTGCGAGATTATCACGCTGCGTGTCATTGCCACGGTGGAGGTCGACACGCTGCAGCCGCCGAAACTGGCGAAAGGCGGGCGCGCCGACCCGGCGGATGCCGTGCTCTACCGCCGCACTACCGTGTTCGACGACGGCCAGGCGGCGGACACGCCGCGCTACCAGCGCGAAAAGCTGCTTGCCGACGACACGGTGAGCGGCCCGGCGCTGATCGTGCAGCACAATTCGACCACGCTGGTGCCGCCCGGCTACATCGCCACGGTGATGAGCCATGGCGACATGCTGGTCGCGAAGGCTTGAGCGGATGGCGCCTGTGAAACCTTTGCTCGGCCTTTTACCCCCACCCCTAACCCCTCCCCACAAGGGGGAGGGGGATCATGTCGGCGCTTCCCACCCAAATCTTCGAGGGGTGGCTCATGGAGCGTATGCAGCGACGTTCCCCTCCCCCTTGTGGGGAGGGGTTAGGGGTGGGGGTACTTCCACGTCCGTTTATTCTGAAAGCACGGGGACGCGGGTATGGTGAAAGAAGTCGATCCCATCAGCCTGCAGGTCATCGGCGGCGCGTTGCACTCCATCGCCGAGCAGATGGGAAACGTGCTCTACCGCATGAGCTATTCGTCGATCATCCGCGAAAGCCAGGATCTCGGCGCCGGCCTGTTCGACCGCGACTACAACACGCTGTGCGAGAGCGATTCCACGCCGATGCATATCGGATCGCTGCCGGGCTATCTGCGCGGCATCGAGAAGACGATCCCGCTTGACGCCTGGAAGCCGGGCGACTGCGTCATCCACAACCATCCCTATTTCGGCGCCAGCCATTCGCCGGACATCGGAATCGTCATGCCGGTGTTCCATGGCGGCGAACTCGTCGGTTTCTCCGCCAACACGGCGCACCATGTCGACATCGGTGCGGCGACGCCCGGTCTCGTCATCGACATTCCCGACGTGTTCGCCGAAGGCATGCTGCTTAACGGGTTGAAGCTCTACGATCAGGGCGTGCGCAATGAATCGCTGTGGAATTTCATCCGCGGCAATACCCGCGTGCCGGGGCTGGTGATGGGTGACCTAGAGGCGCAAATAGCCTCGGCGGAACTCGGCGTGCGACGCTTCGAGGAGCTGCTGACCACCTATGGCAAGGACACTGTGATCCAGGCGACGAAACAGTTGATGGATTACACCGAGACGATGCTGCGCCGGGAAATCGCGAAAATCCCGGACGGCGATTATGTCGCCGAAGGTTTTCTGGACGATGACGGCCGCAACCGTGGCGTGACGTTGCCGCTGAAGGTCACGGTCAAGGTGCGCGGCGACGGCGTCGAGGTCGATACGACGGGATCGTCGCCGCAGGTGCCGACCGCCTTCAACGTGCCGTTTGACGGCTCGACCAAGGTCGCTTGCTTCTTCGCCTTCCGGGCGCTGCTGCTGGATACCTACACACATGAGGAATACATCCCGCAGAACGAGGGCTCGTTCAGGCCGGTCAAGGTCACCTCGCCGCTGGGCTCCATCTTCAACCCGATCGCGCCCGCGGCAGCCGAAGCCCGTTTCAGCCAGATCCAGCGGCTCTGCGACCTGATCATCAAGGCGCTGGCGCCGGTGTTGCCGGACAAATGTACAGCCGGAAACGCGGCGGTGCTGTCTTTCGCCTCCTACTCCGGCGTGCGGCCGAATGGCGACTACTGGGTGTTTCTGGAGGTCAACGAGGCGGCGATGGGCGGGCGGCCGCTGTCGGACGGCCCGGACACGGTCGAGGAACTGATGCGCAACACGCGCAACAATCCGCTGGAAGACCTCGGCATGCACCTGCCGCTGATCTGCGACCGCTACGAGGTCCGCGACGACGCACCGCCCGGCGCCGGGAAATTCCGCGGCGGGGCAGGGGTGGTCAAGTCCCAGCGCTACCTCAGCCCGGGTTTCATGACGCATGAGAGCGACCGCAACGAGGACGCGCCCTGGGGCATATTCGGCGGCAGGGAGGGCGCCTGCAGCAAGGTCGAGATCAGGAACATCCACACCGGCAAGGTAAGCTACCAGCCGGCGAAATTCTCCGGCTTCCGTACAGAGGAAGGCGATATCGTCACTTACTATTCGCCGACCGGCGGCGGGTATGGCGATCCGCTGGAGCGCGATGCGGATAAGGTCCTGGACGACGTGCTGGACGGCTTCATTACTGCCGAGCACGCCCGCGACGATTATGGCGTGATCCTTAGCGAGGTCGATGACGGATACGGGTGGGCACTCGACGCGGAGGCCACCCGCAAGCTGCGCGCGGAACTGGCGCGCTCATAAGTCGGCAAATCAGTCTCCGGCAGTGGGCCGTATTTTGATTTGCCGGAAAAACCTCCGCGGGGGATAGTGGAAGAAAGACGGTACGTGCATCACCTTCGGAACCGCGCTGGCCTATCGGCCCCGAACAAAAGACCGGTAACAATCGGCACGGAAGCGGCGACGTTCAACGCATACAGACATCTTCAATGGGAGACTTGACATGAAAAAGACAGGCGGAATTCCGAACAAGAATATCTCTCGCCGCTCGGTGCTGAAGGGCGGCGCGGCGCTTGCAGGCGCGGCTGCCGGATCGGGCGTCATCACCGGCTTCCCGACGATCTGGGCGCAGAACATCAAGGACGTGACGCTGGTGCACACCGGCATGTCCTATTCGACCATCATCGACATTGCCAACCAGGCGAGCAAGGACCTGGGCTTCAAGATCGAGATGTCGGTGGTCGACCATCCGGGCTTGCTCAACCGCATGGTCAACGATCCGAAGTCGATCGACATCGCCGACATGGAGATCTGGCAGACCAAGGTGGCGGTGCCGCAGGGCGTCACGCAGGCAGTCGAGGTCGCCAAGATCAAGGACTGGGCGCAGCTCACCCCGCTCTACACCGAGGGTACGTTCGCCGGGAAAGAGGTCTCGCGCCAGGGCGATGCGCCGTTCGAGTTCATGTACCGGGATGCAGTCGACGCCACGACCTTCGCTTCGGGCAAGACCGGCTTCGCCACCTTCGTGCCGAGCGTCTACAACGCCGACACGCTGGGCATCCGCCCCGACCTGGTGGGCCGCGACATCACCACCTGGGCCGACCTGTTCTCGCCCGACTTCAAGGGCAAGGCGGCTATCCAGAACATCCCGACCAACGGCATCATGGACGCCATGATGGCCATGGAAGGGGCCGGCGAGATGACCTTCGGCGACAAGGGCAACCCAACCCAGGAAGAACTCACCAAGACCATCGCGCGCCTCATCGAACTAAAGAAGGCGGGCCATTTCCGGGCGCTGTGGAACACGTTCGACGAAAGCGTGAACCTGATGGCGGCCGGCGAGGTGGTGATCCAGTCGATGTGGTCGCCGGCGGTGACGGCCGTCAAGACACAGGGCGTCAAATGCGTCTACCAGCCGCTCAAGGAAGGCTATCGCGGCTGGGGCAACGGCCTCGCGCTTATGGCCCATCTCGACGGCATCAAGAAGGACGCCGCCTATGAATACCTCAACTGGTACAATTCCGGCTGGGTCGGCGGCTTCATCGCCAAGCAGGGCTACTACAGCGCCAATGTCCAGACCGCGATGGCAGCGCTCACCGAGAACGAGCGTGGCTTCTTCTACGAAGGCAAGGCGGCCACCGCCGACATCACCAGCCCGACCGGCGAGAAGACCAACTCGGCCGGCGAGGTTCGCGACGGCGGCTCCTACGAGGAGCGCTTCTCCAAGGTGGCGGTGTGGAACAACCTGATGGACCAGGCCGAGTTCCTCTATGCCAAGTGGAACGAGTTCAACGCAGCTTGATCGTGTAGCTGTCTTCTCCCGTCTACGGGGTGAGGAGCGATCAGCGCAGCGGACGAAAAGCCAACGATTTGGCTTTTCGAGCGACGAACGCCCGAAGCGTAGGCGGAGGGCCGGGCCGGCAGGCAGATGAGGGCGGGGCAACCGTTCGACATTTGCCGCTGCCCCTCATCCGGCCCTTCGGGCCACCTTCTCCCCGTGAACGGGGAGAAGGAAACTGCCGCAACAACCGGGTTCTGGAATGACGCCTACGCCATCCGCCAGCAAAGCCTCGCTCACGACCTATCTTCAGGTCGCGCCGCTTACGCTGGTGCTTTTCTTCTTCTTCGCGATTCCCGTCGCACTCGTCGTGGTGGTCAGCTTCTTCCGCTACCAGATGCTGGTCGGCATCGTGCCGGACTTCACGCTGAAGAATTATATCGACCTGTTCACCAATCCGACGACCTGGACACTCTATCTCTCGACGCTCAAATTCACGCTGATCGTGCTGGTCATCACTTTCGTGCTCGGCTTCTGGATCGCGTATTTCCTGGTCTTCCACGTCCGCAACCTGCTGACGGCGATCGGCCTGTTCCTGGTCTGCACGGTGCCGTTCTGGACCTCCAACATTATCCGCATGATTTCCTGGCGGCCGGTGCTCGGCACCGAGGGCCTGATCAACAGCGCCCTGCTCAAGATGGGCGTCATCGACCAGCCGCTGCAATGGCTGCTCTATTCGGATTTCTCGGTCGTGGTGGCCTATGTCCATCTGTTCACGCTGTTCATGATCGTGCCGATCTTCAATTCGATGGCGCGCATCGACAAGTCGCTGCTAGAAGCCGCCGTCGACGCCGGCGCCACGCGCTGGGGCGTGGTGTGGAACGTCGTCCTGCCGCTCTGCAAGACCGGCATCGCGCTTGGCGCTCTGTTCGTCGTCACGCTGGTCATGGGCGACTTCTTCGTCGTCACCGTGATGAGCGGCGGCCTGTCGGGGTCGGCCACGTCGGGCATCTTCAACGACCTGCAGTTCCTCAACTATCCGCGCGCGGCGGCAAATGCTGTCATCCTGCTGATCGTGGTGCTGCTGATCGCATCGGCCATCTTCAGGCTAGTCGACGTGCGCAAGGAGCTCGTACGCTGATGTCCGGCGCCTCACCTTCCTACGGCCCGCGCCCCTGGACGTTCTACGTCCTGGCATTGCTGTTCACGCTGTTCGTCATCTTCCTGTACGGGCCGATGATCGCGGTCCTCATCCTGTCGTTCCAAGGCCCGTCCGCTTCGCTGGTCTTCCCGCTGCGCGATCCCGGCTTCATGTGGTTCGACGAACTGTTCAGCCCGCGCCGCACCGGTGACGTGGCCGGCGCCTTCAACCGGTCCTTGCCGCTGGCGATCCTCGTCATGTTCCTGACGGTGCTTATCTCTGTGACGGCGGGCTTCGCCTTCCGCAAGCGGTTCCGCGGGTCGACCGCGATCTTCTATATGGCAATCGCGAGCCTGATCGTGCCCGGCCTGGTGCTGTCGATCGGCATCCTCGTCACCTTCCGTTATCTCGGCCTGTCGGCGACATGGTACGGCTCGGCGCTGGGCGCGCATCTGTCCTGGGCGCTGCCTTTCGGGCTGCTGATCATGTTCGCGGTGCTCGGGCGGCTCAACCCGTCCTACGAGGAGGCCGCGCATGATCTCGGCGCCTCGCGCTGGCAGACGGTCAAGGAGGTCGTGGTGCCGATCGTCTTCCCGGGCATGATCGCGGTGGCGCTCTTCGGCTTCACGCTGTCCTATGACGAGTTCCCGCGAAGCTGGCTCACCGTCGGCACCAAGAACACGTTGCCGCTCGAAATCTGGACGATGACCACCAACGTCACGTCGCCCGCGCTTTATGCGCTTGGCACCGTGACCACAGTCGTCTCCTTCGCCGTGATCGCGCTGGCGCTGTCCTCGATCATCCTCATTCAACGCAGACGTTCCCGCGGAAAATAACAAGTATGGCGAATTCACCTGGCAAGAGCGGCGTGGCGCATGGATCTGGCGATATTCGCCTGGTCAATGTCACCAAGCAGTTCGGCAATTCCTACGCGGTCAAGGATATCAACCTGACCATCCCGCATGGCTCCTACTGCTGCCTGCTCGGCCCGTCCGGCTGCGGCAAGACCACGATCCTGCGCATGATTGCCGGCCATGAGACGCCGACATCCGGCGAAATCTACATCGGCAGCGACATGGTTGTGGGAAAACCGCCGGTCGAGCGCGGCACGGCGATGATGTTCCAGAGCTACGCGCTGTTCCCGCACCTGACCATCCAGGACAACGTCGCCTTCTACCTGAAGATGCGTGGCGTCGGTAAGGAGGAGCGGCGCGCGCGCGCGCTGGAGATGCTGCAGCGCGTGCAACTCGACCACCTCAAGGACCGCATGCCGGCGCAGCTCTCCGGCGGCCAGCAGCAGCGCGTGGCGCTGGCGCGCTCGCTGATCACCAACCCGAAGGTGCTGCTGCTCGACGAGCCGCTGTCGGCGCTGGACGAGTTCCTGCGGCTCAGGATGCGCGGCGAGTTGAAAAGCCTGCAGAACGAACTCGGCATCACCTTCGTCCACGTCACCCATACCCAGCCGGAAGCCATTGCGCTGGCCGACATGGTCGTCGTTATGGATACGGGCCGCATCGACCAGGCCGACACTGCCAATGTCATCTTCGACCGGCCGGCGACGCCCTATGTGGCGCGATTCATGGGTGGGCAGAACGTGCTGACTGGATCGGTGATCGAGGGCGGCGCGCCCGGCACGATCAGGCTGAAGGCGGCCGACGGCTCGCAATTCGAGACCATGGCCAATGGCGAGAAGCCGAAATCGGAGCTGTCGGTCGCCGTGCGTCGTGACCGCGTGGCGCTACGGAGACGCAACGGCGATGGGGCCTCCAATGCGGTCAATTCGGTATGGGGCGTGGTTTCGGCCACCGAGTACCAAGGCAGCTACGTTAAGGTGACCCTCGACGTCGCCGGCCAGGTGTTCGTCGCCAATGTCTCGGATCGTGACTATTTCGCCGAACCGGTGGACCGCGGCGATCCTGTCGTGGCGAGCTGGAAGACTGAGGACGTCCACATCCTGGGCAAGGTCGATACGGGCGCTGCCGGCGACCCTTATCTGGATGCAGGTCATTAAGGAGCGCTCGCGGCGGGCTACCGCCGCGGCCTGATTACCGAAGGCCGGTCCTGATCGCCGCGGCGATCCCGCCGGCTCCTGGGCAGAACGATGGTTTGCCACCTGCATGCGGGCGGCAGGCATGCGGAGTTGTAGCTTCGCATGGAGGAGGTTCGTTGCGCGTCTGATGCCGAATGGCAGCCATGTCGCGCGGAGATGCAAACGGAAACCTGTCCGGCGCGGAGGTGTCGGACACGACGCTGTGCGGAGGCGCGCGGCGGCGGAAGTCTATTGCCGGCGATGCGGTCGCCGCAAACAGGGAGCAGGACGTGTCCGATATCGATAGCATCGCCAACCGCACCGCCGCCGGCATCGCGCTGGCCTACCGGAGCGGTGAGGCCGGTCCCGTAGCCGTCACCGAATGCCTGCTCGACCGCATCGCAAAGGCGAAGGCTGACAACATCTTCATCACCGTGACGCCCGAAAGGGCGCTCGACGAAGCGCGCAAGGCCGAAACCCGCTACGGCGATGGCAATCCGCTGTCGCCCCTGGATGGGGTGCCGATCGCCTGGAAGGATATTTTCGACGTAGCCGGCACGCCGACGACGGCGGGCTCCGCCCTGTTCCGCGATACGCTGCCCAAGACCGCCGACATGCCCTGCGTGGCGAGTGTAGCGGCGGCCGGCATGGTGACGGTCGGAAAACTCAACATGACCGAGTTTGCCTATTCCGGCCTCGGCCTCAATCCGCATTTCGGCACGGCGCTCAACCCCAACGACCGCGCCACACCGCGGTCGCCCGGGGGCTCGTCCTCGGGTTCGGGCGCGGCGGTCGCGGCACGCCTCGTACCCTGCGCGCTCGGCTCCGACACGGGCGGCTCGGTGCGCGTGCCGGCCTCCTTCAACGGCACGGTCGGCTACAAGACCAGCACCGGTCGCATCGACAAGACTGGCTTGATCCCTCTCGCCACAACCTACGACACGATCGGGCCGCTCGCGCGCTCGGTCGAGGACTGTGTTCTGGTCGACATGTTCCTGCGCGGCGAGGCGGTGTCGCCGGTGCGGCGGACCGATCTGCGTTCGCTGACGCTGGTCGCGCCGACCAATGTCGTCACCGAAGATGCTCAGCCCGCCGTGCTGGAGCATTACGAACGATCGCTTGAGGCGCTGGCGAGGGCCGGCGTGACGATCCGCCGGCACCGGATCGAGGCGCTCGATCGCGTGGTCGATATGACTGCCGAGTTCGGCACGCTGATCGCAGCCGAGGCCTATACCGAATACAATGAGATTGCCGACGGCGAGCAAGGCCGGCGGATCGATCGCCGCGTGCTCTTCCGCATGCTCGGCGGCAAGAAGATGTCGGCACGCGACGTCCTGTCGATCCAGCGCGGCCGGCAGCGTTTCATTCCTATGGTCGCCAAAGAACTCGCCGGCGCGCTGATCGTCATGCCGACAACGGTCATCACGGCGCCGGAAGTGGCACCCCTGGACGCAGACGACGATCTTTTCCACAAGGTCAATCTCAGGACGTTGCGAAACACCGCGGTCACCAATGTGCTCGACCTTTGCGGTGTGGCGCTGCCCAACGGCCGCGACGGCGAAGGCCTGCCGACCAGTTTCCTCGTCTCTGCGCCGCATTGGGACGACACGCGGCTTCTCGGCTACGCATTGGGAATCGAGCGCGTGGTGCGGGAAGCGGGCGGGATATGATTGACAACCGGGAGTTTTGGCGATGACGGACAGCAAACCCAGGTCGGAAAAATTCGAGCGCGGACTGAAGACGCGCCGCGCCGTGCTTGGCTCGGAGTATGTCGATCGCTCGCTCGAGCAGGCGGACGACTTCAACTGGGCCATGCAGCAACTCACCACAGAATGGTGCTGGGACGAGATATGGAACCGGCCGGGTATCGACAGACGCACGCGCTCGGTGCTCAATCTCGGCATGATCGCTGCGCTCAACCGGCCGCACGAACTGAAGCTTCACGTTCGCGGGGCGATCAATAACGGGCTAACCAAGGATGAGCTGAAGGAAATCTTCCTGCAGATCGGCGTCTATTGCGGCGTGCCGGCGGCGCTCGACAGTTTCCGTATCGCCAAGGAGGTTTTCAAGGAGATGGGCATTGACTGACCCCGCCGCCGACCCGGGGCCGATCGCATTCATCGGTCTTGGCATGATGGGCCTGCCGATGGCCTCGCGGCTGGTGGCGGCCGGTTTTTCCGTGCGCGGCAGTGACCTTTCCGAACAGGCGCTGGCGGCTTTTGCGGCGGCGGGCGGCATCGTTTGCGCATCGGCTCGAACGGCCGCGCAGGGAACCACGATCGTCATCACCATGCTGCCTAACGGAAGCATCGTTCGCGACGCGCTTCTCGGCTCGGGAGGCGCGGCACTGGCGCTAGCACCGGGCTCCCTTGTCATCGACATGAGTTCGTCGGCGCCCATGGAGACCCGCCAGCTTGCAGAGGAACTGTCGGCAAGGGAAGTCTTCCTCGTCGATGCGCCTGTTTCCGGTGGCGTAAAGCGCGCCGTGTCGGGCACGCTAGCGATCATGGCGGGTGGCGATCCTGCGCAGATCGAGCGCGCCCGGCCGGTGCTGTCCGCCATGGGCAGCACCATCATAGCAACGGGCGCGCCGGGTTCCGGCCATGCCGTCAAGGCGCTCAACAATTACGTCTCCGCCGCCGGCCTCGTCGCCGCATGCGAGGCGGTGCTGATCGCGGAAAAATTCGGCGTCGATCCAAACGTTCTGGTCGATGTGCTCAACGTCTCGACCGGCAAGAACAATTCGACCGAACTCAAGTTGAAGCCCTTCATCCTGTCGCGCACGTTCGCGTCGGGATTCTCGATGGCGCTGATGGCCAAGGATCTGCGCACTGCAGCCGACCTTTCCGAACAACTCGGCGTGGACGCAGAGGGCGCGCGCGATGCTGCCACGCTATGGGCGGAGGCCTCGGCCACGCTCGGCAAGGCCGCCGACCACACTGAAATCCATCGCTTCGTCGCCGGGCGGAGCGTCAAGCCGGAACAGGGAGGCTGAGAGATGGCGCGCATCGTTCACACAGCGGCAGCACAGATGGGACCGATCTCCCGATCGGAGACCCGCAAGGATACGGTCAAGAGACTGGTCGCGCTGATGCGCGAGGCCAAGGGCAGGGGGGCCGAACTTGTCGTCTTCACCGAGCTCGCACTCACCACCTTCTTCCCGCGCTGGCTGATCGAGGACGAAGCAGAGCTCGACTCCTTCTACGAAAAAGAGATGCCGGGGCCGGAAACCCAGCCGCTGTTCGACGAGGCGAAGAAGCTGGGCGTCGGCTTCTATCTCGGCTTCGCCGAACTGGTGATGGAAGAAGGCCGCAAGCGCCGCTTCAATACCTCCATCCTTGTCGACCGCTCGGGCGCCATCATCGGCAAATACCGGAAAGTGCACCTGCCTGGTTTTTCCGAGCCGCAGCCGCGTGACCACCAGCATCTGGAGAAGCGCTATTTCGAGCCGGGCAATCTCGGCTTCCGGGTCTGGCGCGGCTTTGGCGGCGTCATGGGCATGTGCATCTGCAACGACCGGCGCTGGCCCGAAACCTACCGCGTCATGGGCCTTCAGCAGGTCGAGATGGTCATGCTTGGCTACAACACGCCGTACAACCACACCGGGCACGCCGACATCGACAGCCTTACGCAGTTCCACAACCATCTTTCGATGCAGGCCGGCGCCTACCAGAACGCCACTTGGGTGATCGGCACGGCCAAATGCGGCGTGGAGGAAGGATCGAACATGGTCGGCCAGAGCGCCATCATCGCGCCGTCGGGCGAGATCGTGGCACAGGCCGTGTCTCTGGAAGACGAGATCATCGCGGCGCGCTGCGACCTCGACCTCGGCAAGCGTTATCGCGAGACCATCTTCAATTTTGCCAAGCATCGCGAGCCGGAAGCCTATAGGCTGATTGTCGAGCGCAAGGGGGCGGTTCCGCCGCCCGAGGAATGAAGCGCCGGGAAACAACGGGATCGGTCGCATGACCGCAGAAAGAGGAGAAGCTTGATGTCGACAGTGATCAAGGGCGGAACGATCGTTGCCGCGGATCGCACCTATGAGGCGGATATTCTGATCGAGGGCGAGACGATCTCGGCCATCGGCAAGGATCTGAAGGGCGACAAGGTGATTGATGCCGAGGGCGCCTATATCATGCCGGGCGGCATCGACCCGCATACCCATCTCGAAATGCCGTTCATGGGCACCACCGCCGCCGAGACCTGGGAAAGCGGCACTTTTGCCGCGCTGTCGGGCGGCACCACATTGGTGGTCGACTTCGTCATCCCCGGCGAGGCCGGCATGATCGCCGCTCTCGACGATTGGGAAGCCAAGGCGAAACGCCAGGCATCGTCCGACTATTCGCTGCATATGTGCGTCAATGGCTGGTCGAAGAAACATTTCGACGAGATGCCGAAGGTGATCGAGCGCGGCATCAACACCTTCAAGCATTTCATGGCCTACAAGGGCGCGCTGATGGTGAACGACGACGAGATGTTCGCCTCGTTCCAGCGCTGCGCCGCACTTGGTGCGCTGCCGCTGGTGCATGCCGAAAACGGCGACATCGTCGCCGCGCTCCAGCAGAAATACATGAACGAGGGCAATACCGGGCCGGAGGCCCATGCCTATTCGCGTCCGCCCGAGGTCGAAGGCGAGGCCACCAACCGTGCCATCATGATCGCCGACGCAGCCGGCGTGCCGGTCTACATCGTGCACACGTCCTCCGAACAGGCGCATGAAGCGATCCGCCGCGCCCGCCAGAAGGGCATGCGCGTCTATGGCGAACCGCTGATCCAGCACCTGACGCTCGACGAGACGGAATATTTCAACAAGCAGTGGGACTATGCCGCGCAGCGCGTGATGAGCCCGCCGTTCCGCGACAAGAGCCACCAGGATTCGCTGTGGGCGGGCCTCGCGGCCGGCTCGCTACAGGTCGTCGCCACGGACCATTGCGCCTTCACCACGGCGCAGAAGCGGACCGGCCTCGGCAATTTCACAAAAATCCCGAACGGCACGGGCGGTCTCGAGGATCGGCTGTCGGTGTTGTGGACCAAGGGCGTGGAGACCGGCCGGCTGACGCAGAACGAGTTCGTCGCCGTCACCTCGACCAACATTGCCCGCATCCTCAACATCTATCCGCAAAAGGGTGCGATCCTGCCTGGTTCGGATGCCGATCTGGTGGTCTGGGATCCGAAACTGTCGAAGACGATTTCGGCCGCAAACCAGAAGTCGATCATCGACTACAACGTGTTCGAGGGCGTCAAGGTGAACGGCCAAGCTCGCTACACGCTGTCGCGCGGCGACGTGGTGTGGTCGTACGGCCAGAACTCGCAGCCGCAGCCCGGTCGCGGAAAGCTGGTGAAGCGTCCGGCGTTCCCGGAGGTCAATCGCGCGCTGTCGACCTGGAAGGAACTCACCGCGCCGCGCGCCGTCACGCGGTCGGCCGAGCACATGCCAATCGGCGTGTGATTTTTCTGGGCGGGCGATTCCTGCCGCCCGCCTCCCCCCTGCAATGGGAATGAAATGACCGAAACGATCCTGCTTACCGGCGCGTCCGGCCTCATCGGCCGCGCCGTTCACCGCATGTTGCGCGAGCGCGGCGACGATGTCATCGCGATCGATCGAATCGGCGGCGAGGAGATCCTTGCTTGCGATCTCAGCGAGATACACCGGCTTTACGAATTCGCCGCGAACGCGACTGCGATCGTCCACTGCGGCGCGATCTCAGGGCCTATGGTGGCCCGGGACAATCCGTATCTGATCGTCCAGTCCAACGTCGTCGGTACGGCGAACCTCCTGGAACTGGCGCGGGTGCGAAAGATGCGGCGCGTGGTCTGCTGCTCATCGGTCAGCGCCTACGGCAACACGCCGGCCGGGCTCGATCTCGTGCCGGAGGATGTGCCGCTGAGACCCACCAGCGTTTACGGTGCGAGCAAGGCGGCCGGTGAACATCTGCTCGACGGCTATGCGCTCCAGCATGGTCTCGACGGCGTCAGCATCAGGCCGGCCTGGGTCTACGGGCCAGGCCGCACGACCGATTGCGCGATCCGCTCGATGATCCTCGATGCGCAGGCCGGCCGGACCACGCATTTCCCGTTCGGGCGCGATTTCTATCGACAGTATGTGCATGTCGACGATGTCGCCGCGGCGCTGGTGCTGGCGCTCGACGCAAAAAAGCTGCCGCGCCGCAGCTATACCATCACCGGTGGTGGCTACATTACGCTGTCCGAAGTGGCGCGGACGGTGAAGGCCGTGCTGCCGCAGGCCGATATCACGCTGGGCGACGGCGCCGATCCGGTCGACGACGTGCAGGCGCGGTTCGATATTTCGGCGGCCCAACGCGATCTGGGCTATCGGCCGCGTATTTCGCTGGAGGAAGGTCTTCGCTCCTATGCGGCGTGGCTGGCGGCGCGGCGCTGAGAGCAGCACCCCGGCTGCCCGCGCTGGTCTACGCCGGCCTGAAACGGATCGGCTGCGCGCCTTCCCACAGCGCCAGCCTGCCGATCTCCGGAAGGCGTTCCAGTCCCGAAGTCAGTGTGATGAAATGATTGCCGGCGAGTTGCCCCATCTTCGAGGCGAATTGCACGCCGCCATAGGCAAGCAGTATCTCCGTCTCGGAAATGCCGCCGGGATATAGCAGGATCTGGCCGGGCGCAGGATAGCTGGTATGGTTTTCGTAGCCGATGCCGAAATCGAGATCGCCGAGCGGAATCCAGACAGCCTCGCCGCTCCAGCGCACATGCACAATCCTGCCGTCGAAGGGCAGGCGGCTCGCGAAGGCGGCGCAGGTTTTCTGCGCCTTTTCCGTCTCGAAGCGGGCGTCGAATGCCATTCCGGCGATGTCGATGACGAGTTTCATGCTATTTTTCTCCTCCCGGATGGTCAGTTTTATCGGCGATATGAATCCCGCATCAATTGATATTAGATTCATTTCAATCTTTGGGTTTTGGAACCTAAGCCCTTATCAGGGATAAAGAAAAATCTGGATTTTTCAATGCGCCCGTGATCCTATCCGCACCGGAACAAGAGATTGGACGTGCTGCTGAAGCAGCCAGTATGGGAGACTGAAGATGGCGAAAAAAGAAATCATCTGCGCATTCGGCACCGACATCGATTCGGTTGCCGGCCAGATCGGCTCGTATGGCGGCGGCGACTCGCCTTCGGACATCCAGCGCGGCATTTTTGCCAGCGAGGTCGGCAACATCCGGCTCCTCAATTTGTTCAAAAAATACAAGCTCAAGACCAGCTTCTTCATCCCAGGCCATTCGATCGAGACGTTTCCCGATCAGGTGAAACGCATCGTCGACGAGGGCCACGAGATTGGCGCGCATGGCTATCTGCACGAGAACCCGATCGCCATGACGCCGACCCAGGAAGAGGCGGTTCTGGCGAAGTCGGTCGACCTGATCGAAAAACTCTCCGGAAAGAAGCCGCGCGGCTACGTCGCGCCATGGTGGGAAATGTCGGCCTCGACCGCCGCGCTGCTGCAGAAGTACGGGTTCAAGTACGACCACAGCCAGGGCTATCGCGACTTCCAGCCCTTCTATGCCCGTGTCGGCGATAGCTGGAACGTTATCGACTATTCAAAGAAGGCCGAGGAGTGGATGCATCCGCTCAAGCACGGCAAGGAGATCGACCTCGTCGAAATCGGTGCCAATTGGTATGTCGACGACCTGCCGCCGATGATGTTCATGAAGAAGGTGCCGAACAGCCACGGATTCATGAACCCGCGCGACATCGAGAGCATGTGGCGCGACCAGTTCGACTGGGTCTATCGCGAGATGGACTACGGCGTGTTCCCCTTCACCATCCATCCGGATGTCAGCGGCCGGCCGCAGGTGCTGTTGATGCTCGAGCGCCTGATCGAATACATTAACGGCCATGACGGCGTGAAATGGATGACTTTTGAGGAGATCGCCGAGGATTTCCGCAAGCGTTTTCCGTTCGCTGGCAAGGCGCGGCCGGAAGTCATCTGACGGCCGTCGATCAGAGGGGAGGGTGGCACGGTGGCCTCTCTTCCCATCAAGGAGAAACGAAAAGATGTGCGCGAATTGCGGAAATCCCGCCGCGCCGGGGCACTGGACCGAGGCGGGTGCGGCCGGTCCGGGCGAGCGGCTGCGCGCGCGTTTCCGCCGTTCGCAGGTGCTGAAGTCGGTGCTGCCGTTCTACGGGCTGAGCGCTCATGACGGCGCGATCATCCCCGGCATCCAGCTTTCCAACCTGTCCGGCCAGGAAGTGATCGTCCAGAACCTGGAAGAGTTCTGGATCGAAGCGGAGCGGATGATCGGCAGGCCGGTCGACCCGCTCGACCAGCGTTTCCTCGGCGCCGGCGGCAGCCGCGAGGCGGCGTGACGGTGGATTCTGCCGAGACCCGCATGCGTCTCACCGTGCTGGGCGGTTTTCTAGGCTCCGGCAAGACGACATGGCTGCGCCACCAGTTGCACTACGGCCTTTTTCGGGACGCGCATGTGATCGTCAACGAGGCGGCGGAGACCCCCGTCGACGATGCGCTCCTGACGAAGTCTTCGGCATTGACCGTGCTCGCCGGCGGCTGCGCCTGTTGCGTTGGAGGGGCCGACCTCATCGCGGCCCTGCGGCGCCTGTGCGACGAGCGCAGCCGCTCGCATTCGAACGAGAGCAGGCTGCAACGCATCGTGCTGGAAACCAGCGGGCTGGCCGACCCGGGCGCTATCGTCGAGGCCATCCGCGCCGACCCCGTGCTCATCCATCATATCGTCGTCAGCGAGATCGTGGTCACGGTCGATGGTTTGCATGGCCTGTCGCAACTGGCCTCCGAGCCGCTCGGGCGCCGGCAGGCCGAAATCGCCGACCGGCTCATTGTCACCAAGCTCGACGCCGCCGAGCCGGACGCAATCGCTCGGCTCGCCGCCACCTTGCAGCGCCTCAATCCGGGTGCGGCGCTCGGCGGCGCGATCAACGGTTCTGACGTGCCGCCCCCGGAAAGCGCGGGCGCGGCGCCGGTCGACCTGCCGGATCTATCGGGCGAAGCTGCCGCGCCGATCTTCACCACGCGGCTGACGCTGGACGAGACGGTCGACTGGACGGCGTTCGGCGTCTGGCTGTCGGCGCTGCTTCACGCACGCGGCGACCAGGTGATGCGCGTCAAGGGCGTGGTGCGCACGCCGGCGGGACGGCTGCTTTTGCAGAGTGTGCGAAAGATCGTGCAGTCGCCGGAAATCCTGCCGGAGCAGGACGACGCCCGCGAGGACGACACCATCGTCGTTATCGGCCGGGGCTATGAGGGCGAGGATCTGCGCCGGTCGCTGAATTATTTCGCCGGCATCCGCTGAGCGTCGTTGGCTGGGCGGCGTGACGTTTTCCGGGGCGGTTGTCCGCTAGCGGTGCAAGGAGGGAAGGGATGGCGAATTCGGATGACAAGGACGTCTATGCCCGCCAGCAGTTCGGCGGCAGGACCGGTTTTGGAAAATCGCCGGCGCTGATGGTCATCGATTTCGTCAACGGCTTTCACGATCCCGACATCCTCGGCGGCGGCAATATCGCCGAGGCTGTGATTGCAACCCGTCCGCTGCTCGATTTTTTCCGGAGCCGCGGCCTCCCCGTCGTCTTCACCCGCATCGTCTATGCGCAGGACGGCTCCGATGCGAGCCTGTGGTCCGAGAAACTGCCGCGGCTGCAAACGCTCCACGAAAGCGCCCATGCCAGCCAGGTCGTCGATGCGCTGGCGCCGCTACCGGGCGAGGTCGTGGTGCGTAAGACGCAGGCGTCCGCCTTCTTCGGCACGTCGCTTCAGGCAAATCTGTTCCGTCGTGGCGTGGACACGCTTGTCGTCACCGGCTGCACAACGAGCGGCTGCGTGCGGGCGAGTGTCATCGACGCCATGAGCCTGAATTTCCGCACCGTCGTTGCTACGGACTGTGTCGGCGACCGGGCGCTGGGGCCGCATCATGCGAACCTTTTCGACATGGGCCAGAAATATTCCGATCTGCTGACTGCCGCAGAGATCATCGAAACCCTTTCCTGATTGCCGGCCCCTCCGCTTGCCTGACGAGCCGGCTGATATCCGCCATGATCGGCGTTATCTTCGCGGCATGAAGGCAATTCTGCTTGCTCTGACGCTGATTTGCGCCGTGCCGCTTCAGGCGCAGGCATGGGGGCGTGCCGGCCACGCCATCGTTGCCGAGATCGCCGAGCGCCATCTGTCGCCGGCGGCGCGCGCCGAGGTCGACGCGCTGCTCGCTACGGAAGGCGCGAAAAGCATGGCTGATGTGTCGCTATGGGCAGACCTGATCAAAGCATTGCGCATTCCCGACCAGCCGTCGCATGTCGTGCGCCTGCCGCTCGACCATTCAGGCTATGACCCGGCAAAAGTCTGCAAGACCGGCCGTTGCGTCGTCGCGGCGATCGACAGGTACTCTGCGGTGCTGGCCGATCGCTCCAACCCTACGACGGCACGGGTGACCGCGCTCAAATATCTCATCCATCTCGTCGGCGACCTTCACCAGCCGCTCCACGCCAGCGCCGATACCGGGGCAAGGGCGGTGGCGCTCGACGGTTCGGTGACAAGGCTTCACGACGTCTGGGACGACGCGATCATCGACAGCCTGGGAAAGGATTGGCAAACGCTGGTCGCTGTTGTCGAGGCCGATGCCACAGTCCCGGACACCGGTTCGACGCCGGCCGACTGGGCTCTGGAGGGCAGGGACATCGCGCGCGACACGATTTTCACGGACGCGCGTTTGCAGACCGGCCGCCGCGATGTGCTGCCTTGGCTCCCAAAAGCCTATCTCGGCGACAACTGGCCGATCGTGCGTCAGAGGCTGAAGCAGGGCGGATACCGGCTGGCGGCCCTGCTCGACCAAGCATTAGGGACAGCACCCAGCGCCGAATGAGCTGCCGACGCCCGGCTTCCGCGCGTCAGCCCTTCTTCTTGTTGTAGACGTCGAAGACGACCGCGCCGAGCAGGACCAGGCCCTTCACCACCTGCTGCCAGTCGACATTGACGCCCATGATCGACATGCCGTTGTTCATGACGCCCATGATGAAACCGCCGACCACGGCGCCCATCACCTGGCCGACGCCGCCCATCGCCGAGGCGCCGCCGATGAACACGGCGGCGATGACGTCGAGCTCGCTGCCGAGGCCGGCGGCCGGCACGGCCTGGCCGAGCCGCGCGGCGATGATCAGGCCGCCAAGGGCTGAGAGCACGCCCATGTTGATGAACACGAAAAGCGTCAGCCGCTCGGTGTTGATGCCGGACAGTTGCGCCGCCTTGGCGTTGCCGCCCATCGCATAGATGCGGCGGCCGATGGTCATGCGTTTGGTGACGAACATGAACAGCGCGATCAACAGGCCCATCACCACCAGCACGATCGGCAGGCCGCGATAGGTCGCGAACTGGTAGACGAGGAACAATATCAGGGCGCTGATCACCAGCGTCTTGACGGTGAACAGCGTGAAGGGTTCGGCCTGATAGCCGTGGCGCTCCCGCGTCCGGCGCGCCTTGAGGCCGAAATATATATAAGCCAGCACCCCGACGATGCCGATTACGATGGTGGTCATGTGGAGCGAAAGACCGCTGCCGACGATCGTCTTGCCGGCGGCGTTGACGGTCGGAGGAACCAGCGTCAGCGTACCGATCAGGTCGGGAATGAAGCCGGAACTCAGCGCCTTGAAGCCGTCGGGAAGCGGCCCGACCGACGATCCGCCGCCCAGAAGCGCCTGGCAGATGCCACGGAAGATCAGCATGCCCGCAAGGGTCACGATGAAACTCGGAATGCGGTGATAGGCGATCCAGTAGCCTTGCGCCGCGCCGATGGCCGCGCCGACGATCAGGCAGACGATCGACACGACGAGCGGGTTGCTGAGGAATCCGAGAGGCCAGATCACCATCATCATGGCCGCGAGCGCGCCGATGAAGCCGGCGACCGAACCGACGCTGAGGTCGATGTGGCCCGAGACGATGACCAGCAGCATGCCGAGCGCCATCACGATGATGAAGCTGTTCTGCTGCACCAGATTGCTGAGGTTCACCGGCTTGAACAGCGTTCCGGACGTGGTGAACTGGAAGAAGATCATGATGGCGATCAGCGCCAGCACGAGGCCGTAGTCGCGAAGGTTGGTGACGAGGGCCGAAACGGCGACGCGCTGCTGTTGCACGTCCGAGGCGACGCCACTCTGGGGCGCGGGCGAGGTGTCTGTCGTCACGATGGTTTTCCTTCTCCCCGAACGATTGCGCGCATGATCTTTTCCTGGCTCGCTTCGCTTGCGGGCATCTCGCCGACGATGCGGCCTTCATTCATGACGTAGATGCGGTCCGTGATGCCAAGCAGTTCGGGCATCTCGGACGAGATGACGAGGATTGCCTTACCTTCCGAGGCAAGCCGCGCGATGATCGTGTAGATCTCGTATTTGGCGCCGACGTCGATGCCGCGCGTCGGTTCGTCGAGGATCAGCAGTTCGGGATTGGCGAACAGCCACTTCGAAAGCACTACCTTCTGCTGGTTGCCGCCCGAAAGGTTGCCGGTCATCTGGTAGACGCTGGAGGCGCGGATGTTGGTCTTCTTGCGGTATTCGTTGGCGACGGCGAGTTCGCGCAGATCGTCGATCACCGCATTGCTCGACACGCCGCCGAGATTGGCCAGCGTGACGTTGTGCTTGATGTGGTCGATCAGGTTAAGCCCGTAGGTTTTGCGGTCCTCGGTGACATAGGCGATGCCGTGTTCGACGGCCCGGCTGACCGTAGAGACGTCGATCGTCTTGCCCTTGAGCAGCACCTGGCCGGTGATGCGGTTTCCGTAGGAGCGGCCGAACAGGCTCATGGCGAACTCGGTGCGCCCGGCGCCCATCAGTCCCGCAATGCCGACCACCTCGCCTTTGCGAACGTTGATATCGATGCCCTTGATCACCTGCCGCTCGACATGGATCGGGTGGTAGACCGACCAGTTCTTCACCTCGAAGACCGTCTCGCCGATATTGGGCTCGCGAGGCGGATAGCGATCATCGAGCGAACGGCCGACCATCGAGGTTATGATGCGGTCCTCGCTGATGTCCTTCCTGGCAAGCGTCTCGATGGTCTGGCCGTCGCGGATCACGGTCACCTTGTCGGCGACGCGGTTTATCTCGTTGAGCTTGTGCGAGATCAGGATCGAGGTGATGCCCTGCCGCTTGAATTCGAGCAGCAGGTCGAGCAGCGCCTGGCTGTCCTTCTCCGACAGGCTGGCGGTCGGTTCGTCGAGGATGAGCAGCTTGACTTCCTTGCTCAGCGCCTTGGCTATTTCGACGAGTTGCTGCTTGCCGGTGCCGATATTGGTAATGAGTGTGTTCGGGTCCTCGCTCAGCCCGACCTTCTTCAGCAGCGCGCGCGTGCGCGTCTCGTTGGCGTTCCAGTCGATGACGCCGTAAGTGGCATGTTCGTTGCCCAGGAAGATGTTTTCGGTGATCGACAGCATCGGCACCAGCGCGAGCTCCTGGTGGATGATGACGATGCCCAGATGTTCGCTGTCGTGGATGCCCTTGAAATGGCAATCCTGCCCGCGATAAATGATCGTGCCGTCATAGGTGCCTGTGGGATAGACGCCCGAGAGCACCTTCATCAGGGTCGATTTGCCGGCGCCGTTCTCGCCGACCACGGCGTGGATTTCACCTTCCTCGACGACGAGGTTGACGTTCGACAGCGCCTTCACGCCGGGGAACGTCTTGGTGATGTCGCGCATCTCCAAAATCGTCGAGGCCATCAGGAATACCACTCCTCCAAGCATCGAACCGGAAACGGGATCCGGCTTCCGGATCATTCCGATGCTCGATCAAGTTTCGAGATCGCCCCTTCGCGCCTCCGGACAGGCGCACGGTCGTCGCAGACAATACCGGGGCCGCGGGTCAACGAAAAGGGGTCCCGCAAATGGTGCGGAACCCCCAAACGTTGCGACTGCGATTACTTCAGTTCGTCGGCCTTGATGTAGCCGGAGTCGACCACCAGCGCCTGGTAGTTCGACTTGTCGACCTCGTGCGGCGTCAGCAGGATCGAAGGGACGACCTTGACGTCGTTGTTGTAGGTCTTCTCGTCGAGGCCTTCCGGCTTGCCGCCCGAGAGAACCTTGTCGGTCAGCTCGACGGTCGCCTTGGCGAGTTCGCGGGTGTCCTTGAACACGGTCGAATACTGCTCGCCGGCGATGATCGCCTTGACCGAAGCGGTCTCGGCGTCCTGGCCGGTCACGATCGGCCAGGGCTGGTCGGCGGTGCCATAGCCGACGGCGCGCAGCGAAGCGATGATGCCGCGCGACAGGCCGTCGTAAGGGGCCAGCACGCCGTCCACGCGGCTGCCGTCCGAATAATTGGCGGAGAGCAGGTTGTCCATGCGGGCCTGGGCAGTGGCGGCCAGCCAGCGCAGCGTGCCGACCTTGTCCATGCCGGTCTGGCCGGATTTGATCTTAATGGAGCCGTCGTCGATCAGCGGCTGCAGCACGCTCATGGCGCCGTCATAGAAGAAGAAGGCGTTGTTGTCGTCCGGCGAGCCGCCGAACAGCTCGACGTTCCACGGCTTGGTGTCGGGGAAGCGCTCCTTGAGGCCCTTGACGAGCGAATTGGCCTGGATGACGCCGACGCCGAAATTGTCGAAGGTGGTGTAGTAGTCGACATTCGGGGTCTTCTTGATCAGGCGGTCATAGGCGACGACGACGACGCCGGCGTCGGCGGCCTTCTGCAAGGCGTCCGACAGCGTGGTGCCGTCGATCGAAGCGATGATCAGCGCCTTCGGCCCCTTGGTGATTTCGTTCTCCAACTGGCTGAGCTGGTTCGGGATGTCGTCCTGCGCGTACTGCAGGTCGACGGTGTAGCCGAGAGCCTCGAGCTGCGACTTGACGGCGTCGCCGTCATTGATCCAGCGCTGCGACGTCTTCGTGGGCATAAGCACGCCGACGAGGCCCTTGTCCTGTGCGAAAGCCGGCATGGACAGCGCGGAACAGGCGGCGAAGCCCGCCGCGGTGACGGCAAGAATGGTTCTTCTGGTAAAGTTCACTGTGGTTTCTCCCTTTAGGAATATTCGAGGCGCCTTGCGCGGTCGCCCGGTCACTAAGCCGGCCCATACGGGCTTTGTTGTTTTTCTGCTTATTCCTCCCGCCGTCCGGGCACCCCAACGCCCGCAATCTCTCGCGCCGCCGAGGTCAAGTCCCGAAACGATCCGACCCTGTTCTCAAATCGATATAACTGTCAAATTAAAACTACGACGGGCAATATAACAAACTTGGTATAGTAGTTGCTGCCGCTGCGGCAGGAAGGATTTTTGCGATGTCTGCCATGCGAACCGATTTAGGTTTAGAGGAAAGGTTCGAAAACGCCGGTTCAAGCGCAGACACGCTGCTGCGCAGTGGCCTGAAGCTCGCGCACATGCGCATGATCGTTGCGCTTGACGACCATGGGCAGGTGAGCGCGGCCGCCCAGATGCTCGGGATGTCGCAGCCGGCCGCCTCGCGCATGATCTCGGAGATGGAAGGGATCCTAAAGGTGGCGCTTTGCGAACGCCTGTCGCGCGGCGTCGGTCTCACGCCCTACGGCCAGGTGCTGGCGCGGCGGGCACGCGCGATACTGCTTGAACTGCGTGAGGTCGATCGCGAGATTTCCGATCTCAGGCTGGGCAAGGGCGGTTCCGTCTTCCTTGGAGCCGTCACGGCGCCGGCGATCGAGCTTGCCGTGCCGGCAATCCGCAAGATGCGCGAGAAGAACCCGAGGCTGGAGGTCAATATCCAGGTCGAGACCAGCGCCGTGCTGGCGCGCGAATTGCTCGCCTCGCGCCACGATTTCATCATCGCGCGCATCCCCGACGATCTCAACCCGCGGCTGTTCGAGAGCCGCGAGATCGGCGTGGAGCGCGCTTGCCTGATCGTGCGGCGTGGCCATCCGCTGGCCGGATGCGGCATGGTACCGGCCGAACGGCTGGCGGACTACGACTGGGTGTTCCAGCCGGCCGGCTCGCTGCTGAGGCGAACCATGGAAAGGATATTTCTTTCCCGAAACGTGCCCTTGCCGGAACGCATGCTCAGCACCGGGTCCCTGCTGCTGACGCTTGTCATGGTCGCGCAGTCCGACGCCATTGCGCCTGTCTCGGTCGAGGTAGCGCGCTTCATCGGCGGCGAGAACGGCCTTGCCGGTGCGATCGACACCCTGCCGGTGGAGTTCGAGATTGACGTCCAGCCGTACAGCCTGATCAAGATGCGCAATCGCGAACTTTCTCCGGCCGCCGCATCGCTCTACCGCTACATCATCGGCGAGATCGGCCAGGGCACGATTTGAGGTCATGCGCCAAATCGTTGCCGCTATACAGCGCTGAAAAGTCGTACTATATGACTTTATAACTCAGCACCGATATTTTCCAGGGAGGAGCCGGCCCACCGCCGGTCAGCAGATATGGCACTCAGACTGGTTCAACTCATCCATGACGGCGAACGGCGCGTCGCGGCGGTCGACGACAGCGGCGCGGCAAAACTGGTGGGCGGAATATCCTCCACCTACGATCTGGCGCAGCGCGCCATCGCCGACGGCAAGAGCCTTGACGCGACCGTGGCGGGGCTACCAGCAGGGCCCGACGTCGATCTGGCCGCCGCGCTGGCCGAGGGCAGGGTGCTTGCGCCGATCGACCATCCCGATCCGTCGCACCTGATGCTTGCCGGTACAGGTCTCACCCATCTCGGCTCGGCCGAGGGCCGCGACAAGATGCACAAGGCGGCGACATCGGCGGAAAAGCCGACCGATTCGATGCGCATGTTCCTTGAGGGCGTCCAGGGCGGCAAGCCGAAACCCGGCGAGATCGGCGCGCAGCCCGAGTGGTTTTTCAAAGGCGACGGCTCCAGTGTGATCGCCCCGGAAGCTCCGCTCGTGTCCCCTGCCTTCGCCCAGGACGGCGGCGAGGAACCGGAGATCGCCGCCATCTACATCATCGGCCCGGATGGCACGCCGTTCCGCATCGGCTATTCGCTCGGCAACGAGTTTTCCGACCACATCACCGAGCGCCACAACTATCTGTGGCTGGCGCATTCCAAGCTGCGCCCCGCCTCGATCGGCCCGGAACTGCTGACTGGTCCGCTGCCCGGCCATGTCGAAGGCTTTTCACGCATTCGCCGTGATGGAAAGGTGATTTGGGAAAAGCCCTTCCTGTCGGGCGAGGACAACATGTCCCACACCATCGCCAATCTCGAGCACCATCATTTCAAATACGATCTGTTCCGCCGCCCCGGCGACGTGCATGTGCATTTCTTCGGCACGGCGACGCTGTCCTTCTCGGACGGCATCAAGCCGCAGGATGGCGACGTGTTCGAGATCGAGGCGAAACCTTTTTCGTTGCCGCTGCGCAATCCGCTCGCCACCGACAAGGCAGCCGGCTTTTCGGTGAAGGCGCTTTAGGAGTTTCCCATGGCTCCCATCCGCATCGCCATCGTCGGCGTCGGCAAGATCGCGCGCGACCAGCATGTGCCGTCGATCCGTGGCAACCGCGATTTCGAACTGGTCGCTACCGCCTCCCGCCACGGCAGCGTCGACGGTATTCCGAGTTTTCCGGACATTGAATCGCTGCTGGGGGGCGTGAAAGACCTCGACGCCGTGGCGCTGTGCATGCCGCCCGGTCCGCGCCATGCCGCAGCCGTGAAGGCGCTCGCCGCCGGAAAACACGTCCTGCTGGAAAAGCCGCCCGGCGCCACCGTCTCCGAACTGGACGACCTGATTGCCTCGGCGAAGGCTGAAAAGGTTTCGCTGTTCGCCACCTGGCATTCGCGCCACGCCGCGGGTGTCGCCAAGGCGAAGGCCTGGCTCGCCAGCCGTACCGTCCGTTCGCTGCGTGTCGACTGGAAGGAAGACGTGCGCAAATGGCATCCGGGCCAGGCATGGATCTGGGAGCCGGGTGGGTTCGGTGTGTTCGATCCCGGTATCAACGCGCTGTCGATCGTCACGGAAATCCTGCCGATGCCGATCTTCCTGACATCGGCGACGCTGCTTTTTCCAAAGAACCGCGCCCAGCCGATCGCCGCCGACCTCGTCTTCGCCGACAGCGCCGGGGCGGACCGCGTAAGCGCCACCTTCGACTGGCGCCAGACCGGCCCGCAGACTTGGGACATCCGCGTCGTCACCGACGAAGGCGAGTTGTTGCTGCAATCCGGCGGCGCAAAACTGTTTATTAGGGGCGAATTGGTCGTGGACGAGGGAGACGTCGAATATGCCGACATCTACCGACGCTTCGCCGAATTGATCGCCAAGCGCGAAAGCGATGTCGACCTTCGTCCGCTGCGCCATGTGGCCGACGCCTTCATGGTCGGCCGGCACGATTTCACAGATCCTTTCGAAGACTGAAGAAAACCATCGGGAAACGATCAGGAAGCAAGCAGATGAGCAAGCCAGGAAACGGAAGTAGCAACTATAGCTGGAACGGGGCCAAGCTGACGCGCAGGTCGCAGGCGTGGTTCGACAATCCCGGAAATCCGGACATGACGGCGCTTTACCTCGAGCGCTACATGAATTTCGGCATCAGCCAGGAGGAATTTCAATCGGGCCGGCCGATCATCGGTATCGCGCAGACCGGTTCAGACCTGTCGCCCTGCAACCGCCACCATCTCGATCTCGCCAAGCGCGTGCGCGAGGGTATTCGCGAGGCCGGCGGCATCGCTTTCGAGTTCCCCGTCCATCCGATCCAGGAGACGGGAAAACGTCCGACCGCCGCGCTCGACCGCAACCTCGCCTATCTCGGCCTGGTCGAGGTGCTCTACGGCTACCCGCTCGACGGCGTCGTGCTCACCATCGGCTGCGACAAGACCACGCCGGCCTGCCTGATGGCGGCGGCAACCGTCAACATCCCGGCCATCGCGCTCTCCGTCGGTCCGATGCTCAATGGCTGGTTCCGCGGCGAGCGGACCGGCTCCGGCACCATCGTGTGGAAGGCGCGCGAGATGCTGGCCGCCGGCGAACTCGACTATGCAGGCTTCGTCGCGCTGGTCGCGTCCTCGGCGCCGTCCACCGGCTACTGCAACACCATGGGCACGGCGACGACGATGAACTCGCTGGCCGAGGCGCTGGGCATGCAGCTTCCCGGCTCGGCCGCCATCCCGGCACCGCACCGCGACCGTCAGGAAATGGCCTATCTCACGGGCAAGCGCGCCGTCGAAATGGTCAACGAGGACCTGAAACCCTCCGACATCCTGACCCGCGAGGCCTTTATCAACGCCATCCGCGTCAATTCGGCGATCGGCGGCTCGACCAACGCGCCGATCCATCTCAACGGCCTCGCTCGCCATGTCGGTGTCGAACTCACCATCGACGACTGGCAGACCTATGGCGAGGACATCCCGCTGCTGGTGAACCTGCAGCCGACAGGCGAATATCTCGGCGAGGACTATCACCACGCCGGCGGCGTTCCGGCCGTCGTCAACCAGTTGATGAGCAAGGGCCTGATCAACGAGAACGCACTCACCGTCAACGGCAAGACGATGGGCGAGAATTGCCGCAACGCCAAGATCATGGACGAAAGGGTCATCCGCACGATCGACAAGCCGCTCAAGGAACATGCCGGATTCCGCGTGCTGCGCGGCAATCTGTTCAACTCGGCGATCATGAAGCTCAGCGGCATCTCGCCGGAATTCCGCGACCGCTATCTGTCCAACCCCAAGGACCCGAATGCGTTCGAGGGGCCGGCCGTGGTGTTCGACGGGCCGGAGGACTATCACGCCCGCATCGACAATCCCGATCTCGGCATTGACGAACATACGGTGCTGTTCATGCGCGGCGCCGGCCCGATCGGCTATCCCGGCGCTGCCGAGGTCGTCAACATGCGTGCGCCCGACTACCTGATCAAGCGCGGCATCAAGGCGCTCGCTTGCATCGGCGACGGCCGCCAGTCCGGCACGTCGGGTTCGCCCTCGATCCTCAACGCCTCGCCGGAAGCGGCAGCGGGCGGCGGTCTCGCAATATTGAAGACCGGTGACCGTGTCCGCATCGATCTCGGCAAGGGCACGGCCGATATTCTTGTCTCCGACGAGGAACTGAAAAGCCGCCGCACGGAACTCGAGGCCAATGGCGGCTACAAATATCCGGCCCACCAGTCGCCCTGGCAGGAAATCCAGCGCTCCATGGTCAGCCAGATGGAAACCGGTGCTGTGCTTGAGCCGGCGGTGAAATACCAGCGCATCGCCCAGACGATGGGTATTCCGCGTGACAATCACTGAGGGCTGTTCGAGAAAGCGCTAATGGAGGCTCGATAAGATCGACGATGGGGCTGCTGCAGACGGTGATCTCCGGCCAGAGGCTGCGCACCAACCACGCGCACATCGTCGATTCGCTCGGCCGCGACATCGTTTCCGGCATCATCCCCACCGGCGACACACTGCCGGGCGATACCGAACTGATGGCCCGCTTCGGCGTTTCGCGCACGGTGCTGCGCGAGGCGCTGAAGACGCTGGCGGCAAAAGGCCTGATCGTGCCGCGCGCCCGCATCGGCACGAAAGTCACCAGCCGCGATAGCTGGAGCCTGTTCGACCCCGATATCCTAAACTGGCATTTCGAGGCGGGCATCGACGAAGCCTTCCTCGTCCACCTCAGCGAGATTAGGCTGGCCTTCGAGCCCTATGCCGCGGGGCTCGCCGCCCGGCATGCGACCGCGGACGATATTGCCGCGCTGGAGCGGCTGGCCACGGACATGGGCGAGGCCGACCACACCGCCGAATCCCACGCCATGGCCGATCTCCGCTTTCATCTCGCGGTGGCTGAGGCCTCGCGCAACCCGTTCATGCGTTCGGTCGGCAGCCTGATCGAGGCCGCCCTCGTCGGCGTCTTCAAGCTGTCATCGCCCAGCGCCGACCCGCGCGAGATTCAGAAGGCGCAGTCGACGCATAGCAGCATCGTCGACGCCATCCGTCGCCGCGACGTCGACGGCGCGCGCGATGCGATGGAGGCGGTTATCATCAACGGTGTCGAGCGGGTGCGGGCTGCGCTGCAAGCGCACGGATAGGGCTAATTCAGAAGGCTCTGTAATTCATCATGAAGTTACCGGACGGACACTCAGAGCTGTCGTCTGATATGCACAACTTGTGTCTTCATGCCTTTCAATGCTCGTCGGACAAAGCGGATCTCGGTTGCGATACTTTCGCGCACGGGATCGCTCCGATTGAAGTAAGCCCTGTCTAGACCAAGTTCGACTTCGATCACAGCACCGTCGTAGTAGGTCGCGAACATGTGGTCCCAAATCGGGAAATAATTGGCAAAGTTCCGATTACGGTGCTCGCTTAGCTTCGAATGGTGAACAGAGTGATCGCGTGCTGACTGAATGACATATTTCCCAAACCGACCATGCCAGGGAATGGCACTGTGCTTGACAAATCCGACTGCTCCGAAAATCAGCAGGACCGTGGTGAATTCACCAGTCGGCAGGCCAATCACCAACGCTGGAGCGAGCAATACCACCATGCTGATTGCCTTCTCAAGCGGATGCTCGCGATGCGCGGTCAACGCATTGAATTCCTCGGCAGCGTGATGGAACTCATGCAAGCGCCACAGTGCCGGCGACCAATGCATAAGTCGGTGCTGCCAGTAACAAAGGAAGTCGGACAAGACCAGAAACAGGATGACATGCGCCCATCCCGGCAGGTAATTTCCGAGATTCAGAGGAGTGAGACCCTGGGCTGACTTCGTGATGAAATAAGATAGGCCCAGAGATGAAAAGGCGGCGAATAGCGCGATCATTCCAGTGGTCTGAAGGACAAAAAATACAATGTCGGTAATCGTCGATTTGCTTCGTGCAAAGAATATACGACGAAAACCGGACTTGCCGTAGTCGACATAGACGAGTTCAACGGCGAAGACTGCCAAGACCAGAGCCAAATAGATGGCGAACCCAAGCGCCGTTTGATGAATGTTCACATAATAGGTGCCGTAGAGAAAACTGCCTATTTTCCCCAACCCATACTCTATCAACTCCATGGCGGTGCACCATGGGAGTGATCGACGTCGGATGATTCTGGAAGCTCTGTCCTTTCCGCTGCTGCTCGACCTAGATCAGCGGCGATTATAGCCGCGAGCCTAAAACCTGAGCCTGATGCGGGGAGGAGCATTTGGTGGTGCATGAAAGTGCCGCTAGAATCAATCCACCCGTCCAGATGCCGTTGCGAAAGGACCATAGTTTTGCGGCTGCACACCGACCAGATAGCTTCAAAGATCGACGGGCACCTTTAAGACGTAACCATTCATCCTCTAGTCTATCGACCGAGCATCAGCCATCGCTCGGCTTCGCCGGCGCTCAATTCGACACGCTGCGATTGCGCCTCATCAAGGTCGCCGCGCGGGTGGTCGAGATGAAGACCCAAATCCGCCTGCACCTGCCGACATCCTGCCCCGACCAGTCCATCCTGCGCACCGTGCTTCGCCGTTCATGCACTAAGCATGAACTAAGGAACCTCCACCGGCTCCGCTGCCTTGCGCCTTATGGCGAGGTTGACGAGGTTGCCCGACAGGATGAGCATGGTTCCCAGCACCGTGAACAGGTCGATCTTCTCCGCGTAGGCGAAATAGCCGAGCGCCGCGGTGGCCGGAACGCGCAGGAAATCCATGGGCGTGACTACGGTTGCATCGGCGTGCGACAACGCCTGCGCCATGCAGTAGTGCGCGTATGAGCCGCCGAAGGCGATGACCAAGATCCATGGCCAGATATCGACGCTCGGCGTGCGCCAGACGAGAATCGCCGGCACCAGGCCGATCACCGATTGAATCACCAGCATCCAGAAGATGATCCTGACCACCGATTCGGTACGCGTCAGCGACTTGGTCATGGTCATCGAGACGCCGAAGGCCACGGCGGCGCCCAGCACGATCATGTGGCCCGCTTCGAGATTGCCGACCCCCGGCCGCACGATCACGATGACGCCGATCAGGCCGAGCGCCACGGCGACGGTTTTCGGTGTGGTCATGCGCTCGCCAAGGAACGCCATGGCGAGTAGCGCCGTCCAGATGGGCGTGGTGAATTCGATGGCAATGAGTTGCGCCAGCGGGATCATCGTCAGCGCCACCAGCCATGAGAACTGGCCGGTATAGTGCGCGATGTTGCGGCCGATATGCTGCAAGGGCCGCCGTGTCGACATGGCCCGAAACCCGCCGGCCAGATGCACGAGCGGATAAAGCATGACAAGCCCGATCAGCGAACGCATTTCCATGACCTGGAAGACGTCGAGCTGCTTGGTCGTCTCGCGGCCGGCCCAGGTCATCAGGATCATGCAGGCCAGCGAGCATCCCATCCAGAATGCCGCCTTGAGGTTCGATTGCGTCGCCATGGCGGGCCGTTTGGCAGTCATCGCCGCCCCTTGCAACGGCTAGCTGCCGTGAAAGGCTGGTCCAGCGGCAACCGGCGATCGTGGTAAACCAAGCCTTAAGTCATTGCGTTCATGATGAACGCATGGCCAAGAAACCGGCAAAAGCAAAGTCCCGTTCGAAATTCTCGGTAAGCTCCATGATGAAGCTTCCGCGATTGCGATGGCTCGTCCTCGGCGCGGTGGCAGCCGGCGTATGGGCGATGACCCAGGAGCCGCCGAAGCGCGAGCACTGGCAGCGCCAGCGCGACGAGCAGGCTTCGGTCGAGAAGAAGAAGTCCGAGCCCGCGCCGTCGCTTGCTGCCGCTCCCATGCCGAAACCGTCGGAAATCATCACCGCCTCGATCCCGCGCCCGGAAAGGCCGGTTGCCGCCCGCTCCGAGACGCTGCGAACCACGGAGAAGGTGCGCCTGCGCAAGGAAGCCAGCACCACCAGCGCCGTCGTGGCGACGCTCAAGGGCGGGCAGACGGTCGAGGCGAGCGTCACCGAGGGCAAGTGGCGAAAAGTCTCGGTCGACGGCATGGTCGGCTGGGTGCATGGCGATTATCTGAGGGTTGGTCCCGGTTCCGTCGCGCAGCCCGCCGATTCGGCAAAACCGACGCCGGCGGTGGCTGTCGTTCCCAGACCGGCACCGCAGGCCGCGCCTGCGCCCGAAATCGCCTTAGCGCCACGGCCCAAGGAAAACGTCGCGCCCGATCCGGAACCGGCGCAAGCCGCCGTCGAAGAGCCGGAGGCGATACCCGCCGCCGTGCCCATCTCGCTGCCGGAGGACAAGTCGATGTGGGGCGCCCTGCGTCCGGCCCGCGCTCCGCAGGAGGGCGACTGCCAATGTCCCTACGATCTGATGCTCAACGGCAAGCAGTGCGGCGAACGCAGCGCCTACGCCAAGGGCAAAGGCCCGCAGTGCTATTTCTGATTCTGAATCGGTCTACCGGCGCGACAGCAGGCCCACCACCAGTCCGACGACCGCCAGGCCTACCACAGCCGTCGTCAGCGGGTGGTCGCTGGCCGCGCGCTTCACCACGCGCGATTGCTTCTGGATCATCGGCATGGCGTCGCCGACCCGAGCGGCAATCTCGTCGTAAATATCCGACGCTGTCTCGCGCGTGTCGTCGTAGGCGGCCGCGCCGCGCTTTCCCAGCGCCTTGCGCAGCACTTTGACTTCCTTCTGCAGCCGCGCCACCTGGTCTTCGAGTTCTTCGGTCATGTCGTCGCGGAATTTCGAGAAGGTGGAAGCCATCATCATGTCCTTGCGCGGTGAGGGTCAATCACCCACCAACGCGGCACCGACGGCGAAGGTTCCCGCAAGCGCTAAGTCGCCGCCTTCTCCGACACGCCGGCATCCGCGAAACTCGCCATGCCCGTGTGGCAGGCAAGCGCCGAACGCAGGATGTTGACGGCCAGACATGCGCCGGACCCTTCGCCGAGCCGCATGCCGAGGTCGAGAAGCGGCTTCAGATTCATCGCCGTGAGCAGGCCGCGATGTCCGGATTCGGCCGACACATGCGCCGCGACCGCGTGATCCAGCCCGTGCGAATGCAGCCGCACCATCGGCGCCACCGCCGCCGTGCAGACGAAGCCGTCGAGCAGCACGGGAATGCCCTTATGGCGAGCGGCGAGCGTAGCGCCCATGATTGCCGCGAGTTCGCGCCCGCCGACCGCCGCCGCAGCCTTCAGCGGGTCGTGCAGCACCGCTCCGTGCAGCTTCATCGCCACCTCGATCGCCGCCGTCTTGCGGCCCAGCCCCGCGTCGTCAACGCCGGTGCCGCGCCCCACCCATTGGTCGACGCCGCCGAACAGTGCTGAGGCGATGGCCGCGGCGGCGGTCGTGTTGCCGATGCCCATCTCGCCGAAGCAGAGCAGGTCCGTGCCGTCCTCGACCGCATCGTAGCCGGTGCCGATCGCGGCAAGAAACTGCTGCTCGTCCATGGCCGGCGCCAGGGTGAAATCGGCGGTCGGACGCTCGATGTCGAGCGGGATGATGTCTAGTTCGGCCCCGGCCATCTTCGCGAGCTGGTTGATAGCGGCGCCGCCCGCGGCGAAGTTGCCCACCATCTGCGCGGTCACCTCCGGCGGGAAGGCGGACACGCCCTGCGCGGTGACGCCATGCGAGCCGGCGAAGACGATCACCTTGACCTTGTCGAGTTTCGGCACCTCGCAGCCCTGCCAGCGCGCCAGCCAGGCGACCAGCGTTTCCAGCCGGCCCAGGCTTCCCTGCGGTTTTGTCAGCGTGTCCTGGCGGCGTGCGACAGCTTCGGCCGCCTTCGGATCGCCGGTCGGCAGGTCCTGGCAAGCGGCGCGCAAGGCTTCGAGGGATGCGAAATTCATGGAGATTCCCCTTTCGGAAACGGGTCAGAAAACGGCTGACGCAACGAGCAGAACAAGGATTTCGGCGGTCTGCTGAAGGGCGCCGGCGGTGTCGCCGGTCTGCCCGCCGATCTTGTTCAGGCAGAGCGCGCGGAAGGCGGAGAACGCCGCGGCCAGCACGACCGCGGAGACGATGGCTACGGAAAGACCGAGCGCCAGCAGCGACAGCAACCCCAGCGCAAGTGCCGCGCCGGCCGTCGCCTGGTCGACGGTTCCGGCGCCCGCCGACAAGCCGTCGGTGCGCGCCGGGGGCAACAGCCGCAGAAATATAGGCAGCAGCGCGCGCGAAGCACCATGGGCCGCAAGCAAAGTAACAAACACGACGGTCGAGGCGTCATACGCGGGCCCGTTCGTTCCCGTTGCCGCATCCGCTGGGTCCGCCGCCAACGCCGTCAACACGCTCCAGCGCAGCAGGATCGACAGCGCCAGCGCGCATGCCCCGAACGCTCCGATGCGGCTGTCACGCATGATTTCGAGGATTCGCTCGCGAGTCCTGCCGCCGCCGAATCCGTCCGCCGTGTCCGAAAGCCCGTCTTCGTGCAGGCATCCGGTGGCAAGCATCGTCGCTGCCAGCGTCAGCGCCGCCGCCGGCCCCGCCGGTACGCCGAGCCCGTTCGCCATCCAGAAAACAACGCCGCCGATCAGCGCCACAACCCATCCGGCTACCGGCGCGGCCCAGATCGCCTCGGAGAGTTTCCGGTCGGCGAGGGGGAGTTCCGGAAGCGGCAGCCGTGTGAAGAACAGGATGCAGAAGCCGACGTCGCGGAAGATGTTGTTTGAGGAAGTCATGCCAGCCGGTCCGCCAGGCTGTCGCGCGAAGTGGCCACTAACGCGCCCTCGCGATCGCATGGAAAAACGTGCCGCTCACCGATCCGCGCCGGCCGCCGAAAGCGCCAAGCGCCACCCCTTGGCCATCGGCGATCTCGGCCAGCGGCGCGTCCGGCCCCGCCTCGACAAGCGAGGCGTAATGGAACTCGTGGCCGCGCACCGTGTCGCCCACCTTGCCGATCGGGCAGTCGGCCAGCAGCGTCGCCTGCCGGTAGCCGAGATTCATTTTGCGCCTGGCAAAGCTCGTCGAATGACCGAGAAGACCGAGCATGTTGTGCGTCACGCCGTCCGCGTCCTCCAGTCGCTCGCCCAGCACCATGAAGCCGCCGCACTCGCCATGCACGGCCCGCGTCTCGGCAAAGCGCCGCATGCCGTTACGGAAACTATTGGCCGCCGCCAGCCGGCCGGCCTGCAGTTCCGGATAGCCGCCCGGGAGCCAGCAGACGTTGCAGCTTTGGTCCGGCGCCTCGTCGGCCAGCGGCGAGAACGGAACGATCTCCGCACCGGCGTTCCGCCACTCGGCGATCAGATGCGGATAGAGGAAGGTGAACGCCGCGTCCTTCGCCAGCGCGATGCGCTGGCCGGGTGGGTGGAGGGCGATGACAGTTGATTCACTGGGTTTGATGGAACTCGGCGTGACATCACCAAGGCTCGCCGCCATCCCTACGATCCGATCGAGATCCAGCGAGCGTTCCATCACGTCGGCCAGCCGGTCGATATGAGCGTCGAGGTCCGCATGTTCGCTCGCCTGCACCAGCCCGAGATGGCGTTCGGGAAGCGTCATGGACGGGTCTCGCATCACGGAGCCGACCACGGGGAGGCCAACCGCCTCGATCGCCTCGGTCGCCAGTTTGCGGTGCCGCTCGCTGCCGACCCGGTTAAGCACCACGCCGGCGATGCTTACTGCCGGATCGTAGATGGCAAAACCCTTCGCCACGGCCGCTGCCGTTTGCGATTGGCCGGACACGTCGAGCACCAGCAGCACCGGCAGGCCGAAACGACGCGCCAAGTCGGCCGCCGAGCCGGAGCGGTTTTCCGCCGACACGATGCCGTCGAAGAGGCCCATGGCGCTCTCCACCACGACGATGTCGGCGTGCTCGCTCGATTCCCCCAGCAATCGATCGATGAGGGCAGGAGGCATCGCCCAGGAATCGAGATTGACGCCGGCCCGTCCGGTCGCTGCTTCGTGGAAAGCCGGATCGATGTAGTCCGGCCCCGACTTCGCGCCGCGCACGGCAAAACCCCGCCGCTTCAGCGCGCGCAGCAGGCCGATGGTGACGCTGGTCTTGCCCGAGCCAGAGCGCGGCGCCCCGACGATGATGCCGCGCGCGGTCATCCCCGCAACTCCGCCCGCATCGAAACGATGCCGCCGATGACGATAAGCGCCGGCGCGGCGATGCCCGCTGTCTCGGCCTCGTTGGCCAGAGTGCCCAGCGTAGCCACCACCACGCGCTCGCGCGGCGTGGTCGCGTGCTCGATCACGGCGGCCGGTGTGTCCGCCGCCAGACCGCCGGCAACGAGCGCCGGCGCGATCAGCGGCAGGTTTTTCAATCCCATATAGACGACGATCGGCTGCCCGGTCTTTGCCAGCGCGGCCCAGTCGAGGTCTTCATCGGTGCCGGCGGCGTGGCCGGTGGCCAGCACCACGGCCTTGTTGATGCCGCGCATGGTGGCCGGGATCGACGCCCCGGCGAGCCCCGCCAGCGCCGAGGTCAGCCCCGGCAGCACGCGGAACGGGATGCCGGCCTTCGCCAGCGCCAGCGCTTCCTCGCCGCCGCGCCCGAACATATAGGGGTCGCCGCCCTTCAGCCGCAGCACACGTTTGCCCTCGCGCGCCAGCGCGATCAGCCGCCGGGTGATGTCCTCCTGCTCGGTAGAAGGCTTGCCGCCGCGCTTTCCGGCGAAGTATCGTTCAGCCTTGCCGGCTGCGGCCAGCACGGCCTCGGACACCAGTGCGTCGTAAACGACGCAGTCGGCCTCGGCCAGCGCCGAAAGCACGTCCAGCGTCAGGCAGCCGGCGTCGCCCGGCCCGGCGCCGGCCAACCAGACATGGCCCGGCCGGAAGGCGGGCGGGCGAAAATCGAGGCGGGCGATGGCGTCGGCGATGCTCATGGATGCCGCTTTCGCTCATGACGCCCGCCCTTCGCAAGCCTATAGACGACATGATGGAGACTGAAGACCGACCACTGCGACGAGGCTGGACGACGGGCGCCTGCGCCGCCGCCGCCGCGAAGGCGGCGAGCGCCGCGCTGCTCACCGGCGAATTTCCGGACCCGGTGGAGATCGGCCTGCCCGGCGGCCAGCGCGTCGCCTTCGCGCTCGCCGTCAACCAGACCGGCAATGGCGAGGCGACGGCCGGTATCGTCAAGGATGCCGGCGACGACCCCGACGTTACCCATGGCGCGCTGGTCAAGGCGACAGTGCGGCTTGGTGCGCCGGGCTCCGGCGTTACTTTTCGGCGCGGAGAGGGTGTGGGCCTCGTCACAAGGCCAGGCCTGCCGGTCCCCGTCGGCGAGCCGGCGATCAACCCCATGCCGCGCAAGATGATCACCGATTCGGTGCACGAGGTGGCGGGCGAGGGCGCCGACATCGAGGTCGAGATATCGGTGCCCGACGGTGCGGCGCTGGCGCAAAGGACACTCAACCCACGCCTCGGCATTCTCCACGGCATCTCGATTCTGGGCACGACGGGCATCGTCATTCCCTATTCGTGCTCGGCCTGGATTCATTCCATCCATCGCGGCATCGACGTCGCCCGCGCCATGGGCCTGACGCACATCGCCGGCTCCACCGGCAATGCCTCCGAGGCAGCCGTGCAGAAGCTCCACGGCCTGCACGAGGTGGCGCTGATCGACATGGGCGATTTCGTCGGCGGCATGCTGAAATATGTGCGCGCCCATCCCGTGCCGCGCGTCACCATCGCCGGCGGCGTCGCCAAGATGACAAAACTCGCGCAAGGCATGCTCGACGTGCATTCCAAGCGCGGCGCCGCCGATCTCGACGCGCTGGCGGCGCTGGTCATGGGCGCCGGCGGTTCGCACGAACTGGCGGAGGCGGTGAAGAAGGCCAATACCGTTGCCGAAGCGTTCTCCATTGCGCAGGCGGCAGGCGTGGCTATCGGCGATGCCGTGGCCGAGGCCGCGTGGCGCACCGCCGCGCCGGCGCTGAAGGGCGCCGACGTCGAACTGGAGATTCTGGTCTTTGACCGCGACGGCGGATTGCGGGGGCGGAAGGGGTTTAGGTCGGTGAAGGTGGGGTAGGTGCCGGTCAACGTCGCGTTTCTTCGCACCCCCCTCTGTCCTGCCGGGCATCTCCCCCTCAAGGGGGCAGATTGAGCCGGCCGCTTGGCTTTCGCCAGTCGTCAACCTCGCAGGAATGGCGAGGAGAGCGAAGCTGCCGATCTCCCCCCTTGAGGGGGAGATGTCCGGCAGGACAGAGGGGGGTGCGAAGGAGTGCCACCCGTCACGGTTTGGGCTTGAAAGAAGCGACATCACTCCCGCCCCCTGAATCGCCGCTGATACACCGGGTCATAAAGCGAACTCTCGCGAAACCCTTCGGCAACCAGCGAGCGCCCGACAAAAATCACCGCCGTGCGTTCGATCGGCTCCGCCGCAAGCAGCCCGGCAATCGTCGCCAGCGTCCCACGTACGATCCGCTCGTCCGGCCGCGACGCATGGAAGACGATCGCCACGGGGCAGTCCGACCCGTAGAGCGGCGCAAGTTCGTCGACGACCCGGTCGATGGCATGGATGGCGAGATGGATCGCCAGCGTCGCGCCGGTCGCGCCGAAGGCGGCCAGCGTCTCCCCCGGCGGCATTGGCGAGGCCCGACCGGAAACGCGCGTCAGCACCAGGCTCTGCGCCACTTCGGGGATGGTCAGTTCGCGCCCGAGGCTCGCGGCAGCGGCGGCGAAGGATGGCACGCCGGGCGTCAGCGTGTAGTCGATGCCGTGTTTTTCCAGCCGGCGGATTTGCTCGGCCACCGCGCTCCACACCGAAAGGTCGCCGGAATGCAGCCGCGCCACGTCCTGTCCGGCAGCCTGAGCGGCGACATATTCCTGCTCGATCTCGTCCAGTGACATCGGCGCCGTGTCGACCAGCCTTGTGCCTGCCGGGCACCAGCCGAGCATTTCCTTTGCGACGATCGAGCCGGCATAGAGGCAGACCGGGCAGCGCGCGATCAGGTCGCGGCCGCGCACCGTGATCAGGTCGGCCGCGCCAGGGCCTGCGCCGATGAAATGCACCGTCATGGCAAAACCTCGTCGCTCGCCAGCGCGCAGGTGACCGGTCCCACCGCGACGCGCGGCCCCAGCAATTTTCCCTTCGGTCCGATGGCAGCGAGCGCGGCCGCTTCCGATGCCGAAGGGGCGCCAGTCGCCTCCAGCGAGCGGTTCGAGCGGGTCACCGTCCGATCGCCTGCATTCGCCAACTCCGTCCGGCCGATCACCAGCACCACCAGCCCCAGGGCCTGCGCGGCGGCATGGATTGCCGGCTCGCCGGTCTTCTGCTCCGGCACCGCCAGCGCTTCGAGTTCTTCGGCTTCGAGGTCATGCGCGCCAAGGGCCGCGCGAATCGCGGCCAGCACTTCTTCCTCGCTGACGCCGGATTTGCAGCCGATGCCCGCGACGATCATGGTTTGCGCCAGATCCATTGGGTCACCGGCATAGCCGGCCGCCAGCCGGTCATGGTCCCCACCGGGGCTGACCGCGAAACCGCGATCCGGATCAACTCGCCGCCCAGCGTCGCTTGCTTTGCGATCAGCATCGCCTCCATCTCCAGCGTCACCGCATTGGCAACAAGCCGCCCGCCAGGCTTAAGCGCATCGAGCGCCGCGTCCATGACGCCGGTTTCGCTGCCGCCGCCGCCGACAAAAATCGCGTCCGGTGGCTGCAATCCCGCCAACGCCTCGGGAGCGGTGCCTTTGACGACCACCAGTCCCGGCACGCCCAGCGTGTCCGCATTGAGGCGGATGCGGTCGGCCCGCTCTTCCGCCGCCTCGATCGCGATGGCCCGCATCGAAGGATGCCGCAGCATCCACTCGATGGCGATCGAGCCTGAGCCGGCTCCGATGTCCCAGAGCAGTTCGCCGCGCAGGGGCGCCAGCGACGAAATCGTCACGGCGCGGATTTCGCGTTTGGTGATCTGGCCGTCATGCTCGAACAGGCTTTCGGCAAGTCCGGGAGACAGTGGCGTCAGCTCATTTGCCGCTTCGGAAGCCACCTCGACGGCCAACACGTTGAGTGGATTGAATTTTTCGGACTTGACGGCGTGGGCGCGCATCGTCTGCAGCTGCTCGTCAGGGCCGCCCAGCGCTTCGAGGACGGTGAGTAGCGACGGTCCAAAACCCAGTTCCGTCAGATAGTTGGCGATCTTTCCGGGTGCATTGGAATCGGATGTGAGCGCCAGGATGCGGGTGCCGGGATGCAGCAGCGGCCGGATCAGCGAGATCGCCTTGCCGTGCAGCGAAACGGTCTCGACGTCCGGCAGTGCCCAACCGAGCCGGCTCGCCGCCAGCGAAAAGGCGGAAGGCGCTGGAATCGTTTGCATTTCCGAGGTCGGCACATAGTTCGCAAGCGTCGCGCCGACACCGTGCAGGAACGGATCGCCCGAGGCCAGCACGCAGATTTTTCGGCCTCGCAAGGCAAGCACCTCGCGCAACTGCGAGTCGAAGGGCGACGGCCAAATCTTTGATTCGCCTTTTATTTCCGCCGCTGCCAGCGCCAAGTGCCGCTTGCCGCCGAACACGATTTCGGCTTCGGATATCCGCCGCCTTGCCTCCGCGCCAAGCCCGTCCAGCCCATCCTCGCCGATGCCGATAACGGATAGCCATCGTCCCGCCGCCATGGTCTGCTTAGCGGCCATCATGACCCACCGCATTCTGATTCTCGGCGGCACCACCGAAGCCCGGCAACTGGCCGAAGGGCTGGCCGATCGCGACGCGTTCGAAATCACGCTGTCGCTTGCCGGCCGCACGGCAAATCCGGTCGATCACCCCGTGCCGGTTCGCAGCGGCGGGTTCGGTGGTGTCGACGGCCTTGTCAACTATCTGAAAGAGCAAGAGATCTCCTTGCTGATCGATGCCACGCATCCCTACGCGGCGCGTATCTCCGCGAATGCCGCGCAGGCCGCCGAACAGGCCGGCGTAAAAATCCTGGCGCTTCGCCGCCCGCCCTGGCGACGCCAGCCCTACGACCGGTGGACGCTGGTGGCCGATGCGGAGGCTGCGGTCGCGGCACTCGGATCCCATCCGCGAAAGGTGCTCCTGGCGCTCGGCCGGCAGGAGCTTGGCCCCTTCGAAACCGCGCCGCAGCATTCCTACCTGATCCGCAGTGTCGATCCGGTCGAGCCGCCGCTTGCCGTGCCGAATGCGACCTACATTCTGGCGCGCGGGCCTTTTGCCGAGGATGCGGAAGGAGCGCTGCTGGTCGAGCGCCGTATCGATGCCGTCGTCGCGAAAAACAGTGGAGGTACAGCCACTTACGGCAAGATCGCAGCGGCGCGGGCGCTCGGGATTGAGGTCATCCTGTTTCGCCGTCCGGTCCTGCCCGCCGTTGAAACGGCCGACACTGTCTCCGCCACGATTGCCGCGATCGATCATTGGCTTGCCAGCGAGCGCGGGGTGTAGACCAAGGGGGACCTGTCGCCACGTTCGATTGCCCGGGTCTCGCGCGAGCCGATGATGACACAGGTCGCCATGTCGGCCTTTTCGGCGTTGGCCTCGCCCAAGGCAAAAATCTCGATGCGCTCGTCCGTCCGGCCGGCGGCGCGGCCGAAAATCACAAGAGTTTCAGCGGGTAAGACGGCACGTAGGCGCTCGAATGCCTTGCCCAATTGCCACGGCCGCGCCTTGCTGATTGGGTTGTAGAGGGCGATGACGAAACCCGCTTCGGCCGCCGCGATAAGCCGGCGCTCCACCACGTCCCACGGTTTCAGATTGTCCGAAAGCGAGATGGCGCAGAAATCGTGGCCGAGCGGCGCGCCGATGCGGGCGGCGACAGCCAGCATCGCCGTCACGCCGGGCACAATTTCGATGTCGATGTCGCGCCAAGCCTTTGGTCCGGCTTCGATCGCCTCGCAGACGGCGGCCGCCATGGCGAATACGCCGGGATCGCCGCCGGAAACCACCGCGACTGTCTCGCCTTCGGCCGCCTTGGTGAGTGCTGCTTCAGCCCGCGAAAGCTCCTCGCGGTTGTCCGAGGCGATGCGAAGCTGATCCGGGCGCAGGTCGAGGCGGTCTAAATATGGCTTGTAGCCGTAGAAGAATCTTGCACCGGCCACAGCCGCGCTGGCTTGTGGCGTGACTTGGTCCGGATTGCCCGGCCCGAGCCCGACGACGAATAGGCGGCCGCTCAAAGCACCACTCCGGAGGCGGTAACGCTGCCGGGGCGGCCGAGCCAGCCGGGCACGAGAACGATCGAGAAATAAGGTGCGGTGTCGTCGGGCTTGTCGGCGAGCCGCATCGCCGCGCCGTTCGCCATCGTGCCGCGCTCGACGTAATAGGCGCGCTCCATCCTGCCGGTGGATTGCAGCGCGCGGCGGATTTTCGGCAGGTTGCGGCCGACCTTCATGATCACCGCCGCGTCCGTGTCGGCCAGCCGGCGGGCCAGTTCGAACTCGCTCATGGTTCCGGGCAACACGGTGAGCACGTCGTCGCCCTGAACGATGGGCTGGGCGGTTGCCGACCAGCAGCCGGACATGGCGGTGACGCCGGGAACGACCTCTGTCGGATAGAGATGCGCCAGGCGCACATGCAGATGCATGTAGGAGCCGTAGAACAGCGGGTCGCCCTCGGAGAGCACTGCTACCGTGCGGCCGGCGTCGAGATGTTCCGCGACGGCCGCCGCCGATTCCTCGTAGAAGGTGAGAATCCGTGCCTTGTAGTCGTCGTGGTCTTTGGCGATCTCGGTGGTGACGGGATAATGCAGCGGCAGTTCGATGATGTACGGCTTCAGCCGGCCCTCGACGATGGCGCGCGCATTGCCGTTGTTGCCGCGCTTGGCGAAATGCGCCAGCACATCGGCCTCGCCCAGCGCGCGCACCGCTTTCAGCGTCAGCAGTTCCGGATCGCCCGGACCGGTGCCGACGCCGATCAGCCGGCCTTTGGGTTGCGCGGTCACAGGCCGGCCCTCGCAACCGCGTTGAGGCAGGCGGCGGTCATGGCGCTGCCGCCCAGCCGCCCGCGCACGATGGCGAAGGGTACGCCATAGGAATTCTCGGCCAGCGCGTCCTTGGATTCGGCAGCGCCGACGAAGCCGACCGGCATGCCGATGATCGCGGCCGGTTTCGGCGCTCCGTCACGCAGCAATTCCAGCAGATAGTACAAGGCGGTGGGCGCGTTGCCGATGGCGACGACCGAGCCCGCCATACGCTCGCCCCACAGCTTGATTGCGGCGGCGGAACGGGTGTTGCCGATTTCCTTCGCGAGCCCCGGCGTGCGCGGGTCGCGCAAGGTGCAGAGCACCTCGTTGCCGGCCGGCAGCCGGGCGCGGGTGACGCCATGCGCCACCATCTCGGCATCGCAAAAGATCGGCGCGCCGGCAGCAAGCGCTGCGCGGGCCGCCGCGACGAAATTCTCGCTGAACACGAACTGGCGCGCTGCCTCGACCTGGCCGCAGGCATGGATCATGCGGATCGCGACATCCGCCTCGGCCTCCGAAAAACGCGAGAGATCAGCCTCGGCGCGGATGATCGCAAAGGATTTTTCGTAGATGGCGTCGCCGTCGCGGATGTAGTCGTAGGCCGTCATGGTCCGTCCTGTTCGAATGCGGCCTTCAAGCATGCCAGTTGCGCGGATGAAAGGGTTTTTGGCGGCTTGCCGGCGGCCTTTGTCCCGGCGCTCGGTGGGTAGCCTTGCAGCTTTTCGGCGACCGCCGTGATTGCCTTGGCCAATCCACCAGCCGACCTGTAGGCGAGGGGGACTTGGCGCGGTGTTCCGCCAACGACAAGCCCCGCGCCTTTTTCGCCGCCGACGAGCGTAATGTCGGACGGCGCTTGCCGGGCGCAGCCCTTTTCGCAGCCGGAGATGTGAATGGTGAGGTCGTGTCCGTTGGGGGGCAGCGACCGGGCCACTTCCTCCGCGATGTCGCGGGCTGCGATTTTTCCAGATGCGCAGGCGGGCGCGCCGGGACAAGCGGCGATGGTCATGCGGATGTCGGACGGATCGGTCACGTAGCCGCGTTTTTGCGCCTGTTCGCGCAGTGTCTTCGTGGCTTCGAAGGAACAGCAAATCAGGAGAAGCGTGCGATGCGGAGCAGGGCGGATGTCGATCACGCCGAGCGCTTCTGCATGGCGTGCGAGGTCGATGAGAACAGCTGCATCGATGTGGCCGAAGGGCATGGAGATTGGCAGGGCCTGGCGGGTGCCTTTCAGGCCAAGGACGTGGAACCCAGAATCCAAATGCCACGTTCCGGAGGGTTGCGAGATGCGACTGGCCTCAATCAGGTTGCAATCCTTCGCACCCCCCTCTGTCCTGCCGGACATCTCCCCCTCAAGGGGGGAGATTGCGCTGGCCGATCTGGTTTCGCTAATCGCTGACGTTGCAGGAGATGCGGCAGCGTCACAGCTATCAATCTCCCCCCTTGAGGGGGAGATGTCCGGCAGGACAGAGGGGGGTATCAAGGAAGGCGGACCGCTAAGGGTCAGGCTGGGTGCTATGTCCCTTGCCCTCGCGTCGTGGCCCTGTCCTGCTATATCCGCGAGCACCGACAGCGCGGCGTCGACCGCTCCATCGTCATCATACCAGCCAAGCTGCGTCGCCGTTTCCGCGTCGCCGCCGAGACCCACTTGCCAAAGCACCGCATCGCCGTAGCGACTGGCCACCAGCCGGACATCCGCCGCCAGGGAATCCAACGAAACCTGTCCATCGCCATCGATCACCACCGACACTTTTGGCCCGAGCCTGCCGGTCAGCCCCTGCGCATCGATGCCGGAACGAATGCGTTCTGCCAAGCCCCCCGCGTCGCCTATTTCCAACGGGTCCATGCCGGAAATTGGGCTGGTTTCCACGGGCACGCCGGTGCGCACGACAATGTCAAGCGCGTCGCAGTCTTGCGCAAAGCACTCGGCCGAGGCGGGCGAAAATCCACGGAACTGGCAACTGCCGCGGGCTGTCACCTCGACGATGCCGTTGCCATGGCGCGCAGCCGATTCACAGAGTCCGATCAACTGCTTCGGCGAAAATCCTCCGGAAGCGGGCGAAAGCCGGATCAGCAGGCCGTCGCCGGTCAACATCGGCGCCGAAAGTGCCGGGCAGGCGCCACGTTTGAGAGGGGCGTTCATTCCGCGGCCTGCGGTGCGGCTTCCGCCATCAGCGCGGCAAGATCGTCGTCGACCGAGTTTCGGAGCGGATGCCAGAGGCCGCGCCGGCGCGCGGCGGCAAAACGCTCGGCGATGAAGCGGGCAGCGGACGGATTTTCGCGCAGCAGGAAATCGCGGACGCGCGGATCGCCGAGATAGGCGTCGTGTACGGCCTCGATCAGCGTGCCTGGGATAGCGTTGGTGGTTTCGGCAAAACCGACAAGCCGATCGACCGTCTCGGCGAATTCGGAGGCGCCGCGCGGCCCGTGCCGCATCTGGCCCTCGATGAAGATCGGGTTTGTCGCACGTGCCCGCACGACGCGGGTCACGGCTTCGGTCACCGAGCGTGGCCGGGGTCTTGCCGGATCGGTCGTGTCGAGCACGATCACGTCGGCGTTCTTTCCGAGCGCCGCAAGTGCCGCCGAAAAGCCGCCGATGAAGGCCACATCGGCCGAGCCTTCGAGAATGTCGCGGGTCGCGTCGTCGCCGGTGTGGACCAGCAGGTCGGCCTCAGCGAGGCGGCCGGCGAAGTCGCCGGGGGCTGCTACCGCTTCGCCCTCGGCGCCGCCAAAAGCGTGCGAGGCGCTTTCGAGATAGGCCCTTCCGATTTCTTCCCGCGCGTTCCAGTCGCCGCGCGAAAGAACGTCCTCGACACCGGAACCGTAGGTGCCCGGCGAGGAGCCAAAGATGCGGGCGGGCGTCTTGCCGGCGGCTCGCGTCTCGGCGGCGAGCGGATTGTCGGCGACATCCTCGTGGCAAGCGGAGACGGCACGCGCGGCGGCGTCCATCAGCGCGATCTGCGTCGGGAACATGTCGCGGAACAGGCCGGAAATCCGCCACGTGACGTCGATGCGGGGGCGGCCCAGCAGGGCCGGCGGCAACACCTCGATGCCGGTGACGCGGCCGGTGGCGGCGTCCCATTGCGGACGGCAGCCCATCAGCGCAAGGCCCTGGGCGATCTCCTCGCCGCCGGTGCGCAGCGAGGCGCTGCCCCACAGGTCGAGAACCAATGCGCGCGGCCAGTCTCCGTGATCCTGCAGATAGCGGCGCAGCACCTCCTCGGCGGCCGCCTTGCCGAGATCGAAGGCGGTCGGCATCGGCATGGTGCGCGGATCGGCGGTGAAGAGGTTGCGGCCGGTGGGCAGCACGTCGGTGCGGCCGCGCGCCGGCGCGCCGGCCGGCCCGGCGCGGACATGGCGGCCGCCGAGCGCGGCGAGCAGGTTTTCGCGCTCTGCCTGGGCGCTGGCAATGCGTAGCTGGTCCGTCTCGCCGGAAGCGGGGCGGCCGTAAATATGCAGTCCGTCCTTGACGGCAAAATCTTTGAGGTCGCAGAGCCAGGCGTCGATGCGGCGGAGCGCCTCGTCCGGGGCGTCGGTATTCGCCACGCCGGCCTCGGCGGCGAGGCCGGATTTCGACGCGGTCTCGACGATCAGTTTCGCCAGCCGGTCGCGGCGGCGGCGGTCGAGACCATCGGCCTGCGCATATTCGTCGACCAGCCGCTCCAGCTTTTGTTTTTCCGCGTCGAGGCCAGCGCTGGTCATTGGCGGCGGCAGATGGCCGAGCGTCACCGCGGCTATACGGCGCTTGGCCTGCGCCGCCTCGCCCGGATTGCTGACGATGAAGGGATAGACGACGGGCAGGGCGCCGGTGACGATTTCGGGGAAGCAGTTCTGGCTCAGGGCCACGGTTTTTCCCGGCAGCCATTCCAGCGTGCCGTGGGCGCCGACATGGATCAGTGCGTGGACGCCGAGCGATTCGCGCAGCCACAGGCCGAAGGCCAACAGCGCGTGGCGCGGCGGCAGCGCCGCGTCATGATAGTCCGCGCGGCGGTCGGCTGAGCGGCCGCGATCCGGGGCAAGGGCGACGGTGACGTTGCCGAAACGCGCGGCGCGGAAGGGGAAAGACCCAACGCTAGAGGCATCCAGGTAATGTTGGCGCCCTGCAGTGCCCCCCTCTGTCCTGCCGGACATCTCCCCCACGAGGGGGGAGATTGGCAGTGTCGGCGACGCAGCCTCTTCTGCAACGTGGGTGATTGGCGAAACCAAAGCGGCCAGCGCAATCTCCCCCCTTGTGGGGGAGATGCCCAGCAGGACAGAGGGGGGCGACATAGAGCGCGAGCCGCCGTCAATCACAACTGCATCCTCCGCCGCATCGCCCCACGCAGCCTCGACCGCAGCCATCGCCCCGGCCGGCAAACCATCCGCCATCCGCCGATATTCGTCCAGCGTCAGGCTATGGCCACCGCGCTCCAACAGATCCAGCATCGCGCGTGGCGATTCGGGAATCGAATCAACACAATATCCGGCGTCCTTCACGTCGCGCAGCATTGCGAGCACGCTGGCCGGCACGTCGAGGCCGACGGCGTAGCCGGTGCGGCCTGGCGCCGAAGGATAGTCGGGGATGATGATGGCGAGACGCCGGTTTTCGCGCGGCGTGTCGGCAAGCCGCAGGAATGCTGCAATGCGCGCCGCGACCTGCTCGACGCGGTCTGGTTCCGGCGTGTTCGTCTGCGCGGTGAAACCCAGCTCCTGGTTGGCCGCGCTTGGCGCCTTGAATGAGATTGCTCCGGCGAGAACGCGGCCGTCGAGTTCCGGCATGACAACATGCATGGCGAGGTCGGCGGGCGCGAGGCCGCGCGGATTCTTCTCCCAAGCCTCGCGGCGGGTGGTGGCGACGATCACCTGGAACACCGGCACGCCGGCGCGGTCGAACAGCGTGTCGGCGCCCGGTTCCGCGCCGACCGCGAAAGCGGTGGCGGTGATGATTGCCGCGGGTTTCAGGTCAGCGATTGCCGTTTCGACGAAGGCGACGGATTCGGCGTCCTTCAGGCTGGAGACGAAGATCGGCACCGGCCGGATGTTTTTTGCCGAAAGCGCCGCGCAGAGAGCGTCGATAGGGGCGACGTCGTCGGCGAGCAGCATCGAACGGTAGAACAGGATGGGGACGACGGGGTTTCCCTCCCCCTTGAGGGGGGCCGAAGGACGGCCCGAAGGGCCGGGTGGGGTCCGCTCTGCAGTGCTCGGCGTTTCCCTATGCCGAGCGCTTCCTTTACCAACCCCCTCTGTCGGCTTCGCCGACATCTCCCCCTCAAGAGGGGAGAGAGCGGTGCGCCTGGCGAGCTCCCCTCTGAGAAAGTAGAATCCCGCTCTCGGTAAAACGACCGGCGCAGCAGCAGTCTCCTCGCCACGCGCCAGTCCTACAAGCCGGCGAACCAGCACGTCCATGTTGCCCGGCCCGCCTTCGCGAAACAGCGCCAAGAGTGCGTCGAGTTCGGCGCGCGGCAGCGTTGAGCTCTCGACCAGCCGCTCGTCCTGCTCGCGGCATTCGCCGGGCAGCATCGCCAGCCCGATGTTTTTGGCGCGGGCCAGCGCTGCAAGCTGGTCGCAGCCGTAGCGCCACCAGTCATAGCCGCCGAGGATGCGCACCAGGATGACTTTTGCGTGTGACGCGGCCTTCTCGATCCAGAGGTCGACCGACATCGGGTGGCGCAGGTCGCGCAGCGGGGCGAGCCGCATCGACGGCAGCGCGTCGCCACCCCGCCGCCAGGCCGAGGCGATCGCAGCCAGGTCGCTGTCGGTGAAGGACAGCGCCGCGATATCCGCCGGCGATTGGTCAAGGTCGACCGGCTCGACGAGATCGTCGAGCGAAGCGGATGTTGTGGGCAGGATGTGCATAGGCTTCGCGCTATCCGACGAGTATCTTTTCGACCTTCGCCCGGTTGAGCCCCTTCAATCCGATCACCACCAGCCGCGAGCGGCGGTCGTCGTCTGCGGTCCAGGGGCGGTCGTAATAGTGGTTGACGCGCGGGCCGACGGCCTGCACCAGAAGCCGCATCGGCTTGTTGTCGACCGCAATAAAACCCTTCATGCGCAGCACATTCTCGCTCTCGGCGGCGGCCGAAATGCGCCGAGCCAACTCCTCGGCGTCCGCAACCTTCGGCAACTCGACGATAAAGGAATCGAAATCGTCGTGTTCGTGGTCGAGTTCGCCGTCGTGATGGGTCTTTCTGTTCTCGATGTCGTCCTCGACGGCGAGCCCAAGCCCGAGCAGCACGGAAGGATCGACGCGGCCCTGCGCCGTCGGCACCACCTTCACGGCGCGCGAAAGATGTTCGTCGATCAGGCTTTTGGCCTTGCTCGCCGCCTCGGTGTTCATCAGGTCGCTCTTGGACAGGATCACCAGATCGGCGCAGGCGACCTGATCCTCGAACACTTCCTCGACCGGATCATCGTGGTCGAGAGTGGAGTCCGCGGCACGCTGGGCGGCAAGCGCCTCCATGTCGTTGGCGACTTTTCCGGCGGCGAGCGCCGGGCCATCGACGACCGCAACTACGCCGTCGACGGTCACGCGGCTCTTCACCGTCGGCCATTGGAACGCCTGCACCAGCGGTTTTGGCAGGGCCAGCCCGGAAGTCTCGATGATGATGTGGTCGACCTTCGGCTCCTTGGCGAGGATCTGGTCGAGCGCCGGCACGAAATCGTCGGCCACGGTGCAGCACAGGCAGCCATTGGCGAGTTCGATGATGTTTTCCTCCGGGCAGGCGTCGACGCCGCAACCCTTCAGGATTTCGCCGTCGATGCCGACATCGCCGAACTCGTTGACAATCAGCGCCAGCCGCCGGCCGCCGGCGTTTTCGAGGATGTGGCGGATCATCGTCGTCTTGCCGGCGCCGAGGAAGCCGGTGACGACGGTGCAGGGTGTTCGGGCAAGCGAAGTGGTCATGAAAGGTCCTTGAGCAACGAAGCGGGCGGGATGCGGGCGACAAGCCCGCGTTTCAGGCAGTCGGGGCGGCCGCGCCAGGGCAGCAGGCCGTCCTGCGAGGTGGCGAACAGTTTTGCGCCGGCAACGAGGTTGGACGCGTTGTCGACGGTGAGGTCGCCGAACACGTAGCTCCAGCAGTTGTCGCGCAGCATTGCGGCGCTGAGGCGGCGCTTGCAGTTGCCGAGGCATTCCAACTGGCGCACGGCAATGCCTTCGCCATGCGCGATCTCGCGCACGCGGTCGCCAAGAATTTCGCCGGGACGTGGGCGGGCGTCGGAACCGGTCGCGTCGCGGCAGGATGAGCAGACGACCAGCGTCACGCCGGTATCGGCGGATGGCTCGGCAGTCGTCGCCGGGAAGAAGGCGGTCTGGTCCAAACGATACTCCTCGTCCGGGTCACCCGCCGGACTTTTGGATTTCTAGGCTGACGGCAGGTCTCCTGGCTCGCGGCTCCTGCGCCTCGCGCCGCCTTCCCGGATTTTTCATCCAGTGGCCTTCGGCGCGGGCTAACCGCTTACAGTTGCGGGGACAGCCGCGGAGTTGGGCCCAAACCCGCACCGCGTTCCCTCTTAGCCCTTCCCGTTGCGGGGAAGGGACCGTCGGCCATGATTTAGGCCCCCGTGGCCGAGCCTGTCAACGCAGCCGCGCGACCATGGATGTCGCGTAGCGCCGGGCCAAGTTCGCCCGCCGGCGTGATCTCGGTCCGCTCCAGCCCCAGCCAGCCGCGCATCAGCTCTATTTCCGCCGCCAGTTCCTCGGCCGCGTTCGGCGGTGCTCCCGGTTGGGCGTAGGCCGCCAGAACGCGCAGCACGTCGGCCGGGCGATCAGCTTTCATGTCGACACGCCCGACAATGGTGTCGCCGAGCAGGAAGGGCAGCACGTAATAACCGAACTGCCGCTTCTCGGCCGGCGTATAAATCTCGATGCGGTAGTGGAAATCGAACAGCCGTTCGGAGCGGGCGCGCTCCCACACCAGCGGATCGAACGGCGCCAGCAGGGCGCGCGCCTCGACCTTTCGCGGCAGCCGGGTACCTGAATGGAGATAGGCCGGGTTTTTCCAGCCCTCGACCGAGACCGGAAGCAGGTCGCCCGATTCGACCAGTTCCTCCAGGCGGCCCTTCACATCCCCGGGCGACAGGCGATAATAGTCGCGCAGGTCGCCATAGGTGGCGATGCCGAGCGCGCGGGCCGACCTCAGCAGCAATTCGCGATGCGCTTCGGCCGCCGGAATGTCGGGGCGGTCGAAGACTTCCTTGGGCAGCACGCGCTCGGGCAGGTCATAGAGCCGCTCGAAACCGCGGCGCGAGGCGGTGGTTATCCGGCCCGCCCAGAACAGCCATTCGAAGGCGTGCTTTTCATCGCTCCAGCCCCACCAGCCGCCCTTGCCCTTGGCGCCGTCGATGTCGGAGGCGGCGATCGGGCCGCGCGCCTTGACCTCCTGCAAAACCTCCTCGATGAACGGCATCTTGTCGTCGGCCCAGCGGGCAAGGCCCTTGTAGATCTCCATGTCGTCATTGGCGTTCGCCCGCTCCATGCGCCAGCGCATCAGCGGCCAGCTTTCCAGCGGCAGCAGCGAAGCCTCGTGCGCCCAGTATTCGAACAGCATGCGTTTCCTGCCTGGTGCTGCGGCGTCGTCGAGCAGCGCCATCGGGTACGGGCCTAGGCGGGAGAACAGCGGCATATAATGCGCGCGCACCACCGCGCTGACGGAATCCATCTGCAGCAGGCCCAGCCGGTCGAGCGTTTTTGTCAAATGCCGGCGTGTGATCGGCCCTTCCGGACGCGGGTCGGCAAGGCCCTGCGCGGCAATGGCGACACGGCGGGCAAGAGCAAGAGAGATCTTTTCCTTCATCTGCATTCCGGCGGTGTTTGTTGGTGTTTGTCGGAGCTTTTTTCGGCGCTGCACCATATGGACGGGCGCTTCGCCATTCGTCCACCGGCCCGCGTCATCATCCTGACAGCATATGTGGTTGATACATGCCGCGAATTCGCCAAGGTTCGGCTTGCTTCGCCCCACTGCCTGCGCTAACCCTCGCCGCATCGCAGCAAGGTTTTCGGGCGCTGGCCGATCGGGTCAGACTGTCGCGGTCCCAGCCTCCCGTTCCGTGCTATGATCGGACCAGTCAGGATCGCAAACGGAAGGCCGGAGCATGGACGGACTACTCAGTTCCTATCTTCCCGTCGTCATATTTCTCGCCGTGTCGATCGCCATCCCGGTCGCGCTGGTGGTTGCGCCCTATCTGGTCGCCCACCGCAACCCCGACCCGGAGAAGCTGTCGGCCTATGAGTGCGGATTCAATTCGTTCGACGATGCGCGCATGAAGTTCGACATTCGCTTCTATCTGGTGTCGATCCTGTTCATCATCTTCGACCTCGAAGTGGCCTTCCTGTTTCCATGGGCGGTTTCGTTCGGCCAGATCGGCATGCTCGGCTTCTGGTCGATGATGATTTTCCTGGCCGTGCTGACCATCGGCTTCGTCTATGAGTGGAAAAAAGGAGCGTTGGAATGGGATTGAACGACGCTTCCGCAACGCTCGTCGCGCCAAGGCCGAAGGGCATCATCGATCCGAACACCGGCAAGCCGGTAGGTTCCGACGACGTTTTCTTCGGCGAGCTCAACAATGAGTTGTCCGACAAAGGTTTCATCGTCACCTCGTCCGAGGCGCTGATCACCTGGGCGCGCACCGGCTCACTGATGTGGATGACCTTCGGCCTGGCCTGCTGCGCGGTCGAGATGATGCACATCTCCATGCCGCGCTACGACGCCGAGCGCTTCGGCATCGCGCCGCGCGCGAGCCCACGCCAGTCGGACGTGATGATCGTCGCAGGCACGCTGACCAACAAGATGGCGCCGGCGCTCCGCAAGGTTTACGACCAGATGCCTGAGCCACGCTACGTCATCTCCATGGGCTCCTGTGCCAATGGCGGCGGCTATTATCACTATTCCTATTCGGTGGTGCGCGGCTGCGACCGCGTGGTGCCGGTCGACATCTACGTGCCGGGCTGCCCGCCGACGGCGGAAGCGTTGCTCTACGGCATTTTGTTGCTGCAGAAGAAGATCCGCCGCACCGGCACGATCGAACGGTGATCCGAATGAGCGAAGCGCTTAACGATCTCTCGGCCTATTTGTCGGAGAAGCTGGGTGGACGGCTGGACAAGGCCATCGTCGCCTATGGCGAGTTGACGCTGTCGGTCGAGGCGGCGAACATCGTCGAGGTGCTGTCGTTCCTGAAGAACGATGTGCAGTGCCAATTCGTGTCGGTCATCGATATCTGCGGCGCAGATTATCCGTCGCGGGCAAAACGGTTTGACGTGGTCTATCACCTCCTGTCGCCGCGTCAGAACCTGCGCATCCGCGTCAAGGTGCAGGCCGACGAGGAGACGATGGTGCCGTCGGCCACCGCCGTCTATCCCGGCGCCGACTGGTTCGAGCGCGAGGCCTACGATCTCTACGGCATCCTGTTCTCCGACCATCCGGACCTGCGCCGCATCCTCACCGATTACGGTTTCGAAGGGCATCCGCTGCGCAAGGACTTTCCGCTGACGGGTTTCGTCGAGGTGCGCTACGACGACGAGGCGAAACGCGTCGTCTACGAGCCGGTGGAGCTCAAGCAGGAATTCCGCAATTTCGACTTCATGTCGCCATGGGAAGGCACGGACTACGTGCTGCCGGGTGACGAAAAAGCCAAGACGAACTGAGGCGTATTATGGCCGAAACGTCGGTACGCAATTTTAACATTAACTTCGGGCCTCAACACCCTGCAGCGCATGGTGTTTTGCGCCTCGTGCTCGAACTCGACGGCGAAGTGGTCGACCGCGTCGATCCGCATATCGGCCTGCTGCATCGCGGCACCGAAAAGCTGATCGAGGCTAAGACCTATCTTCAGGCCGTACCGTATTTCGACCGCCTCGACTATGTCGCGCCGATGAACCAGGAGCACGCCTTCGCGCTTGCCGTCGAGCGTCTGCTCGGCATCGAGGTGCCCATCCGTGGCCAGTTGATCCGCGTGCTCTATTCCGAGATCGGCCGCATCCTGTCGCATCTGCTCAACGTCACCACGCAGGCGATGGATGTCGGAGCGCTCACCCCGCCGCTTTGGGGTTTCGAAGAGCGCGAGAAGCTCATGGTGTTCTACGAGCGGGCCTGCGGCGCACGCATGCATGCCGCCTATTTCCGGCCAGGCGGCGTGCACCAGGACCTGCCGCAAAAGCTGGTCGAGGATATCGGCAAGTGGATCGATCCGTTCCTGAAGACGGTGGATGATCTCACGGAACTGTTCATCGAGAACCGCATCTTCAAGCAGCGCAATGTCGATATCGGCGTCGTGTCGCTCGACGACGCCTGGGCCTGGGGTTTTTCAGGCGTGATGGTGCGCGGCTCGGGTGCCGCCTGGGACCTGCGCAAAAGCCAGCCCTACGAATGTTATCCGGAGATGGAATTCGACATTCCGGTCGGCAAGAATGGTGACAACTACGACCGCCAGGTGATCCGCATGGAGGAGATGCGGCAGTCGGCAAGAATCATGCGCCAGTGTGTCGACCGGCTACTGGGCAAGGATAGCAACGGACCTGTGTCGAATACCGACGGCAAGGTCGTGCCGCCGAAGCGGCCGGCCATGAAGCGCTCCATGGAAGCGCTGATCCACCATTTCAAGCTCTATACGGAAGGCTATCACGTGCCGGCCGGCGAGGTGTATGCGGCGGTGGAGGCGCCGAAGGGCGAGTTCGGCGTCTATCTGGTCTCCGACGGCACCAACAAGCCGTATCGCTGCAAGCTCCGCGCCCCCGGCTTCGCGCATCTGCAGGCGATGGATTTCCTCTGCCGCGGCCACATGCTGGCCGACGTGTCTGCCATTCTGGGCTCGCTCGACATCGTGTTCGGGGAGGTGGACAGGTGAGAACGCTGCTATTGGCTGCCGCCCTTTCGCTGCTCGCCGTGCCAGCCATCGCGCAGGACAAGCCTACGGTCGAAACCCTGCTCAAGCAGGGCTACGAGGTGGTCGGCGTTTTCCCGTCCAATGCCGGTCCCGGTCTCCTCTTGGAGAACGACGACGACAAGCTGATGATGTGCTTCGTGGCTGAGACACCACAATCGGCTGAAATCGTTACGCAATATTGCAAGCCCGTGCGTTGAGGTTTGTCTGAATGTCCGTCCGCCGTCTCGCAGAAGCCAGCGTCCAGCCCGCCACTTTCGCCTTCAACGAGGCGATGACTGACGAGGCCAGGACGTGGATCAAAAAATATCCGGAAGGCCGGCAGCAGTCGGCGGTCATCCCGCTGCTGATGCTGGCGCAGGACCAGGAAGGCTGGGTAAGCAAGGCGGCCATCGAGCACGTCAGCCAGATGCTCGAAATGCCGCTGATCCGCGTGCTGGAAGTCGCGACTTTCTACACGCAGTTCCAGCTGAAGCCTGTGGGTTCGAAGGCCCACATTCAGGTCTGCGGAACGACGCCCTGCATGCTGCGCGGCGCGGAAGAGCTGATGGATGTCTGCCGCTCGAAAATCCATCACGACCAGTTCCACCTGAACGACAACGGCACGCTGTCCTGGGAGGAAGTCGAATGCCTCGGCGCCTGCGTGAATGCGCCGATGGTGATGGTGTTCAAGGATACCTACGAGGATCTGACGCCGGAACGTTTGGCCGAGATCATCGATGCATTCGAAAGCGGCAAGGGCGACAGCGTCAAGCCCGGGCCGCAGGTCGAGCGCGTCTATTCCGCGCCGATTTCGGGCTTTTCCAGCCTGAACGACGAAGTGGCAGTCCTGAAGACGACCCGCGACCGCGAGGCTCGGGAAGCGGCAGCCAAGGCTGCCGCGGCCGCGCCGGTCGCCGATGCCGCGACGGTGCCGCCATCGCAGGCGGCCAAGCCGAAGACCGACGCGCCGGAAACCAGCCCCGCGCTGAAGACGCCCTCACCGGAGAAGGCGAGCGTCAACGGCGAGAAGGCGGCGAGTGTTGCCGCGCCCGCACATTCGGTTGCCAACGCCAACCAGGCTTCGCCGGCTGTGGAGAAGACCGAGAAGCAACGCAGCGCGCGCACACCGCGCAGCGAGCCTGCCGCAGCATTCAAGGCTCCCGAGGCGAAGCAGGGAAGCGCCGCGCCGAAAGCCAAGGCTGGTTCGGCGAAACCTTCGCTGGAGGACAAGAACCGTCCGGCGGGCATCGAGAAGCCGGCTGCCGTTGACGATCTTCAGTTGATCTCAGGCGTCGGCCCGAAGATCGAAGGCATTTTGCATTCGCTCGGCATCTACACCTACGCGCAGGTGGCGTCGTGGAAGAAGGCGGAGCGCGAGTGGGTCGACGGTTACCTGTCGTTCCACGGTCGCATCGAGCGTGAAGACTGGGTGAAGCAGGCCAAGGCGCTGGCCAAGGGCGGCGTCGCCGAATACATCCGCGTCTTCGGCAAGAAGCCGGTCTGAGGGACGAAAAATGCTTCAGGACAAAGACCGCATCTTCACCAACATCTACGGGCAATTCGACCGGTCGCTGAAAGGCGCGATGTCGCGCGGCGCCTGGGACGGCACCAAGGCGATCATCGACAAGGGCCGCGACTGGATCGTCAACGAGATGAAGGCGTCAGGGCTGCGCGGGCGCGGCGGCGCGGGCTTCCCGACAGGGCTGAAATGGTCGTTCATGCCCAAGCAGAGCGACGGCCGCCCGAGCTACCTCGTCGTCAACGCCGATGAATCGGAACCCGGTACGTGCAAGGACCGCGACATTCTTCGCCACGATCCGCACACGCTGGTCGAAGGCTGCCTGCTGGCCGGCTTCGCCATGGGCGCGATCGCCGCCTACATCTATGTGCGTGGCGAGTTCATCCGCGAGCGCGAGGCGCTGCAGCGCGCCATCGACGAAGCTTATGATGCCGGCCTGATCGGCAAGAACAACAAGAACGGCTACGATTTCGAGATCTACGTGCACCACGGCGCCGGCGCCTATATCTGCGGCGAGGAGACGGCCCTGCTAGAAAGCCTCGAGGGCAAGAAGGGCCAGCCGCGTCTCAAGCCGCCTTTCCCCGCGAATATGGGCCTCTACGGTTGCCCGACCACCGTAAACAACGTTGAGTCGATCGCCGTGGCGCCGACCATTTTGCGGCGCGGCGCGGCATGGTTCTCGTCGATCGGCCGGGCAAACAATGTAGGCACGAAACTGTTCATGCTGGTCGGGCATGTGAACACGCCGTGCACGGTCGAGGAGGCGATGGGCATCACCTTCCGCGAACTGGTGGAAAAGCATGGCGGCGGCGTGCGCGGCGGCTGGGACAATCTGCTGGCCGTCATTCCCGGGGGCGCGTCCTGCCCGGTGATCAAGGGCGAGGACATGGCCGATGCCATCATGGATTTCGACGGCATGCGCGAGAAGAAGTCGTCCTTCGGCACGGCGGCCGTCATCGTCATGGACAAGTCGACGGATATCGTGAAGGCGATCGCGCGGCTCGCCTATTTCTTCAAGCATGAGAGCTGTGGCCAGTGCACGCCATGCCGCGAGGGCACGGGCTGGATGTGGCGGGTGATGGAGCGGCTGGTGCGCGGCGAGGCGCAGAAGCGCGAGATCGACATGCTGCTCGACGTCACCAAGCAGATCGAGGGCCACACGATCTGCGCGCTGGGTGACGCGGCCGCTTGGCCGATCCAGGGCCTGATCCGCAACTTCCGCCCGGAGATCGAGCGGCGCATCGACGAGTTTACCCGCAACGCGCATCGCGCCGAGCCGGTGCTGGTCGCGGCGGAATAGGAGAGATGCGGAGCGAACCGATCGAACGATCGCATTGATTTGACGAGAAAAAGACGGCCAAGGCGGAAACACTGAGGGACAGCGAGACGGGCGAAATCCGGAACCGAAGGAGCAAGCCGATGTCGATGTTTTCCATTCCTGACGAACTGATGCCGAGCGGGGCGATGCTGGACGAAATGATGAAGGAGACGAAAGCGCTGATGCCGGCCGAGTTCGCCGGTACCATCAATCTGATGGCGCATCCGCTCGCCGGCGTGGCAGCGATGTCGGCGCTTGGCATCGGCTTTGCGAGCCAAGCTGCCGGCGCATGGTTCGGCGTGCTGTCGGGTGCGACAGTTACCTCGCAACGCATGTTCTCCTTCGCCTTTGACGAATATGTCTCCGCGGACGAGTTCCGCGACGCGGCGCGGACGCCTCAAAAGCGCGCCAAGGCTGCCGCATCGTCGCTGATCGCAGAGGTCGGTGCCGCGCCGGCGGTCAGCGATGTCGGACCGTCAAAGCTGGTTGCCCAAAAGGCGGAAAAGGGTCTGCGCATCGTCGAAACGCCTCCTAAGGCGGAAGCTGTTCCCGAAGCCGAGCCGAAGCCCGCCCGGGCTGGCGGCCGAAAGGCTGCAAAGTCAGTTGCTCCGTCTACGGAAATTCAGCCGGTCGTTGCTATTGAGCAACTGGTGACTGAAGCCGAAGCACGGATCGAGAAGGCCGAGCCGATCGTCGACGAGGCCGCGCCTCTGGCGGCCGAGGCTCCTCAAGTCGTGGATGCACCCGAGGTGGCTGAAACAGCGGCCGCGCAGTCGAAGACGGCGCTGGCTTTGCCGGACGCTCCGCCGGCTGTCACGGAGCTTCCGCCTGTTGTCGCTGAAACTTCGCCTGTGTCGCCAAGCAAGCCGACCCCGACGGAAAAACCTGACGCGCCGGACGATTTGAAGGCGATCTCCGGTGTCGGCCCAAAGCTGGAGCAGGTGCTGAATGGCCTCGGTATCTGGACCTATGCGCAGATAGCCGGCTGGGGCGCATCGGAAGTCGCCTGGGTTGACGATACGCTCGGCTTCAAGGGCCGGATCGACCGCGACGGCTGGATCGGTCAGGCGGCGGCGCTGGCCGGCGCGAAGCAGTGACGGAAGGTAAGGCGATGGAGGTTCACGACAAACGCGACGTGCTCGACGTGAAGAACGCCTCGGTGGCGAATTCCCGTTTTGACGACGCGAACCTGTCGAACAGCCATTTCCACAACGCCAACCTCTCGGCGGCGGCATTCGAGAAGGTATTGCTGAGCAATGTGCGCGTCGCCGACGCCAACCTTTCGGGCGCGCATTTCAGCAATGTGAACATGAGCAATGTGAAGATAGAGAACGCGCTGCTCGCGGGCATGACGATCGACGGCGTCAAGGTCAGCGATCTTTTCAAGGCGTATGAAGCGGCGAACACCGCCGGGGACAGATAATGGCAAAGCTCAAGGTCGACGGGAAAGAGATCGAGGTACCCGACCACTACACGCTGCTGCAGGCGGCGGAGGAAGCGGGCGCGGAAGTGCCGCGCTTCTGCTTCCACGAGCGGCTGTCGATCGCCGGCAACTGCCGCATGTGCCTGATCGAGGTGAAGGGCGGACCGCCCAAGCCCCAGGCGAGCTGCGCCATGGGCGTGCGCGACCTGCGCCCCGGTCCGAACGGCGAATTGCCGGAGATGTTCACCAACACGCCGATGGTCAAGAAGGCCAGGGAAGGCGTGATGGAGTTCCTGCTCATCAACCATCCGCTCGACTGCCCGATCTGCGACCAGGGTGGCGAGTGCGACCTGCAGGACCAGGCCATGGCCTTCGGCGTGGACTCCTCGCGTTACAAGGAGAACAAGCGCGCGGTCGAGGACAAATATATCGGCCCGCTGGTCAAGACGATCATGAACCGCTGTATCCACTGTACGCGGTGCGTCCGCTTCACCACCGAGGTGGCCGGTATTTCCGAGCTTGGCCTGATCGGCCGCGGCGAGGACGCCGAGATCACCACCTATCTCGAACAGGCGATGACTTCTGAACTGCAGGGCAACGTCATCGACCTCTGCCCGGTCGGCGCGCTGACCTCGAAACCCTTCGCTTTCACGGCGCGGCCCTGGGAACTGACCAAGACCGAATCGATCGACGTCATGGACGCGGTCGGCTCGGCCATCCGCGTCGATAGCCGCGGCCGCGAGGTGATGCGCATCATGCCGCGCGTCAACGAGCAGGTGAACGAGGAGTGGATTTCCGACAAGAGCCGCTTCATCTGGGATGGCTTGCGCACGCAGCGCCTCGACCGGCCCTATGTGCGTCGCAACGGCAAGCTCGCCGCCGCCACCTGGCCCGAAGCTTTTTCGGCGATCAAGGCCGCCGTTGCCAAGACCAGCGGCGACAGGATCGGCGCGATTGCCGGCGACCTCGCAGCTGTCGAGGAGATGTATGCGCTGAAACTGCTGGCCGAATCGCTGGGCTCGAAGAACATCGACTGCCGGCAGGACGGTGCCGCACTCGACCCGTCGCTCGGGCGCGGCAGCTATATCTTCAACCCGACCATCGAAGGCATCGAGCAGGCCGACGCCGTGCTGATCATCGGCGCAAACCCGCGCTACGAGGCATCGGTGCTGAACGCCCGCATCCGCAAGCGCTCGCGCATGGCCGGACCGTTCCCGGTCGCCGTCATCGGCGAAGCGGTCGACCTGCGCTATCCGCATGAAGTGCTCGGCGCCGGCCCCGACACGCTGAAGGATCTCGCCGCCGGCAACGGAAAGTTCTTCGAGGTGCTGAAGAACGCCAAACACCCGCTGATCATCGTCGGGCAGGGCGCATTGTCGCGAGGCGACGGCGCGGCGGTCCTCGCGCTGGCCGCGCAACTTGCAACCTCCGTCGGCGCGATCGCCGAGAGCTGGAACGGCTTTGCGGTGCTGCACAACGCGGCGGCGCGTGTCGGCGGCCTCGACATCGGCTTCGTGCCGGGCGAGGGCGGCAAGGATGTGGCAGGCATGCTCAGCGGCACGGACGTTCTGTTCCTGCTGGGTGCCGATGAAGTCGACCTGTCGAAAGCCGGCAGCGCCTTCGTCGTCTATATCGGCACGCATGGCGACAAGGGCGCACACCGCGCCGACGTCATCCTGCCGGCTGCCGCCTACACCGAAAAATCGGGCACCTACGTCAACACCGAGGGCCGCGTGCAACAGACGAGCCGCGCCGGTTTCGCGCCGGGCGACGCCCGCGAAGACTGGGCGATCCTGCGCGCGCTCTCCGATGTGCTCGGCAAGAAGCTGCCCTTCGATTCGCTGGCGCAGCTCCGGGCGAAACTGCACGCGGCGCATCCGCATCTGGCCGAGATCGACGAGATTTTTGCGGGCAGCGCCGAAGACGTGGCGAATGCGGCGAAGCTCGGCGGCGCGCTCGGCAAGGCGGCGTTCGTGTCGCCGGTCGAGGATTTTTATCTGACCAACCCGATCGCCCGGGCTTCGGCCGTGATGGCGGAATGCTCGGCGCTCGCCAAGGGCGGCTTCAAGCAGGCAGCGGAATAGGCAAGCCCGATGGAATCCTTCCTCACAATCTACGTGCTGCCCGCGCTGATCATCCTGATCAAGTCGGTCGTGCTGCTGGTCGTCCTGCTGATCTTCGTGGCTTATCTTCTCTATGCCGACCGGAAAATCTGGGCGGCGGTGCAGCTTCGCCGCGGCCCGAACGTTGTCGGTCCCTGGGGGCTGCTGCAGTCCTTCGCCGACCTTTTGAAATTCGTGTTCAAGGAGCCGGTCATCCCGTCCGGCGCCAACAAGGGTATTTTTCTGCTGGCCCCGGTGGTGTCGGCAGCACTTGCGCTGGCCACATGGGCGGTGATCCCGATCAGCGACGGCTGGGCCATCGCCAACATCAATGTCGGCATCCTCTACGTCTTCGCCATCTCGTCGCTGGAAGTCTACGGCGTCATCATGGGCGGCTGGGCGTCGAACTCGAAATATCCGTTCCTCGGCGCGCTGCGCTCGGCCGCGCAGATGGTGTCCTACGAGGTTTCCATCGGCTTCGTCATCGTCACCGTGCTGCTCTGCGTCGGCTCGCTCAACCTTTCCGACATCGTGCTGTCGCAGAAGGATGGCATCGGCACGATGATCGGTCTGCCCAACACTTTCCTCGACTGGCACTGGCTGGCGTTGTTCCCGATGTTCGTCGTGTTCTTCATCTCGGCGCTGGCTGAGACCAACCGGCCGCCGTTCGACCTTGTCGAGGCCGAATCGGAACTCGTCGCCGGCCACATGATCGAATATTCGTCGACGCCGTTCCTGCTGTTCTTCCTCGGCGAATACGTTGCCATCGTGCTGATGTGTGCGCTGACCACCGTGCTGTTCCTCGGCGGGTGGCTGCCGCCCTTCGACTTTGCGCCCTTCACCTGGGTGCCGGGCGTCATCTGGTTCGTGCTCAAGGTCTGCCTGGTGTTCTTCATGTTCGCCATGGTGAAGGCGTTCGTGCCGCGCTACCGCTACGACCAGTTGATGCGCCTGGGCTGGAAGGTGTTCTTGCCGATCTCGCTGGCGATGGTCGTCATCGTCGCCGCCTTCCTGAAGATCACGGGGTTGGCGTGATGTCGGCTTCGCTGATCGGCGCGCTTGTGGGTCTCGTGATCGCAGCGGCGGATTATTATCTGCTGCGGCTTCTCGCCACGCGGGTCGATCTGCCGGAGACGAAGAAGGTTCTGAATGTTACCGGCCTCAGCCAGTTCGTGCTGATGCCGCTGGTGGGCTGGTTCGTCGGCCCGCTGTTTGCTGGAGAATGAGATGTCAGCCTTAGCTCAAGCCGCCAAAGGCCTGCTTCTGAAGGAGTTTGTCGGCGCCTTCTTCCTGTCGATGCGCCAGTTCTTCGCGCCGAAGCCGACGCTGAACTACCCCTTCGAGAAGGGGCCGGTTAGCCCGCGTTTTCGCGGCGAGCACGCGCTGCGTCGTTATCCCAACGGCGAGGAACGCTGCATCGCCTGCAAGCTCTGCGAGGCGATCTGCCCGGCGCAAGCCATCACCATCGAGGCCGGCCCGCGCCGCAACGACGGCACGCGCCGCACGGTGCGTTACGACATCGACATGGTGAAGTGCATCTATTGCGGCTTCTGCCAGGAGGCCTGCCCGGTCGATGCGATCGTCGAGGGGCCGAATTTCGAGTTTGCGACGGAAACGCGCGAGGAACTCTATTACGACAAGGACAAGCTGCTCGCCAACGGCGACCGGTGGGAGCGCGAGATCGCGCGCAACATCGATCTGGACGCGCCGTATCGGTAGGCGGGCAGAAACCGGGGACAGTTTGTTTAATTCCGCCTTCGGGCGCTGCGTTCGGCGAGCGGGCGAGAGCGGAATTAAGTAAACTGTCCCCAGCGCAAACATGGACGGGCCGCAACGGCTCGTCTAAGGAACACGCGATTTCGCGGCCGGAGGCAGGGCGGAATCGTGGACTTGAACCCGGGGGAACCCAATGCTCAACGGACTAGAGGCGATCTTCTTCTACCTCTTCGCCTTCGTCGCGGTTGCCGCGGCGTTCATGGTCATTTCCGCGCGCAACCCCGTGCATTCGGTGCTCTATCTCATCCTCACCTTCTTCAACGCCGCCGCGCTCTTTCTGCTCACCGGCGCCGAGTTCCTGGCGATGATCTTGCTCGTCGTCTATGTCGGCGCGGTCGCGGTGCTGTTCCTGTTCGTCGTCATGATGCTCGACGTCGACTTCGCCGAGTTGAAGAGCGGCGCGCTGCAATATGCGCCGATCGGCGCGCTGGTCGGCATCATCCTGGCGGCGGAACTGATCGTCGTGCTTGGCGGCTACGCCTTCGTCCCCGACCTCGCGACCTCCGTCGCAATGCCCACGCCCGACGTGCTGACGAGGCACAATACGGCGGCGCTCGGCGATATCCTCTACACGGATTACATCTACTATTTCCAGATCGCGGGCCTGATCCTGCTGGTGGCGATGATCGGCGCGATCGTGCTCACGCTGCGCCACAAGGTTGGCGTCAAGCGCCAGAACATCTCGCGGCAGGTGGCGCGCACGCCGGCCACGGCCGTCGAAATCAAGAAGGTCGAGACGGGGAAGGGCATCTGACCATGCAAGTCGGTATCGCGCATTTTCTGACCGTTTCGGCTGTTCTGTTCACGCTCGGCGTGTTCGGCATCTTTCTGAACCGCAAGAACGTCATCGTCATCCTGATGTCGGTCGAGCTCATCCTGCTCGCGGTCAACATCAATTTCGTCGCCTTTTCGGCGGCGCTGGGCGACCTCGTCGGCCAGGTGTTCGCGCTGTTCGTGCTGACGGTGGCCGCCGCCGAGGCGGCGATCGGCTTGGCAATTCTCGTCGTCTTCTTCCGCAACCGCGGCTCGATCGCGGTCGAAGACGTCAACATGATGAAGGGCTGAGCGAAGGTTTTTCTATGTACCAGGCCATCGTCTTCCTCCCCCTAATCGGCTTCCTGATCGTCGGGCTGTTCGGCAATTCGCTGGGTGCCAAGACCTCGGAATACATCACCTCCGGCCTGCTGGTGGTGTCGGCGGTGCTGTCTTGGGTCGCCTTCTTCACCGTCGGCTTCGGCGATGTCGAGACCTTCACCGTGCCGGTGCTGCGCTTTATCGATTCGGGCAGCCTGCAGGCCGACTGGGCGCTGCGCATCGATACGCTGACGGTGGTGATGCTGGTGGTGGTCAACACCGTGTCGGCTCTGGTCCACATCTACTCTATCGGCTACATGCACCACGACCCGCACCGGCCGCGCTTTTTCGCCTATCTCAGCCTGTTTACCTTCGCCATGCTTATGCTGGTGACGTCGGACAACCTCGTCCAGATGTTCTTCGGCTGGGAAGGCGTCGGTCTCGCCTCCTATTTGCTGATCGGATTCTGGTACAAGAAGCCGTCGGCCAACGCGGCGGCCATCAAGGCCTTCGTCGTCAACCGCGTCGGCGATTTCGGCTTCGCGCTCGGCATCTTCGGCGTGTTCCTGCTGTTCGGCTCGGTGTCGTTCGACACGATCTTCACCAATGCCGCCGCCAATTACGCGCCGGCCGCCGTGCACGGTGAGGCGACGACCGGCGAAGGGCATGGCACTGCCACCGCCGAGGCCGGCCATGAGGCCGCGCCCGTCGGCACCGAGGCAACACCTGGCGCCGAGCAGGCCGCCCCCGCCGCGACCGAAACGGCATCCGCCGCCGCTGGAGAACCTGGCGCGGATGTCGCAGCCGCGCCAGCCGGCGAGACGGTAATGACCTTCCTCGGCTACCACCTCGACAAATATGCCGCGCTGACCGTCATCTGCCTGCTGCTGTTCATGGGCGCCATGGGCAAGTCGGCGCAGGTGCCGCTGCACACCTGGCTGCCGGACGCCATGGAAGGCCCGACACCTGTGTCGGCGCTGATCCACGCGGCGACCATGGTGACCGCCGGCGTGTTCATGCTGGCCAGGCTTTCGCCGCTGTTCGAGCATTCGCAGACCGCGCTGCTCGTCGTCACGATCATCGGCGCGATCACTGCTTTCTTCGCCGCCACCGTCGGTCTGGTGCAGAACGACATCAAGCGCGTCATCGCCTATTCGACCTGCTCGCAGCTCGGCTACATGTTCGTGGCGCTCGGCATGGGCTTCTATTCCGCCGCCATCTTCCACCTGTTCACGCACGCCTTCTTCAAGGCGCTGCTGTTCCTCGGCTCCGGCTCGGTCATCCACGCCGTGTCCGACGAACAGGACATGCGCAAGATGGGCGGCCTGCGAAAGCTGATCCCGAAGACCTACTGGATGATGATCGTCGGCACGCTGGCGCTGACCGGCGTCGGCATTCCCTTCACCATCATCGGCACGGCCGGCTTCTTCTCCAAGGACGCCATCATCGAGGGCGCCTTCGCCGGCCACAATGCCTTCGCCGGAGTCGCGTTCACCCTGCTGGTGGTGGCCGCGATCTTCACCAGCTTCTATTCGTGGCGGCTGATCTTCATGACCTTCCACGGCACCCCGCGCGCCACCGCCGACGTCATGCACCATGTGCATGAATCGCCGAACGTAATGCTGTACCCGCTTTATGTGCTGGCCGCCGGCGCGTTGTTCGCCGGCCTGTTCTTCCACGACTACTTCATCGGCGAAGGTTACGAGGCGTTCTGGAAGACGGCGCTCTATACGCTGCCGGATAACCACATCCTGCACGCCATCCACGAGGTGCCGGCTTGGGCAAAGCTTTCGCCGTTCATCGCGATGGTCGCCGGCTTCCTGGTCGCCTGGCAGTTCTACATCCGCGACCTGGACGCACCCAGGAAGCTGGCGGAGCGCCATCGCGGCCTCTACCAGTTCCTGCTCAACAAGTGGTATTTCGACGAACTCTACGACTTCCTGTTCGTGCAGCCCGCGAAGCGACTCGGCTACTTCCTTTGGAAGAAGGGCGACGGCGCCGTCATCGACGGGCTCGGGCCTGACGGCGTGTCGGCGCGCATCGTCGACCTCACCAACCAGGCGGTCAAGCTGCAGACCGGCTACCTCTATCACTATGCCTTCGTGATGCTGATCGGCGTCGCCGCGCTCGTTACCTGGATGATGCTCGGGAGCAGCTTCTAATGACCGGCATGCCAATCCTGACGCTGGTCACCATACTGCCGCTGGTCGGCGTGCTGCTCGTGCTGTTCATCCGCGACGAGGGCGAGACGGCACGTCGCAATATCCGCAACGTGACGCTATGGACGACCAGCCTGACCTTCCTGGTGTCGCTGTTCATCTGGTCGGGTTTCGACAATTCGAACCCAGGCTTCCAGTTTGTCGAAAAGCGGGACTGGCTGGGCGGCGGTATCTCCTACCACATGGGCGTGGACGGCATCTCGATGCTGTTCGTCATCCTGACCACCTTCCTTATGCCGCTCTGCATACTGGCTTCCTGGGAGTCGGTGCAGAAGCGCGTCAAGGAATACATGATCGCGTTCCTGCTGCTCGAAACGCTGATGATCGGCGTGTTCTGCGCGCTGGATCTCGTGCTGTTCTACGTGTTCTTCGAGGCCGGCCTGATCCCGATGTTCATCATCATTGGCGTTTGGGGCGGCAAGCGGCGCGTCTATGCCTCTTTCAAATTCTTCCTCTACACGCTGCTCGGCTCGGTGCTGATGCTGCTCGCCATCATGGCAATGTACTGGCAGGCTGGCACAACGGACATCCCGACACTTCTGACGCATGACTTCCCCGCCAACATGCAGACATGGCTATGGTTGGCCTTCTTCGCCTCCTTCGCGGTGAAGATGCCGATGTGGCCGGTGCACACCTGGCTGCCCGACGCGCACGTGGAGGCGCCGACGGCGGGTTCGGTGATCCTGGCCGCGATCCTTTTGAAGATGGGCGGATACGGCTTCCTGCGCTTCTCGCTGCCGATGTTCCCGCTCGCGTCCGAATATTTCGCGCCCTTTGTCTTCACCCTCTCTGTGGTGGCCATCATCTACACCTCGCTGGTGGCGCTGATGCAGGAGGATATGAAGAAGCTGATCGCCTATTCGTCGGTCGCCCATATGGGCTACGTGACCATGGGCATCTTCGCGATGAACCAGGAGGGCATCCAGGGTTCGCTGTTCCAGATGCTGTCGCATGGCCTGGTCTCCGGCGCGCTGTTCCTCTGCGTCGGCGTCATCTACGACCGCATGCACACCCGCGAGATCGCCGCCTATGGCGGGCTGGTCAACAACATGCCGAAATACGCCGTGGTGTTCCTGATCTTCACCATGGCCAATGTCGGCCTGCCGGGTACCAGCGGCTTCATCGGCGAATTCCTCACGCTGCTCGGCGTCTTCCAGGTGAATACCTGGGTGGCTCTGTTCGCGACGACCGGCGTGGTGCTGTCGGCCGCCTATGCGCTCTGGCTCTACCGTCGGGTGATCTACGGCGTCCTCTCCAAGGAAAGCCTGAAGGGCCTGCTGGACCTTTCGACGCGCGAGAAGGCGATCATTTATCCGTTGGTGGTGCTCACCATCTTCTTCGGTGTCTATCCGGCGCCGGTCTTCGATGCGACCGCGGCCTCGGTGAAGGCCCTGGTCAGCCAGGTTTCCGCATCCATCGAGGCGGGCGCGCAGACGGCCGCCGCCGAACCGGCCGCCGCGGCGGAACCGGCCGCGCACTGACAGGGACAGGCAGATGACGCCAGATCTTTCGCTTAGTCTCTCGCTCGCCGCGCCGGAACTTATCGTTGCGCTCGGCGCGCTGGCGCTGCTCATGGTCGGCGTCTATTCCGGGGAACGCGCCAACACCACTGTCACGGGTCTTGCGGTTGCCATACTGATCGCCGCCGGTGCCTGGCTGCTGCTGTTCACCGGCGACGGCTCGGCCTTCGGCGGCAGTTTCATCAGCGATTCCTTCGCACGCTTCATGAAGGTGCTGACTCTGCTCGGATCGATCGTCACCCTGATCATGTCGGTGGGCTTCGCCAAGGCGGAAAAATTCGACAAGTTCGAATATCCGGTGCTCATCATGCTGGCGACCCTCGGCATGCTGCTGATGGTGTCTGCCAACAGCATGATCGCGCTCTATCTTGGGCTCGAGCTGCAATCGCTGGCGCTTTACGTGGTCGCGGCCATCAACCGCGACAGCGTGCGTTCGACCGAGGCCGGCCTGAAATATTTCGTGCTCGGCGCGCTGTCGTCCGGCATGCTGCTCTACGGCATCAGCCTCGTCTATGGCTACACCGGCAACACGGGCTTCGCCGAGATCGCGGCTGCCCTCGGCGAAGGTGGGCGGCAGCTCGGGCTGGTCTTCGGCCTGGTCTTCGTGCTGGCGGGCCTGGCCTTCAAGATTTCCGCCGTGCCTTTCCATATGTGGACGCCCGACGTCTATGAGGGCGCGCCGACGCCGGTGACCGCCTTCTTCGCAGCCGCGCCGAAAATGGCCGCGATGGCGCTGCTGGTGCGCGTCACCATGGGCGCATTCGAACCGATTGCGCCGGACTGGCAGCAGATCATCGTTTTCATCGCCATCGCCTCGATGGTGCTGGGCTCAGTGGCGGCGATCGGCCAGAAGAACATCAAGCGGCTGATGGCCTATTCGTCGATCGGCCATATGGGCTTCGCGCTGGTCGGCCTTGCCGCGAATTCGGAAGCCGGCGCGCGCGGCGTTGCCATCTACATGCTGATCTACCTCGTCATGACGCTCGGCACCTTTGCATTCATCCTCGCCATGCGGCGCAAGGACGGCAATGTCGAGCAGATCGGCGATCTCGCGGGTTTGTCGTCGACCAATCCCGCCATGGCTACGATCATGACGATCCTGATGTTCTCGCTGGCCGGCATTCCGCCGCTCGCCGGCTTCTGGGCCAAGTGGTACGTCTTCCTCGCAGCCGTTAACGCAAACCTCTATACCTTGGCCATCATCGGCGTGCTGGCTTCCGTTGTGGGTGCCTATTACTACCTGCGCATCATCAAGATCATGTGGTTCGACGAGCCGGTTGGCGGCTTCCTGCCGATGGCCGGGGAACTCCGGCTGGTGCTCGGCCTGTCGGGTGCCTTCGTCTTGTTCTACGTGCTGATCGGTGGGCCGATCGGCACTATGGCCGAAGCCGCCGCGAAGTCGTTCTTTTAGAGGAATGGGATTCCAGCTTCCTCCGACCGCAATAGCCGACGGCTACCGGCTGGATGCGCATGACACCGTAGGTTCCACCAACGTTCTGGCGATTGGGCATGCCCGCGCCGGCGATCCGGGAAAACTCTGGGTGGTCGCCAGCCGGCAGGAAAGCGGGCGTGGCCGGCGTGGTCGCCCCTGGGCGACGCCCGAGGGCAACCTTGCCGCGACGCTCCTGCTTGTCTCCGGCCACGATTTGCAGCGTGCCGCGACGCTCGGCTTTGTTGCCGGCCTTGCGCTTTCCGATGCGTTGGACGCAGTTGCGCCGGGCATCAGCGTGGCGGTCGCCCCGGACGGCGGCAGCGGTGGGCGCGGCACTCGCTTCGAGCTGAAATGGCCGAACGACGTGCTTGCCAGTGGCGCGAAGATGGCCGGCATTCTGCTGGAATCGACGATGATTTCGGACGACAGGGCAGCGGTGGCTATCGGCATAGGTGTCAATGTCGCGGCTTATCCGGAGGATGTGCCCTATCCCGCCACCTCGCTGCGGGCGCTCGGTGCCACCTGCGATGCCGCGACGCTGTTTCTGGCGCTCGCCGACGCCTGGAGCGAGACGATGCGCCAATGGAACGAGGGCAGGGGGCTCGCCCGTATCCGACAGCGCTGGCTTGAGCGGGCAGCGGGGCTCGGCGGCGAAGTTGCCGTGCGTGCCGAAGGCCGCATCGTGCGCGGCATTTTCGAGACCATCGACGAGGATTGCCGCTTCGTCATCCGCGAGGACGGCGGCAGCAGGATCGCCATTGCCGCGGGTGATGTGCATTTTGGCGCGGTGGCATCGGCCGGCGCGGCGTGAGTTTGCAGAGGAGGACAGTCTACGTTTTCCGCCCGCGCCCGCATTGAAGCGCTTCGGCTTTTCCGCGGAAAGAAAGTAAACTGTCCCCGGCAGTACCCGGCAAGAGGTAGACATGGCAAAATATTCAGGTCCCGAACTCGTCTTCGCTCCGCTGGGCGGGGTCGGCGAGATCGGCATGAACTTCGCCCTCTACGGTTTCGGACCCGCCGATGCGCGTGAATGGCTGGTTGTCGATGTCGGCGTGACCTTTCCCGACGCGACGCTGCCGGGCGTCGACCTTGTGCTGCCGGATATCCGCTATATCGAGGAGCGTGTGGAAAGACTGCGCGGCATCGTCATCACCCACGCGCACGAGGACCACTACGGCGCGTTGCTCGACCTCTGGCCGAAACTCAAGGTTCCCGTGTGGATGACGCCGTTCACCTCCGGCTTGCTAGAGGCAAAACGTCAGTCGGACGGCGGCGGCCCAAAAATCCCGATCAACATCTTTCGCGCCGGCGAAAAATTTTCCGTCGGCCCGTTCGGCGTCGAGGCGGTGGCCGTCACCCATTCGATCCCCGAGCCGGTGTCGCTCGCCATCACCACGCCGCTCGGCACCGTTGTCCACACCGCCGACTGGAAGATCGACCCGGCGCCGGAGATCGGCCCGCTGACCAATGAGGCGCGCTTTCGCGAACTCGGCGCGGCCGGCGTGCTGGCGCTCATCTGCGATTCCACCAATGCCTTGCGCGATGGCGATTCGCCCTCCGAGCAGGCGGTGGGGCAGGGGCTGCGCGGCGTCATCGAGGCGGCGCCCGGCCGGGTCGCGGTCACCACCTTCTCGTCGAATGTTGGCCGCATCCGCTCGATTGCCGAAGCGGCGCGCGATTGCGGCCGGCAATGCCTGCTGCTTGGCCGCTCGCTGAAGCGGGTGGTCAACGTCGCCAGCGAACTCGGCTATATGGACGGCCTGCCCGAATTCATCGACGAGGAGGATTACGGGTTCATCCCGCGCGAGAATCTTGTCGTCATTTGCACCGGCAGCCAGGGCGAGTCGCGTGCCGCCCTCGCAAAGCTCGCCCGCGACGAGATGAAGACGGTCGCACTGTCGCCGGGCGACGTTGTCATCTTCTCGTCCCGCACCATTCCCGGCAACGAGAAGGCGATCCTCGAGATCAAGAACCAGCTAATCGACCAGGGCATCAAGATCGTCGAGGACAATGACGCGCTGGTCCATGTTTCGGGCCATCCGCGCCGCGCCGAACTCAGACGCATGTATGAATGGACGAAGCCGAGGATCGGTATCCCGGTCCACGGCGAGGCGGCGCATTTGGTCGCGCAGGGTTCGGTGATGGCCGCGTCCGGCATCCCGGAAGTCGCACAGGTGCGCGACGGCGACGTGATCCGGCTGGCGCCGGGTGCGGCCGAGATCATCGACAAGGTGCCGTTCGGAAAGTTCTACAAGGACGGGCGGCTGATCGGCGACGACGAGGCCATGGGCATCCGCGAGCGCCGCAAACTGTCCTTCGCCGGCCATGTGGCGGTCAATGTCGTGCTCGACGACAAATATGAGCTGTCCGGCGATCCGGACATCGTCGCCATCGGCGTCGCCAAGGTGGATGCGGCGGGCGAGGAACTGGAAGAACTCATGCTCGATGCGGCAATCGGCGCGGTGGACTCCATCCCCCGCGCGCGCCGAAAAGACCTCGATCTCGTGCAGGAGGCGGTGCGCCGCGCCGTGCGCGCCTCCGCCAACGAAGCCTGGGGCAAGAAGCCGCTGGTGACGGTGTTTGTCACGAAGTAAGGCAGTCGGGAATAGGCAGTCGGCAGTAGGAGTAACGGTATTGTCAAAGTAGGATTGTCGTCAGCCGCCGCCTTTTTTCGCTTTCCCTACTGCCGACTGCCTATTCCCGACTGCCCGCCTGACGGTTACCCACGCTTTCCAAGGAACCCCCCAATGCTCGGCCGCCTGAACCACGTCGCCATCGCTGTCCCGGACCTCGCTGCGGCGAGCGCCACCTACCGCGACACGCTGGGAGCCAAAGTCACCGAGCCGCAAGCGCTGCCGGAGCATGGCGTCACCGTCGTCTTCATCGACACCGGCAATACCAAGATCGAACTCTTGGAGCCGCTGGGCGAGACTTCGCCGATCGCCACGTTTCTTGCGAAAAATCCGTCCGGCGGCATGCATCACGTCTGCTACGAAGTGGACGACATTCTTGCCGCGCGCGACCGGCTGAAGGCATCGGGCTCGCGCGTGCTGGGCGACGGCAATCCGAAGATCGGCGCCCATGGCAAGCCGGTGCTGTTCCTTCATCCCAAGGATTTCCAGGGCACGCTGGTCGAACTCGAACAAGCGTGAATAGAAAGCCGGCTAAATGACTTATATCTCCGCCGCGGCCGTCTTTCTCATCATCTGGTGGACTGTGCTTTTCGCGGTGCTGCCGGTGGGCCTGAAAACCCAGGATGACGACGGTGTCGTCGTTCCCGGCACTCACTCCAGCGCACCGGGTGGGGCGCATATGCTGCGCGCCGTGATCTGGACGACCGTCGTGTCGCTTGTTGTCTTCGGGATCCTGGTACTGCTCACCCGTTACTTCGGGCTCGGAATAGACGATATTCCGCGTGTCGTACCAGATTTCAAGTAATACTGCCTTTCGCTACGGCAACTCAAAAATCTGCACAAAAAAAATGCAAGGCACAAGGCCTTGCAATTTTAACGCGTCCGATCTGTTTTCCGGTAACCGGCGGCAGCAATTTCTCGCGCCTAGATCGCATCCTCCCAAGACTTGACCGCGTAACAAGGCGATTTGCTTATCGCCCTCTCTTTATGAGGCTGCACCTTAGACTAAGCCCAGACAAATTGTCACGGAAAATTTTGTCGGGAAACAGCGTTTGATGTGCTGCACTGCACAACTGAATGGCAGCGGCTGCACGAAAAACCGACAGGTCCGCTCGCCGCATCCGGCGTATCCGTGTCCGGGTTTTCATCCCGTCATGAAATCGCTATGAAGCCCATGCAGGACGCTCCTTCCTGCCGCCGATTCCGGCGTCGTTTCCTGCATCAACGGACCCCTTCATGCGGTTGTCGCGCTACTTCCTGCCGATCCTCAAAGAGACGCCCCGCGAGGCCGAAATTGTTTCGCATAGGCTGATGTTGCGCGCCGGCATGATCCGCCAGCAGGGGCAAGGCAGTTTCTCGTGGCTGCCGCTGGGCAAGCGCGTGCTCGATAAGGTCTGCCGGATTGTCCGCGAGGAACAGGACCGCGCCGGGGCCCTGGAAATCCTGATGCCGACCATCCAGTCGGCCGAGTTGTGGCGCGAGAGCGGCCGTTATGACGATTACGGCAAGGAGATGCTGCGCATAAAGGACCGCCAGGATCGTGACATGCTCTACGGCCCCACCAACGAGGAGGTGGTTACGGAGATCTTCCGGTCCTACGTCAAGTCATACAAGGACCTGCCGCTCAACCTCTACCACATCCAGTGGAAGTACCGTGACGAGGTGCGCCCCCGCTTCGGGGTCATGCGTAGCAGAGAGTTCCTGATGAAGGACGCCTATTCCTTCGATCTCGACTTCGATGGCGCCAAGGCTGCGTACAATCGCATGTTCGTATCCTATCTCAGAACATTCACGCGAATGGGGCTGAAGGCCATCCCGATGCGGGCCGATACCGGGCCGATCGGCGGCGATCTCAGCCACGAATTCATCATCCTGGCCGATACCGGCGAGAGCCAGGTGTTCTGTCACAAGGATTTTCTGGATTTGCCGGTGCCGGCGGAAAACGTCGACTTCACGGACGACGCCGAGATCGGCGGCATCGTGCGGGAATGGACGACGCCCTACGCCGCCACCGACGAGATGCATGACGAAGCTAGATGGGAAAGAATCCCGGAAGGCGAGCGGCTGTCGGCGCGCGGGATCGAGGTCGGCCATATCTTTCATTTCGGCGAGAAATATTCGAAGCCGATGGGCGCCAAGGTGGCAGGACCCGACGGTAAAGATCATTTCGTCTCGATGGGCTCGTACGGCATCGGCCCGTCGCGCCTGATCGCCGCGATTATCGAGGCCAGCCATGACGAGAACGGCATTATCTGGCCCGAATCGGTCGCGCCCTTCGATATCGGGCTGATCAACATGAAGGCGGGCGATGCTGATTGCGACCGGGCCTGCGGCGAACTCTATGAGGCGCTGACGGCGGCCGGCCGCGACGTGCTCTACGACGACACCGACCAGCGGCCGGGCGGAAAATTCGCGTCCGCCGACCTGATCGGCCTGCCGTGGCAGGTGATCGTAGGGCCGCGCGGCGTGGCCGCGGGCGAGGCTGAGATCAAGAACCGCTCCACCGGCGAGCGTGTGACGATCCCGCTTGCCGATGTCGCAAAACGCTTTTCGGGTGCGGCCGCATGACGGCGAATACGGCGGCCGCCAGACCAGCCGGAGCAGGGCCGTTCTCGATGTTCGAGCGCATGGTGGCCTGGCGCTATCTGCGGCCGCAGCGCAAGGAAGCCGTGGTCTCGGTCATCGCGCTGATCTCGTTCTTCGGCATCATGCTGGGCGTCGCGGCGCTGATCATCGTCATGGCTGTCATGAACGGTTTTCGCGCCGAGTTGCTGACAAGAATCCTCGGCATCAACGGCCACCTCATCCTGTCGCCGGTCGACCTGCCGCTCGACGATTACGATGCCATCGCCAAGCGCATCAATGGCGTCGGGGGCGTGAAATATGCCATTCCGATGATCGATGGGCAGGTGCTTTCGACGGGCTCGGCTGGACCCGGAACCGGCGCGCTGGTGCGTGGCATTCGCGGCGAGGATCTCGGCAAGATATCGCTGGTGGCCAACAACATTCGCCAAGGCTCGCTTGTCGGTTTCGACACCAGTGAAGGCGTGGCGATCGGCGCCCGCATGGCAGAGAATCTTGGGCTCGTCCTCGGCGACACCATCACGCTCGTCTCGCCGGAAGGCGATGCCACGCCGTTTGGCACCACGCCGCGTGTAAAAACCTTTCCGGTGACGGCGGTGTTCGAGGTCGGCATGTCGGAATACGATTCTTCGATCGTCTTCATGCCGCTCGGCGAAGCGCAGCTCTATTTCAATATGGAGAACCAGGCGCAGACGATCGAGATTTTCGTCGACAATCCCGACAATGTCGACGCACTTAGGCCGGCGATCGAGGAGGCGGCGCAGAGACCGGTCTATCTGGCGGACTGGCGGCAGCGGAACCAGACCTTCTTCTCGGCCCTTCAGGTCGAGCGCAACGTCATGTTCATGATCCTGACGCTGATCGTGCTGGTCGCGGCGCTGAACATCATCTCGGGTCTGATCATGCTGGTGAAGGACAAGGGACGAGACATCGCCATCCTTCGCACCATGGGGGCGACGCAAGGTGCCATCCTGCGTATCTTCCTGATGACCGGGGCGGCGATAGGCGTCGCCGGCACGCTGGCCGGCGTGGCATTGGGGATCGTGGTCTGCCTCAATGTCGAATCGATCCGCCAGTTCTTTTCCTGGCTCTCCGGTACGGTACTGTTCAATCCGGAGCTTTATTTCCTCAGCCAGCTTCCGGCCCGCATGGATGTCGGCGAGACCGCTTCCGTCATCGCCATGGCGCTGGTTCTCTCCTTCCTGGCGACGATCTTTCCGGCCTGGCGCGCCGCTCGGCTCGATCCGGTCGAAGCGCTGCGGTACGAATAATGGCTGACACCATCATCGAACTTAAGGCGGTCGAACGCCACTATGTGCAGGGGCAGCGCAAGCTGACCATCCTGAACGGCGCCGACTTTGCGCTGAGCCGCGGTGAGATGGTGGCGCTGGTGGCCCCGTCCGGCACGGGCAAGTCAACGCTGCTGCATACGGCCGGCCTGCTGGAGCGTCCGGACGCCGGCGACGTCATCCTTGCCGGCCGCGCCTGCGGGCGGCTCTCGGATCAGGAACGCACCGCGATCCGCCGCAATGACATCGGCTTCGTTTACCAGTTCCATCACCTGCTGCCGGAGTTCTCGGCGGTGGAGAACATCATGATGCCGCAACTGGTGAAGGGTCTATCGGCCTCGGAGGCGCGCACCCGCGCCATGCAATTGCTCGACTACATGCAGATCGCAAAGCGCGGCGAGCATCGACCGGCCGAACTCTCCGGCGGTGAGCAACAACGCGTGGCGATTGCCCGCGCCGTCGCCAACGCGCCGCTGGTGCTGCTTGCCGACGAACCGACCGGCAATCTGGACCCTGTCACCGCGTCCTACGTCTTCGACGCGCTGTCGGCTCTGGTGAGGCAGTCCGGCCTCGCCGCGCTGATCGCCACCCACAACCATGATCTTGCTCAGCGCATGGATCGCCGTGTGACGCTTTCGGAGGGGCACGTCGTGCCGCTTTGAGGATATGCCGCCCGGTCGATGCTGTTTGGCGTGTTGCCAGAAGCGCGAAGTGCCGCCCGCGCAGCGGGCGGCACTTTCCGGCAGGGCCAAGGCGTCAATCGTCCTCGGCCAGCCTCTCGGTCAAAGTTTCGGATAGAGTCTCCGACAGCGTCTTCGTTGCCGGCGCGGGCGGAGTGGCCGCCAAGACGACGTTCTTCAGCGAACCGCCGGCGCCCTGGACGCCCGCCGCCGCCAGCATGGCATCGACCAGCGGCTTGTTGCCGGTGAAGCGCAGCAACTGGTCGGCGAGGTCGCTCGGGCCTGAGCGGCCGTCGCTTTCGCCACCCGAGCGGCCGGCGGAAAAGCCCGCCGTGTCGAAGACGCGGATGCTCTCGATGCGGCTTGCCGGCTCCATCAACGCCTTGAAGGCTTCCGGCAGCATGCGGATGCGCGCCTGCGTCAGCTCGAACTCGATGAGCCGCTGCGACAGCATGTTGTTGGCCTCGTTGCGGGCGCGGATGGTAGCGGCCTGCGCCTCGCCCTCGACCTTGATGCCCTCGGCGCGAACCTTCATGGCCTCGGCTTCGGCACGCGCCTCGACCAGAACGGCCTCGGCCCGGTCCTCCGCCGCGCTGCGCTCGGCATTGGCGCCGACCGTCACAGTCACCGCCTCCGATTCCGCCTGTTCCTGCGCCTGCAGAACCGCGATCTGGCGGCTACGCTCGGCGATCTCGCGCTCGCGCGCCGTCTGCACCTTTTCCTCGGCCGCGACGGTGAGCGCCTGGGCCTCGCGCGCCTTGGCCTCGGCCCGTGAGGTTTCCTCGCTCTTGATGGCGATGGCGACCGCCTTGTCCTGGCGGCTGAGCTCGACGTCGCGCTCGGAATTGATGCGTGCTTCCTCCTTGGCCTTGTTGGCGGCGGCGGCACGCTCTGCGATGTTGCGCTCGCGGTCGATCTGCGCGCTTTGCTCCGCAAGTTTGGCGTCTTCCTCGGCTTTGGCCTTTTCCGACCGGGTGAGGGCCTCCTTGTTGGCGACGTCGCGCTGCTGGTCGAGGCGGGCCTCTTCCTCCTGGCGCTTCAGCGCGAATTTCTGGCGTGCGGCGGTGAGATCCTGCTCGGCGATGGCGACCTCCGTCTGGCGGGTGATGTCGTTGCGCTCCTTGCGCCGCTGCTCGGTGATGGTGGTGAGTTTTGCCAGGCCCACCGCGTCGAAGGCGTTGGTCTCATTGAAGAATTCCTTCGGCGTCTGGTCGAGGCCGGTAAGGCTGACCGATTCCAGCTCGAGGCCGTTGGAGCGCAGGTCGGTCTCGACCGCCTCCTGCACCGCCTTGACGAAGTCGGAGCGGCTCTCGTGCAACTGGTCGAGCGTGTTGCGGGCCGCCACCGAGCGGAGCGCGTCGACCAGTTTCGCCTCGACGAGGTCCTGGATCGCCTTGGGGTCGTTGACGCGGTCGCCCAGCGTCTGCGCCGCGAGGCCGATGCCGTCGTCGGTGCCGTCGACGCGCACGTAGAACTCGGCGCGGATGTCGACGCGCATGCGGTCCGAGGTGATGAAGGCGTCCTCGCGGCGGCGGTCGACGACCAGCTTGACCGTGTTGAGTTTGACGCGCGCCAGCGCATGCACGATCGGCAGGATCACTGCGCCGCCGTCCTTGACGACGCGCCGGCCGCCGACGCCGGTGCGCACGAACGCCTCGTCGCGCTCGGCGCGATGGTAGAGCCTGCCGAAGGTGAAGCCGATCGCGGCGATGACCACCACGACAATGCCCGCCCAGATCAGAAACTGAATGATGCCGTCCACAGTATCACTCCTCTCATGCCCAAGATGTATTCGTCAGAGACGTGCCAGAAGCACGCGGGGCCGTTGCCGATTGCCCCGCGTGTTATTGAAGGGCCGTTCAGCTACCGGCGCCGAACGGCATCACCAGGAAGACCCGGCCCGGACCATCGCCGCCCGAGACGACGACGACTTCCGCGCCCTTGTCGATGATCGTGCCCTGGTCGGCGGGGCGCGCCCGGATCGTATGCAACTCGCCATGGCCGTCGCGCACCCGGACGTTGCCGGGGTGCCCGTCGTCCAGCGGGCCGAGCGTCACCACGCCCCTGCGGCCGACGAGGTCGCCGAGATTGACCGCGTAGCTCTCGTCCTGCGGGATCAGCCGGGCCAGCCCGTTGCCCACCAGTTTGGTGACGCCGACGGCGGCCGGTGCGGCGGCGAAGGCGTACGCCCAGTTCGGGACGAGCGGCAGGGTGTCAGACAGCAGGATGCCGACCGCCCCGAAGGTGACCAGCAGCAGCATGCCGATGATGGAGACCGGCACGCGGCCAAGGTTGAGCCAGTCGAAGAGTTCGCCGACGCTGGTGCCGTCGAGCAGATCGGCGAGCGAATCCCCGAGCGACACGCTGCCGGCGAAGTAGACCACGATCTGGACGACGCCCAGAAGCAGGCCCGCGAGCAGCGGGTAGAGATACAAAGCAGGCGCGTCGGCGAAACCCTGCAGCATCGATTACTCCTTTCGCTTGATCTCGTCGCGCAGCGCCGCCAGGCGGTCATCGATGCGCCGCTTGCGGCCGAAGGCTTCCAGTTCGGCGAGGTCCTCGTCGCGCGGTTTTCCGGCGGGAAGGTCGGTGAGGCGCTCGACCGCGCCGAGCGCGGCGGCGATCTTGTCCTCCGGCGAGGGGCGGGCGCTTGCGGCTGGCGCCGCACCTGGGCTGCGCTCATTGGCGCGCCGGGCGATCCTGACGCGTTCCGCCGCCTCGCGCCGCGCCGCACTTGCGGCATTCAGCGCCGAGCGCGAGTCGGAGATGCGCAATTCCACATCGGCGATCAGCCGGTCGATGGATTCCACCTGCGCGTCGATATCGTCCTGCCGGCCGATTCCGGCGCGGGCGAGATCCTCGCGGCCCTCGCCGATGGCGAGGCGGATGTTGGCGTCCAGCCCGTCGCGCTCCTCGATCAGGGCGTTCTTCTGCATCGAATAGCGCTTTTGTTCGGCGACCGCCGCGGCGAGGCCGGATTTCAGCTCGTCCAGCGCCTTGTCGATGTCGCGGATCGCCTGTTCGGCCACCGCCTCGGGAGCCCTGCGCTCGAGGCCGTCTATGACGGTCGCGACGAGTCCGGCCGCGAGGCGGGACACACGACCGGGGATTGTTTCGGTCTGCATGGCTTCGATCTCCTTGGTTTGCAGTTCACGCGAAAGCGGCACGGATAGCGAATAGGAGCCGTTCGACCGGATCAGATGCGCCAGTGCCTGTTTCTCGAAGGCGTCGCCGTATCCGGTCATCAGGAATGGCACCACCACACGTCCGTCGAGCGAGGCCAGCGACACGCGGTCGACCCCCTTGAACGACATCAGCTTCTCGTCGAGCGGCATGCGGTCCAGCGACCAGGTGCCGGCGGCGTATTCGCGAATGCCGTTGGTGGCGAGCCGCGACGGCAAGCCGGTCTCCAGGCGGATGCGCTCATAGGCGAGCCGCTGCAGTTCGAAGGTGTCCTTCGGATGAGCAGGCGTCATCTCGTCCAATATGGCGCGCATCCGCCCGTAGGCCTCGAACGTCCGCTCGATGTCTCGTGCGGCGTCCCGGTCGGGCATCAACTCGTAACTCGCTATTTTCATTCCATCTTCATCGTCTTTGCTCCTCTACAATCACGTAATAGGTGATTTGAGAGGTTTCAAGATGCCAATCACCAAATAGGTGATTTGCAATTGCGAGATGGATTGTGCATTGCGGAATGGCTTCACAAGGTTAGAAAGCCGTCGGCTCGGCCGCCCCATCTCCTTGCACTGCGGCGTCGATGCCTTACCTATGAAAAGACATCCTTCCGACGGGCCGTTCGGCCCTACTGCTGCCATCGCCGAAGCGCATGCGGGAGCCGCCCATGACCAAGGAAAAGAGCTTGGATCTCGAACATACCCTGCGCTCGATCGTGACATTGCAGGCCTCGGTGCCTGAGGACGCTTTCACCGCTTCGGTTCTGGGAACGCAGCGAGCGGGGAGCGGTGTCGTCATTCGCGAAGACGGGCTTGTGCTTACGATCGGCTATCTGATTACCGAAGCGGCGGACGTCTGGCTGACGAAAGCGGATGGTCGCATCGTTCCGGCCCATGCACTGGCCTACGATCAGGAGACCGGCTTCGGGCTGGTGCAGGCGCTGGGCGCGCTCGACCTGCCGGCTCTCGAACTCGGCAACTCTGCAGCCGCCAAGGTAGGCGATCCCGTCGTTCTTGCCGGTGGTGGCGGCGGACGGTTCGTCCGAGCCAACATCGTCAGCAAGCATGAATTCGCCGGCTACTGGGAATATCTGCTGGACGAGGCGATCTTCACCGCGCCGGCCCATCCCTTGTGGGGCGGCGCAGGGTTGATCGATGCGGATGGAAAGCTGCTCGGCATCGGTTCGCTGCTGCTGCAGATGGCTGACGGGACATCGGTACAGGACATCAACATGGTCGTGCCGATCAACCTTTTGCGGCCGGTGCTGGACGACCTGCTCAAGTATGGCCAGATCAACAGGCCGCCGCGGCCGTGGCTCGGCATCTACTCGAACGAGCGCGACGACAAGGTGGTGGTGGTCGACGTGGACGGCCGTGGCCCGGCATCGGCTGCCGGCTTGCGCGAGGGTGACATCATCTCCGACGTGCGCGACCAGGAGGTCGCGGGGCTGGCCGATTTCTATCGGAAAGTGTGGAACAGCGGGCCGGCGGGAACCGAAATTCCTGTCCGCATCGTGCGCGGCAAGCGCGACATGTGGCTGCGCATCAAGTCGGCCAGCCGCAGCAGTTTCCTGCGCAAGCCGCGTTTGCAGTAGGCTCGTCCGGTCCGCTATTTGGATACGACGACCTTACATCCGCCGAGGAATTTGATTTTGTATTTTTTGCGTCCGGCCTCGCAGTCTGCAACTGCGGCCTTTTCGGCTGCTGCCTGCGAGCCGACATTTGTGCGGGCACCGCACACGAAATTGTAGATGCCTGGACCGTTCATCGTAGAAGCATAGGCTGAATGCCCGGCCGCAGCGATATAGTCTTTGTAGGCTTTCTGGCAGCCGCCTTCCATGCCTTGTGGAAAATAGACGCTGGAGCGTTTCGTGCCGACTTTTCCCGCCAGCGATTCCGCCGTGAGCGCCGGACCGGCGGCGATAAGCAGGACGGCGACTAGCGACATCTGTAATTTCAGGACATTGCGTATTTTCATTTTTGCCCAAACCCCGTTCGACACTATAGGAAATCCGTAGCGGCGAATCGTGCCCCGTGGCTAGATATCAACCGAGGATTGTGATGGTCAAGCAGCCGCATCTGACGCCGCGCAGCCTCGTCGGGAAGCGTTTTCCCGCCGACGTGTTCGGCGATATCCGGGTGGCGCTGGTCGGCTATTGCCCGCCTCCGGCAGCGCTCGACCGCTACAGTCCGCAACGGGTGGATGACCAGCATTTCATCCATGTCTCGCCGGACAGCGTGCGCATCCTCACCCATGAGGGACAGCGCTTCCTGTCTCTGGCCCATGTCTATGGCGGTCCGGTCTCGTCAGCGACCGTGGAGGAATTGGCCTTTTACGGCATCGACACGATTCTAGCCTACGGACTGGCGGGCGGGCTCGGCACCAAGGGCTTGGCGATGGGCGATTTCTATCTCGTCGAGGACGCCTTCGCCGCCGACGGCACAACGCCGCACTACAGCCGCGAAAAAGTGATTGTAGCCGACCGCTCGCTGCGGGAGGCTGTGCTGTCGCTGTGGCCGGCCAAGGCGGCGATGACGCCTGTGCGGGCGGCAACCGGGGACGCCATCTACCGCGAGGACGACGCGATGCTGGAAGGCGTCATCCGCGAGGGCTGCGACATCGTCAATCTCGATTCGGCGCATCTCTATGCGGCTGCTCGAGTGAACAGCGAGGGCAGGGCGATGCGGTCGATCCAGTGCGGTGTGATTTCGGATGTGATCGCGCTCGGTCCCGACACGCCTTCCGAAAGTACGCTCTCGGCAATGCTGGTGAAGGGCTCGGATGGGCTCAATCCGCTGGAGCGGACCGGCGAGATTGTTTCTTTTTATATCGAGCGCCTCGCGGCTGAGTTGCAGACGTAGCGCCGGCCGGCGGCCTACGAATAGCCAGCGCGACCTCCCCAACATCTGTTCCGAGTTCGCCGCGCCTCGGCCTTGTCGCCCTCTTCGCAGTCGACAACCGATCGCCGGCGCGTTCATTTTAGGTTCACTAAGTTGCCTGTACGACCCTCCCCGCGGGGATAAGGAGATTCGTTTATGGCACTGATCAAAGGCACCAACAGCAGCGAGACCATCCCCGGCACGTCCGCGGGCGATGAAATCTACGGCTACGGCGGCAACGACAAGATCTACGGTTATGAAGGCCACGACCTGATCTCAGGCCGAGCCGGCAACGATACGCTCTACGGTGGCTCGGGCGACGACGACATTTTCGGCGACAGCGGCATCAACACGCTTTATGGCGGCTCCGGCGACGACTGGTTCCGCACCAGCGCGCGCTCGACCGGATTGAGCGACGACTACATCGCCGACTTCGAACTGGGCAACGACCGGATCGACTTGCGCGCCTGGGGTGTATCCGATTTCACCCAGGTCCAGGCGCTTTTGGGCAACACCGCCGACGGCGGCTCGATCCTCAATGCCTATGCCGGTGGTGTGAACCATGTGATCGAGATCGCGGACGTCACCCGCGGTGAATTCATAACCGCCGACTTCGTGCTCGACACCGCCACGGCCGCACGCAACCTCAGCGGTTCGAGTTCCGCCGACGTGCTGTTCGGCGGTCGCGGTCATGACACGATCGACGGCAATGGCGGCAGCGACAAGCTTTTGGGCGGGCTCGGCGACGACGATATCTTCGGTGAAAGCGGCAACGACCAGATCTGGGGCGGGCTCGGCAGCGACCTGATGTCGGGCGGCTCGGGTGACGACATCTTCCGTTTCGTCAGCGTCTCGGAGATGACCAGCGCCTCCGGCCGCGACGTGATCACCGATTTTCAGGTCAATGACGGTTTTGGCTATGACGATCTGATCGATTTGTCGAAGATCGACGCCGACCTGACCTGGACCGGCAATCAGGCCTTCGTCTTCATCGGCAGGGACGGATTCATCTCGAACAGCCCCGGTGAACTGCGCTATGCGTATAACTCGGCCGGCGATACGGTCATCGCCGGCAACGTCGACAACGATGCCGCCGCCGAATTCCAGATCGTGTTGATCGGCCGCCACGTGCTGGACGCGAGCGATTTCATCGTTTGATTGTTGGTCGGCTGGCTTACAGCCAGCCATGGCGATTGGTCACGGGCCGCCGCGGCCTGTGACCAAGGGCGGCCAGCGAACGGGCAGCCGCCCGCCGGCGATTTCACAGGCGTGGCAGGCCCTGCCGCCCATACTTCATGCCGCGGGCCGTCCGGAGACCAGTTCGCCGCGCGCAAAGTTCATCTCGGCAAAGCGAGTCCGGTACTCGACAGGCGTCATGCCCGTGTAGCGCTTGAACAGGCCGCGGAAGAAGGCCAGGTCGTCATAGCCGGTCTTGGTGCAGACCTCCTGGATCGACAGCGCGCCATATTCCAGCATCTGCTTGGCGGCTTCTATCCTGAGCATCTGATGGTAGGCGCCGGGCAGATAACCGGTCGCGGCCTTGAACCGGCGGATGAAGTTCCGTGGCCCCATGCCGATACGCCCGGCAAGTGCATCGATCGGGGCGTCGCGCTCGAAGTTCTGGTGCAGGAAATCCTGGACCTGCCTGATCTTCTCGTCGGCATGCGGGCGCGAAAACAGCAGTGAAGAATATCCGGACTGCCGGGCGCGCGGCATGCTGATCAGAAGCGACTTCGCGCATTGCAGCGCGATCTCGTGGCCGCAGAATTTTTCGACCAGATAGAGGCTAAGATCGATCGAGGCATAGACGCCGCCGCTGCAAAACACGCGGCTGTCCTCGGTCACGAACTGTTCGGGTCGCCAGTCGACATTGGGATAGCGCTCGCGCAATTGTTCGGCGACGCCCCAGTGGGTGGTCGCCTGCCGGCCGTCGAGAAGTCCGGATTCGGCGAGGAAGGCGACAGCCGTACAGGTGGCGCAGATATAGGCGCCGCGCTCATGCCATTTGCGCAGCCAAGGAAGTAGCGGGGTATTCTTGGAGATACGCTCCTGGAGGTCCCAGCCAGAGGTGGAGACGAGGATGATGTCGGTATGCTCGACGTCTTCGATGGCGAGTTCCGGAGTCATCCGCAGGGAGCCAAAGACGCTCACGCTGCCGCCGTCGATCGAAGCGCTCCGCACCCTGAATCGCGGCCCCTCGCTCTCGCCGTGAAGCCATTCCCAAAGCCTGCCGGCTGCGTGAAAAACCTCGATCGGCGCGATAGCCGTCGAGGCGTGCCCTTCGTCGAGAAGGACGACGGTGACGTCGATAAGGGCGCCTTCGCTCCGCGGCCGGTCGGCCAAGACGCTTTCAGTTTCTAGCACTTTCGCCTCCCTTGGCCGTCGCCAGCGGCTCCCACAGTCCAACCGGCGCCCCAGCCGGATCGAGGACCACCGCGATCCGTGCCATGCGCGAGACCTCGAAGGGGCGGACGATCGGTTCGGCGCCGAGGCCCACCGCCCGGGCCATTGCCGCCTCCACGCTGTGGATCTGGACGTAAGGCGTCCAATGCGACGGCACTCCGTGTTCGAGGTGCTTTCGGCCAAGCTGGTACATCGAGCCGACGTCGGTCCCGCCAAGCTGGAGGCGGGTAAAACTGCCGCCATTCGCCGGCTGCGGACGGGCCGTCCAGCCAAACAACTGGCCGTAAAAGGTCTCCGCTGCCTCGGCATCTCTCGCCGCCAGATCGATCCAGCAGAACTGGCCCGCGGCTGCCTTGTCAAAAACGTTCATGGTCAGGCTTCTCCTGCGGCTGCGGCGACGAATTGCGCCGCCCGCCCATGAGGCCGGCGGCGCGTCTTGATCAACTGGCGGTCATCGGATCGATGATGGTCCGCACCTCGGTGATCTTGTTGGCCGGAAAGCCGCTTAGCGCGGCGTGCTCGCGCACCGCATCCTCGTTCTCGGCGATGTAGATGCAGAAGGTCTTGTCATCGACGACGAACGACTTTTCCCACTGCGCCTTGCCGGCAAGCTTTGCCAGGGCCTCGTTGGATGTGGCGGCGGCACCCTTGAGCTGTTCGCCGCTGAGGCTGCCCACACCTGGGATATCGCGTTCGATCACATAGCGTTTCATGATTGTACTCCGTGTTTCGGGGTTTTGACGGAGTCAGGATCACCTAATTCCGGTCCGGGGCACAGACGGCATCTTTGACATTGTGCAGTGGCGATAGTGACGAAGCCGCAAAAGCCGTGGCTCTAACCGGCCAAGTGACTTCCGACGAGTTGCTCTCAGCCTCGCAGGACATAAAGCTGCCCCTTGCCGCCCCGGCGGTCGACCTCGCGGATGATCTCGCGCACCGCCTGATCGGACGGGTTACCCGCCTCGTTCCTGAAGACCTCGCGATTGCCATGCGGCCTCGGCCCGATGCATCCGGTCACCCACCCGACATTCGGTGCCTCGTGGATGAGGATCGCCTGCTGCTGCAGGCTCGAGCCGCCGAGCACTCGCAGGCAGATTCCGTCATGGCCGGTTCGCAGTTCCTTGACCGCCTTGTTGTTGCGCTCGACGCGCAGGCCGTAAGGTTTGCCGCGGCGCATCAGCCGCACGAAACCGATGTCCCACTCGTCCACTCGCCCGTCATCGGTGCGGTAGCGCTCGACCGTGGTGAACAGCTTTGTCGACGCGACATCGCCGAATGTCGCGACATAGACCCTTCGGCTGTTGATGTTGAACTCGACCTGCCTGCCGCCGCACAGCATGTCCGCCGGCACCGGCTGGTCGAACTGGGCGCAATGGATCGGGCCGCCGATGACCATCATCATCGTGCCCCACATGCCGCTGTAGCGTTTCCGGTTTGCCGGCAGGGTGATGGCGCGGCCGGGCGTGCGATAAAGCACCTTGCGCTCGTCGTCGCTGAGATTGTCCACCTCGTCGAGGATTTCGCCATTGCCGCTGTGTTCGTAGATGAACTCGTCCTTCGGCCAGCGTGTGTGGATCAGCGTGACGAATTCCATGGACCGCTCCAATGTCCTGCCCGCCGGCGGCCCTAAGACAACCGGCGATGTCCGTCAGCGTGTGGGACGGCTGCCGCGCGGGGTTAAGCAGCCGTCCTCACCTGAGACATGCGAAGTTGCAAGGAAAAGTGTAAGCATGCAATTCTTGATGTGGAACTATCGATATTCTGTATCCGGATTGTGTCGCCGCGCAAACGTTGGGGGCAGAACTTGTTTCCGGCGCCCGCGGGTGGCGCAAAGGCTGATGGACATGCGTTGCGAGTGTTCCGTCGTGGCGTCAATCCGAGGCCGGAATGCCGACGATAAGGAGATCGCAGGGGCCGTGGCCTTGATTTCCCGAATCGTCCCAGACAAAGGACCATATGCCGGACGTGTTCACCCTGGTCCTGTTCTTATGGTCGATCGCGAAGATGTTCGGCCCGGCTCCGAACGTCTGTACGGCATGATTCGTACCGCTGTAGGTCGCCTTGAAGCCGGACATGAAGACGCCCACCTGGGCCAGCGGCACGCCCATGTCAATGGTCTGGGGACCTTCATCGTCGAGGCTGACCGATTTGATGACGATGAGGTCGGAGGAGCCGATATACTCCATGACCACGGCGGAAATCTCGGCGGTCGACGCGAAGTTGCCGTCCCCGTCCGCCATTTGCGCCATGGCTAAAATGGCGGACCCGGAGGGGAAAACGGTGGCGTCTGCCCCCAACAGATGATGATCGCTGTCGCCGTAGCTCAGGTCGAAGCCAGAGAGCGCCGCGATCCGCGGATATTCGTCCAGATCGACGCTTTCGCTGTTGTTGAGCGTGATTGGCGGAGGCATCGAAACCGAGCCGACCGACGGCGCCTCGCCGACCCAGGCTAGGACGGAAACGCAGACATAGCTGCCATCGCCCTGGCGGTTGCCGCTGTCGTCGGAAAGGACCGGTATCGCCTCGACAAACAACTGCCTGGTCCCCACGGGCGTCACTTTGATCGAGACGCTCATCGTCTCGACGTGGTGGTCGACGCCAGGACCGTAACTCAGGGAGAACGCCGACAGCCCGACGAGCGAGCACACTATGTCTTCGTCGAACTCGATAAATTGGATGCCGCCGTGAACGAAGCGAAGCGAGCGGATCTGGAACGGCATGTCGGTTCTCCCGTGGGTTGTACCCATTGAGCCTGAACCGTCTCCCGACTACCAACGAATGGCTTTGCGCGTCCGTCCCCACCGAAGTGGCGCGATGTTTAACAAATCGTGGAGATGGGGCGTTGGATTTTATGCAATTGTGCCGAGACGGTCGTTGCGCGCGGTGCCCCCATCACATCCTGAACACGCCGAACTTCGTATCCTCCATCGGCGCGTTGAGCGCGGCGGAGAGGCTCAGCGCCAGCACCTCGCGCGACCTTGCCGGGTCGATGATCCCGTCGTCCCACAGGCGGGCAGATGAATAGAGCGGGTGGCCCTCGCGCTCATATTTTTCGAGGATCGGCGCGCGGAATTTTTCTTCTTCGGCGGCGCTCCAGTTTTGGCCCTTGCGCTCAAACCCCTCGCGCTTGACCAGTGACAGCACGGTCGCCGCCTGTTCGCCGCCCATGACCGAGATGCGGGCGTTGGGCCACATCCACAGGAAGCGGGGCGAATAGGCGCGGCCGCACATGCCGTAATTGCCGGCGCCGAACGAGCCGCCGATGATCATCGTCACCTTCGGCACCTGCGCCGTGGCGACAGCCGTCACCAGTTTCGCGCCGTCCTTGGCGATGCCGCCGCCCTCGTATTTGCGGCCAACCATGAAACCGGTGATGTTCTGCAAAAACACCAGCGGGATCTTTCGCTGGCAGCACAGTTCGATGAAATGCGCGCCCTTAACAGCGCTTTCCGAAAACAGTACGCCATTGTTTGCCAGGATGCCGACCGGCATGCCGAAAATGTGGGCGAAGCCGGTGACCAGTGTCGTGCCGTAGTTCTGCTTGAACTCGTCAAGTTCCGAGCCGTCGACGATGCGGGCGATCACCTCGCGCACGTCATAGGGTTTTCGCGTGTCTTCCGGGATAATGCCGTAAAGTTCGTGCGGATCGTGAAGCGGTGGGGATGGATCGCGTAAGGCGAGGCTTACGCTCTTGGTGCGGTTGAGGTTTTTCACGATGCGGCGAGCGATCGCCAGCGCGTGTTCGTCGTCCTGAGCCAGATGGTCGGCGACGCCCGACAGCCTTGCATGCACCTCGGCGCCGCCGAGATCTTCGGCCGAGACATCCTCGCCGGTGGCGGCCTTCACCAGCGGCGGGCCGCCGAGGAAGATGGTGCCCTGGTTCCGGACGATGATGGATTCGTCCGACATGGCCGGCACATAGGCGCCGCCCGCCGTGCAGGAGCCCATGACGCAGGCGATCTGCGGGATTCCCGCCGCCGACATGGTCGCCTGGTTGAAAAAAATGCGGCCGAAATGCTCCCGGTCGGGAAACACCTCGTCCTGGTTGGGCAAATTGGCGCCGCCCGAATCGACCAGGTAGATGCAGGGCAGATTGTTTTCCCGTGCGATCTCCTGGGCGCGCAGGTGCTTTTTCACGGTAAGCGGATAATAGGTGCCGCCCTTCACCGTGGCGTCGTTGACAACGACCATGACCTCGCGGCCCTCGACCCGGCCGATGCCAGCGATCATGCCGGCGGCCGAAATGGCGTCGTCATACATGTCCCAGGCGGCGAACTGGCCAATCTCCAGAAAGGGCGAGCCGGCATCGAGCAACTGCGCCAGCCGCTCGCGCGGCAACAGCTTTCCGCGCGACGTGTGACGCTTGCGCGCTTCCTCCGAGCCGCCGCGCTGCACGGTCTCGGCCTTGGCGGCGATGTCGGCGACCAGCGCTTTCATGCGCTCGGCATTGTTGCGAAAGGCGTCGGAGGAGGGGGAGATTTGGGATTTTATCGCTGGCATCCGGTGGCTTCCTCCCTTGCGCATTCCTTGCTGTTTAGCAGCCCTAAGCAGGAAACGGCTAGCGCCATCATGTGGTACATCGACGCCACGGTTTGGCCATTGTCCTCCCCAGCGGCAGAAATCGCTTGCAACGGCAATCACTCGGGCCTAGAGAGCCCGCCCGTTCAAACGGAAAGGAGACCGTCATGCCTCGCCATCCGAGATCGACACGTTCCGTGCCGACGCTCGAATTGCGTTCGGCTGGCTGCATTCTTCCGGGGTTGAACGACAATGGCCCGTTCCACGATACGGCGCCGGCAGGAGGCCGAGCGCCAGCGTATTGAAGCCTATGAGGCGACGCTGCGGCGCGTCAGCGCTGTCGCGCGGCCGGCTCCGAATTTCGAGACGGCGTTGCGCGAAGCCAAGCGCGGTTTCGAAAGCGAAATCATCCGCGATACGTGGGTCTGGCGCCCGCAACTGAAGACGCGCGATCCGGCGCGACTGCGGTTGGCGGCGGCGCGGCATCTGTTTGCGCGATACGTGGTTCCGGCACATCTCGAAGCAGTCTGGCTTGATTGCGATGGGCTTCGTGATGACGAGATCCGGCTGCGCAAGCGCTGGTACGTCGCGGTCGCCGGCGGTGGCTCGCTCTACAAGGCGGGGGCGGGCGAGTGGCTTTCGCGTAGGGAAGTCCACTGGTTCCTCAATTCGCCCGGTGACCTCAGCTTCGACGAGGCGTTGTGGCAGGCGATCGCCCGCACCTACACCGACGATCCCGGCATCGCGCTGCGCGTCGCCAGGTCGAAGGTGGGGCGTAGGCCACGTTCGGAATTTGGCTTCTGGCGGGAAGTGGCGCGGTTTTTCTGCGCGAACCCGGTAAGCATCGAGGAGATCGACGATCTCAGCGACTACCTCGCCGACGCCTATCGGCGGAACCGCGCCTACAGCCTGAAGGGCCGCACGCTGGTGTCGATGCGGCGGCTGATGGAGCAGTGGCATCGCGACATCGCCGCCATCGAGCGGATCGAGGCGACGCGCCGCCGCGCCGCTGGACGGATCGCGCGGGCTGGCGGGCCGGCCTCTCAGGGCGAGGTCTGGCCGGGGTCGCAGCTCGCCGACTGGGAGTGGCAGCCCTCCGAGAAGGAGGCGGCGTGCCGAAACGAACGGTTCGTCGTGCGGCAGTTGAAGCACGCCGAGGATCTCGTGGCGGAAAGCCGGGCGATGCATCACTGCGTGTCGTCCTATGCGTCCAAGTGCATCGCCGGCAACGCCTCGATCTGGGTGCTGCGGCGGTGCGCCCTCGGTAAGGTCGAACGTCTGCTCACCATCGAACTCGACCCGCGAAATCGGGCTGTTCAGGTGCGCGGCTTCCGGAACCGGCTCGCCCGCCCGGACGAGCTGAAAATCCTCACGCGATGGGCCAAGTCGCGCGGGGTGTTGCTACCGTGAATGATCCCGCGCGCCGAAGATTTTTGGCGCGCGGGAGAGCCATGATCAGCCTTCCTCCGCCATCATCTCCCGCCCGATCAGCCAGCGCCGGATCTCGCTGGTACCGGCCCCGATCTCATACAGCTTTGCGTCGCGCAGGAGGCGGCCGGCGGGGAATTCGTTCATGTAGCCGTTGCCGCCGAGCAACTGGATGGCGTCGAGCGCCATGCGCGTGGCGTGTTCGGAGGCGTACAAAATGCAGCCGGCGGCGTCTTTGCGCGTTGTCTCTTTGCGGTCGCAGGCGGCGGCGACCGCATAGACATAGGCGCGGCAGGCATTCAGCGTCGCATACATATCGGCGAGCTTGCCCTGCACCAACTGGAAATCGCCGATCGCCTGGCCGAACTGGCGGCGGTCGCGCACATAGGGCATGACCACGTCGAGGCAGGCGGCCATGATGCCGAGCGGCCCGCCGGCCAGCACAACGCGCTCGTAGTCCAGGCCGGACATTAGAACCTCGACGCCGCGGCCATGCTGGTGAACGACATTCTCGAACGGCACGTCGACGTCCTGGAACACCAGTTCGCCGGTATTAGAGCCGCGCATGCCGAGCTTGTCCAGCTTCTGGGCGACCGAAAAGCCCCTCATGCCGCGCTCAATGATGAAGGCGGTTATGCCGCGCGAGCCCATGGTTGGCTCAGTCTTGGCGTAGACCAGCAGCGTTCCGGCATCTGGCCCGTTGGTGATCCACATCTTGTTGCCGTTGAGCACGTAGCGGTCGTTGTGCTTGTCGGCGCGCAGCTTCATCGACACAACGTCCGAGCCGGCGCCCGTCTCCGACATCGCGAGGGCACCGACCGTCGTCCCGGCGCATAGGCCTGGCAGGTATTTTGCCTTCTGCTCGGGCGTGCCCCAGCGGTTGAGCTGGTTGATGCAGAGGTTGGAATGCGCGCCGTAGGAGAGGCCGACCGAGGCGGAGGCGCGCGAAATCTCCTCCATGGCGACGACATGGGCGAGATAGGTCATGCCGGAGCCGCCGAAATCCGGGTCGGCGGTGACGCCGAGCAGGCCGAGCTCGCCGAACGTGGGCCAGAGGTCCATCGGGAAATCGTTGGTCCGGTCGATCTCGCCGGCCAGCGGCGCAATCTTGTCCTGCGCGAAGCGGCGCACGAGGTCGCGCAACGCGTCGACATCCTCACCCAGCGCGAAATTCAGCGTTTGCGTGTACATATTCTTTCCTCCTGCCTCCCTCGACGGTCTCGCTGGCGCCGACCAGGCGCATGGTCATGGTAAGATAGTTTCTGGTCACTTCTTCGACCGAAAGTCGCTCGTCCGGCCGGAACCAGACGATGACGCCGGTGATCATCTGGATGATCGCCATCGCCGTCAGCGCAGCGTCGCCGATGCGGAAGGAGCCGTCTTCCGCCCCGTCGCGCAGGATGCGGCGCAGGTCCTTTTCATACCCTGCACGCAGCTTGAGGATGTATGTTAGGTTTTCGTGCGAAAGGCTGCGAAGCTCCATGTTGGAGACATGGGTTGAATGCCGGCGCGTGACGTGGAAACCGATATGGTTGGCAACGAAGGCCGAAAGTTCGTCTGCCGCACCACCGTCGTCGGGGCGGGCGTTCTCCCAACTAGCGATCAGCCCTTCCATATGCTCGCGCATCAGCGTGAACAGCAGGTCTTCCTTCGTCGGAAAATAGCGATAGAGCGCCGCGGCCTGTACGCCCACCTCGGCGGCGAGCTGGCGCATGGAGACGGCCTCATAGCCGTAGCGCGCGATCAGGCTGACGGCCGCCTCGCGGATCGCCGCTTCTGTCTTTTCCCCGTCTGATCCGATGGTTCGCGCCAAGGGAGCCTCCTAGTGGAAATAATAAAACGAACGTTCAATTTATTCAAGTGAACACGCGACTGCTCTTTTCCGGCTTGGCTACAACATTTTGTGAGATCGGACCTTGCCTTGCATTCGTCCTCGCTCGTTTACGAATTGTGCAGCTTCACAATTGCAGTCTGCCATGAAACTCACGACAAGTGTCATGGCGAAGTGGGCGTTCTTTCCCCTTGCGTCGAGCAACACGCGGAGCGGATTATGCCAGAACTCGACACCGGACGCCTCGACCGCGACGGCGTTCAGGATCGTTCAGCCGGCCGGCTGGCCCGCGCGATCGGCATCCTGCGCGAGCGTGGACCGCTGGAGCCGTTCCGGCTGGTGCGCCGCCACGGGCTGGCCGCCAGCGCCGGCTTCGTCACGCGCAATGTAAGGCATCTGGTGGCCGATCGTCTTGCCCGCAATTGGGACCGCGATCACGGCGTCGACACGGCGGGTTCGATCCAGCTTGCCGGTTTGAATGTTGTCGGTACGAACCGCGATCAGGGCAACGAATGCCTCTGCACGTCGCCGAGGACGTTCGATTTCATCATGCGCAGCCTGGCGGCGGACCTCGGGGACCGGACCTTCATCGACATCGGCGCCGGTAAGTCGCGCACCCTGCTGCTTGCCTCGCGTTATCCTTTCGCCAAGATCGTTGGCGTCGAGTTCGCGCATGAACTGGTCGAGATCGCCAAGCGGAATATCACGGCGTTCCATGACCCCGGGCAGAAATGCCGCGACATTGAAGTTGTCGAGGCGGACGCGGCGGCTTACAAATTTCCGCCGACGCCGCTGGTCGTCTACTTCTACAATCCGTTCTCGAAGCGGGTCTTCGACATCGTAATCAGCAATCTGGTGGCGTCGTTGCGGGAGAATGGCCGAGCCTGTCACGTCGTCTACGGCAGTTCGAGCCATGCGGCGATCGACTGGGCAAAGCCTGCGATCCTCGCCAGCAACGCCTTCGAACAATTGCCGACTCCGCCCATGCCGGGCTTTCTGGATGCAGTGCGCAGGATCGACTACGCGGTTTTCCGCTATCGGCCTGACGGCGGCGAGGACAGGCCTGCTGCGTGATGGGTGGTACGAGCCGGAGGCTGCCGATGGAGCGAAGCGGCTACATCAGCCTGAAAGGGATGCCCGAGATCAACGCCTTGACGTAGCGCTTCTTCTGAAAGAGCCCGTTCAGCGAAACGCGGTGGAATGCGGTCGGTCGGTCCAGGTTGGATGGGGCGAGGACCCCGGGCTGCGTGGTGACCGCAATCGATAAACCGGCTTCAGCCGCTGCCTTGATCTCGCGGTCGCCGACCGCGCTCGGATAGCCGTAGGGATAGGCGAAGGCGTTCGGCCGGTAACCCACATTATTTTCAACGGCATCGATCGAACCCGTAAGCTCCGAACGCAGCCGCGCATCGTCCACGCGCCGCAGGTTGACGTGGGTGAGCGTATGGGCGCCGAAGCGCGCCAGCGGATCGGCGGCCAACCGCCGCAACTCGTCGTTGCTCATGATCAATCGGTCCGTGACGCCGAGCGGATCGATGCCATGCGCTGAGGCAAGCCGTTCGATCTGCGCGACCGCGGTGTCTTCCTCGATGGACTGGATGAGGCGGGATAGGCGTTCGAAGGCAGCGTTTTTCTGCCCCGGCGTCGCAAGCGGCAGTTCTTCCGAGCCCGTGCCGGTATCCAGGCGAATGGAAGATGCTCTTCGCAGCAGCGCCTCCGCGACCTCCCACCACAGCGACCGTGTACGTTCGACGAAACCTTCGGTGATGAAGATCGTGTAAGGCACCTTGTGCTTGCGGAACACCGGCGCGGCGAATTCGGCGTTGTTCCGATAGCCGTCGTCCAGCGTGAAGGCGACGAAACGGCGCTTGTCGTCCGGATCAGCGAGCAGGTGCGGCAGATCCTCCAGCGCGACAGGCACCAGGCCGCTTTCCTTGGACGCGGCTATGGCCTGGTCGAGGAATTCCGGGGTGACCGACAGCAGCGCGTTCGGCACGAAGCTCTCGGCGCTTTCGGGCCGGACGTGATGCAGCGTGAAGATCACGCCGCGCCCGCCCGCCTGCGGCCAGAGCGACCCGGCACGCGAGGCAGCGATGGCTTCGAGGCCGGTGCGGATGATGGCGTGCTTGAGGGCGGCTTTCATGGCAACCGGAAACTCATTGGTTGCGCAGGTTGCTGCCGGCCTGTCCGCTTTGTTCGTGAGCGGAAAGCCGAAGGACGCGCCGCGTCAGCACCCGCCAGGCGGTCACCGGAATGTCGAGCAGACCCGGAAGCGGGTCGCTGAGCGCGAAGGTGGCCCAGGCCCGCACGGTGATGAAGGATCGCAGATATTCGCCGACACCGAGTCTGCCGCGCGAGATGAGGATGGCTGCCGATACCATGTCGCGGACAAGGTACATCCAGGACGTTCCGGATCGGGGCATCGTCTGCCGGCCAGCATCGCGGCCGTTGGCAATCTCCCAGACCATTGCTCCAAGGTCGATTCCGGCCGCTGAAGCGAGCCCGAACCACGACCATGGCCGAGGGTTGACGTCGAGCAGCCGCAGGACGCCGTCGCGCTGGTCGCGTTTGAACTCGATCTCGACCAGGCCTTCATACCGGATCGAGACGAGCAGCCGGCGCGCCGCGTCAACCGCATCCGGCCGGTTCACGACCTCCACGAAGGTGCTGGTATAGCCGAAATCGACAGGATACTGCCGGCCGCGCCGTGCCGTGAATTCTGCTACCGGTTTGCCGTCGTGCCACAGCGCGGAATAGGAGAACTGGCCTTCGCCGCCGCCCGGTATGAGTTCCTGGACCACAACATTATCAACGCCTATTTCGCTGGCGGCGCGCTGCAAGACCGGGTCGAAAGAGGCGCGGTCGTCCGCCCGGATCACCTTGGCACGCGCCAGTTCGCTGTCGCCGCCGCCCATATTGGGTTTCAGAACCACCGGAAAGCGGATCGCCGCGCGCTCCGCCTCATCGATCGAACCGAACCTGTAGGTCGGCGGAAAATCGAGCGACAATTCCGCGGCGCGCCGGTAGAGCAGCGGCTTCTCGCAGACCCATTTCAGCCGGTCCCAGGCCGGCAACATGATCTTATAGGCGAGTGATAACGCTTCGATCGACTGCGAGACGAGCCGCACCTCGCCGTCGCCGCCGGGGATCAGCAGCGCGCCCGTCAGGCCGTGCTTCGCCGCGAGGTCGAGCAGGAAACCGATGGCGTTCGGGTCGCCGGGGCCGGGCCAGTCGAATTTCCGCCGGACGCGCCGCGACCAGCCGGGCAGGGGAGTGTCTTGGCTGACCAGCCAGACCGGGACATCCTTCGCGCCGAGGCTGCGGGCGAGCGCCAGCGTTCCATGCGCGCCGCCCAGGATCACAACGCCCGTGACACTGCCTTGCGGCGTCTGCCCGGGTCGTGGCTCTGGCTTCATATGGACAGCTCCGGCAACCGGCTCGCGCGATGTCCAGACGGGCCAGGCGGACCGATTGGAAGGATCGGCGTTAACTTAAACGGCGCGTCATTAACAAACGGTTCGGCGCCTTTTCGTCCGGTGTGCCGGGAGCATCTGGTGTGCCGGTTGGTTTGTCAGGGCTGCTGCATTATTTTCACGGCCATCTGTCGGAGGTGCGGTCACCCGTGCGTCCTCGAAGCGAAGGAAGAAAAATGCTCTACGCCGTGCTTTGCTACAACGATGAATCGATCACCTCAGCCTGGTCGAAGGAGGAGGACGCCGCCGTCATGGGCCGTCTCCTGAAGGTCCAGGACAAGCTTCTCGGGGAAGGCCGGCTGGGACCGGTGGCACGGCTCCTGCCGACAACCGCCGCGACGACGCTGCGCAAGACGAGGGATGAACCGATCGTCATCGACGGTCCTTTCGCGGAGACCAAAGAGCAGCTTCTCGGCTTCTACCTGATCGACGCCGATTCCCTCGATGAGGTCCTGGATGTTGCTCGTGATCTCGCGGCGGCTAACCCGGGCGTCGGCTCCTATGAAGTGCGGCCGGTCGGCTATTTTGCCGAGAACGGGGTCAAGAAATGACGGAACAGGTCTGGATCGAGGCCGCATTATCGTCCGCACGGCCTCAGGCGGTGAGCGCGCTGCTGCGCTATTTCCGCGATCTGGACACCGCCGAGGAGGCGTATCAGGAGGCGTGCCTGCGGGCACTGCGCACCTGGCCGAAGAACGGCCCGCCGCGCGATCCCACCGCCTGGCTGATCTTCGTCGGCCGCAATGCCGCGGTCGATGCGGTGCGGCGCGCCAAGAAGCAGACCGAACTGCCCGACGAGGACAAATTGTCGGATCTCGGCGACGCCGAGGCGGTGGCGGTCGAGCGGCTGGATGGGGCCGACTACCGCGACGACATTTTGCGGCTGCTGTTTATTTGCTGCCATCCCGATCTGCCGTCCACCCAGCAGATCGCGCTGGCGCTGCGCATCGTCTCCGGCCTGACGGTCAAGCAAATTGCGCGCGCTTTCCTCGTTTCGGAAGCGGCGATGGAGCAGCGCATCACCCGCGCCAAGGGCAAGGTCGGGGCTGCCGGCGTGCCGTTCGAAACACCAGGCGCGGTCGAGCGGTCGCAGCGGCTCGCGGCCGTGGCGGCCATGGTCTACCTCATCTTCAACGAGGGTTATTCGGCCGGCGTCAACGAGCGCCAGGCACGGGCGCCGCTCTGTGAGGAGGCCATCCGGCTCGGCCGGCTGCTGCTCAGGCTTTTCCCGACCGAACCCGAGATCATGGGGCTGGTGGCGCTGATGCTGCTGCAGCATGCCCGCGCCGACGCACGCTTCGACGGGGAGGGCAACGCCATCCTGCTCGACGACCAGGACCGCACGCAGTGGAAACGGCCGCTCATCTCGGAGGGCCTGGCGTTGATTGACAAGGCGATGCGCCATCGCCGTCCCGGCGCCTATCAGGTACAGGCGGCGATTGCCGCGCTGCATGCACGTGCCGCGCGGCCCGAGGATACGGACTGGCCGCAGATCGAGTTGCTCTATCGTTCGCTTGAAGCTCTCCAGCCGTCGCCAGTCATCACGCTCAACCGGGCAGTTGCGGTGTCGAAGACGGCTGGTCCGGCCGCGGCGCTGGACCTGATCGAGCCGCTGGCGGGCAAACTCTCCGGTTATTTCTATTTCTTCGGCGTCAAGGGCAACCTCCTGATGCAGCTTGGCCGGACGGAAGAAGCCCGCATCGCCTTCGACCGTGCCATTGCGCTGGCCAACACCGCGGCGGAGGCGGCCCACATCCGTATGCATCTGGACCGCCTGATGGGGGATGCCGCGCTCGTTAGTGCGCCGCGCGCGGTCAAGTGAGATTTCTTGGATGGTGCTGCAGGCAGGCGCGACCCGCAACCGTCTTAAAGGCGGAGGGGCTACCCGGCCAGGTCGTGTGGGGCTTGCTCCGCCTTAACCCCGCGCCTTGGCCAGCGCGCCGGGCAATTCCTCGGCGAAGATGTCGAGTTCGTGGTCGAGGCCGACGCTGACGCGGATGCAGCGGTCTAGTACCGGCACCATCGGCTTGCGGATGAAGACGTCGCGGGCAAGCAGGTTCTGCATGACTTTCAGCGCGAAGGCGCCGTCCGCGCCGCAGTCGATGGTCACGAAATTGGTCGCCGACGGGATCGGCGACAGGCCGTTTTCGCGCGCGATGTCTGAGATGCGGTCGCGGCCGGCTGCCACCTTGCGCTTTACCTCGGCGAGATAGGCCTGATCCGCCAACGCGGCCTCACCGGCGATCTGCGCCATGCGGCTCGTGCCATAGTGGTTGCGCACCTTCTCGAAGTCGGCGATCACTCCGCTCTCGCCGATGGCGTAGCCGCAGCGTATGCCGGCAAGGCCATAGGCTTTCGAGAAGGTCCGGAAGCAGATGTAGTTCGGGCGGTCGATGCGGATCGGCGGCTGCGCCGAGGTCGGGCCGACCTCGCCATAGGCTTCGTCAAGGATGAAGACGGTGGTCTGCGGCAGCGCCTCGGCGAAGCGGGTGATCTCTTCAGCCTCCCACCAGGTGCCCATCGGGTTGTCGGGGTTGGAGAGATAGACCATGACTGCGTTCTCGCGCCGCACGGTGTCGAGCAGGTCGTCGAGGCTCTCCTTGTTGTTGCGGTAGGGAACCTTCACGAGACGCCCGCCAAATCCGTCGACATGGAAGTTGAAGGTCGGATAGGCGCCGAGCGATGTGACGACCGTATCGCCTGGCGCCACGAAGATGCGCACGGCGAGGTTGAGCAGGCCGTCTATGCCTTCGCCGACGACCACATTCTCGATGCCGACGCCGAGAAGCTTTGAAAGCGCTGCCTTCAGATCGAAATTGTCGGGGTCGCAATACATCCACTGATCCGCCGCCACCTCCTGCATTTTTCGGATGACAGACGGCGCCGGGCCGAAACTGCTCTCATTGGCGCCGATGCGCGCGCGAAAGGCGCGCCCACTCGCGCGCTGCTGGGCCTCCGGCCCGACAAACGGCACGGTGACGGGCAGTGCGGCGACGATCGGTGCCTGTTTCGGGCGCAAGGTCATGCGGGTGTCTCTGCTGGCGGTTGGTTTGCCGGCGTGGCCGGCGAGCAGCGCATAGCAGAAAACGAAATGGCGCGCGGGGAATTTATCCTGATTTCTTCCCGCCTACACGAAAAGGGCGGCCCGAGAGCCGCCCTATTCTCAATGCACCGGCGCCGGAGCACCATGCGCCGGGGGCGCCACCGGCATCTCCGCCTTCGGGGCAAGCTCCTTGCGGGCGATGTAGGTGTAGAACATCGGCACCACGAACAGCGTGAACAGCGTGCCGATGAGGATGCCGGTAAAGATCACCAGACCCATCGAATAGCGCGCCGCAGCACCCGCGCCGCTGGAAGTGATCAGCGGCACGACGCCGAGCGCCATTGCCGCCGTGGTCATCAGGATCGGCCGCAGGCGGACCTTTGCCGAGGCGATGATGGCGTCGCGGCGCGACAGGCCATGTTCCTCGCGCTGCTGGTTGGCGAATTCGACCAGAAGGATGCCGTGTTTGGTGATCAGCCCGATCAGCGTGATCAGCCCGACCTGCGTGTAGATGTTGAGCGTGCCGAGGCCGAGATTGAGCGGCACGATGGCGCCGAAGATCGACAGCGGCACTGACATCATGATGATCAGCGGATCGCGAAAACTTTCGAACTGCGCGGCAAGTACCAGATAGATGACCAGCACCGCCGCTGCGAAGGCGATCAGGATGGTGTTGCCCTGCTCCTTCTCCTGCCGCGACTGGCCGGAATAGTCGATGAAGAAGGTATCGGTCAGGGTCTGCTTGGCAATGTCCTCGATCACCTTCAGCCCGTCGCCGGTGGTGACGCCGGGCAGCGGCAGCGCCGAGATGGTCGCGGAGTTGAGCTGGTTGAACTGCTCGATCGCCGCCGGCGAAGCATTGGTGGAAATCTTCACCACCGCCGACAGCGGCACCATCACGCCAGTCGCGCTGCGCACGAAATAGCCGCTGAGCTTTTCCGGATTGTCGCGGAACTCCCGCGGCACCTGCGGGATGATGTCGTAGCTGTTGGAATCGCGGTCGAACTGCGCCACTTCGGCGCCGCCGACCAGCAGCGTCAGCGTGCGACCTATGTCGGCGATCGGCAAGTCGAGTGCCGCGGCGCGGTCGCGGTCGATCGTCACGGTCACCTCCGGCGCGTCGAAGGCCATCGAGTTCTGGACGACGATGAAGCGGCCGGACGCCTGTGCCTTGTTCTTGATTTCTTCCGCCGCCTCGAACACCTGACCGGCATCACCGGTCGAGCGTACCACCATGGTGATCGGCAGGCCGCCGCCGGAGCCCGGCAGAGTCGGCGGCGCAAAGACAAATGCCTGCACGCCGGCAACCTTGCCAAGGCGACCCGTAATATCCGCCTGCAGTTCCTTGGAACTGCGGGTGCGCTCAGCCCAATCCTTGAAGGCGAAGCCGACGAAGGCGCTGTTTGTCGCGCCACCGAAGGCAACCGCCGAAAACAACGCCCGGTTTTCCGGAATATCCTTCACCAGGTCGTTGATCTGCTGGACATAGCGCTCAGTGTAGTCCGACGTGGCATAGCGCGGTGCCGTCACCAGCGACAGCAGAAAGCCTTGGTCTTCCTCAGGCGCCAGTTCGCTGGATGTCTTGGTGAACATGAAGCCGGTGACCGCGACCAGCGCAATCACGATCATCAGCGTCACCGGCCGGTATTTGAGCGAACCGGCGACCAGCCTTCCGTATACCCGTTCGACCCGGCTGAACACGGCGTCGATAATTCGCTGGAAACGGCCGGGGGCGCCGGCCTTGAGCAGGCGCGCCGACATCATCGGCGTGATGGTCATGGCCACGATGCCGGAAAGCACCACCGCGCCAGCCAGCGTCACCGCGAATTCGCGAAACAGCGAACCGGTCAGGCCGCCGGTGAAGGCAAGCGGCGCGAACACGGCGGCCAGGGTTATCGTCATGGCGACAATGGCCGATGAAATTTCCCGCATGCCGTTGAAGGCCGCCTGCATGGCGGACATGTGGTCTTCCTCCATGTGCCGGTGGATGTTCTCCACCACCACGATGGCGTCGTCGACGACAAGACCGATCGCCAGAACCATGGCTAGGAGCGACAACAGGTTGATGGAGTAGCCGACCGTGTAGAGCAGGAAACAGACGCCGATCAGCGCCAGCGGGATCGTGACGATCGGCATCAGCACGGAGCGGAACGAACCGAGGAACAACAGGATGACCACCACGACGATTGCCACCGCTTCGCCGATGGTCTTGAACACCTCGTCGATGGAGGCGCCGATCTGTTCGGTCGAATCGTAGACGATCTGGATCGTCATCCCTAGCGGCAACGTATCCTGGATGGTTGGGATGATCTTGTGGATCGCCGCCGCCGTGGTCAGCGGATTGGCGGCGGGCGTCGGGAAGATGGCCAGAAAGGTGCCGGGCTGGCCGTTGAACGTCACCCGCGCATCGGTGTTTTCCGCAGCCAATTCGACGCGCGCCACGTCCCGCAGCCGCACCACATTGCCGTCGGTCGAGCGCAGCGGCAGCGCGCCGAAGGCCTCGGGCGTCTGCAGCGTCGAGCGCACGGTGATCGAGGAGACGACATATTCGTTCTCGGCATTGCCCGGCGCCGACAGGAAGTTGGAGTTGTTGATGGCCGTCAGCACGTCGGCCGCCGTCACGCCGCGCGCCGCCAGCCGGATCGGATCGATCCAGACGCGCATCGAATAGTCGGCGGCGCCAAAGATTTGAACGTCGGCGACACCTTCCACCGTCGACATGCGCGGCCGGATGACGCGCTCGATGTATTCGGTGAGCTGTTCCGGCGTCATGTTCGGATTCTGCATCGAGATGTACATCATCGCGAACTGCTGGCCGGTGCCCTTGACGATCACCGGATCCTTGGCCTCTTCCGGCAAGGTGCCGCGCACGCCCTGCACCTTGGACAGGACCTCGGTGAGCGCCACGTCCGGATTGGAACCGAGCTTCATCTGCACCGTCACCGTGCTCGACGACTGGCGGCTGGAGGACGTGACGTAGTCGATGTTCTCGGTGGACGCGACGGCGCGCGCGATCGGCGCCGAAATGAAGCCCTGGATCAGGTCCGCGCTGGCGCCGGGATAGGCGGTCGTTACCGTGATCACGGTTTCGTCGACCTTTGGATACTGGCGGATCGACAGGCTGAAGATGCCCTGGAATCCGAGCAGCAGGATCATGCAGGCCAGAACGGTCGAAAGGACCGGCCGGCGGATGAAGAGATCGGAAATACTCATTGCGCGGCCGTCTTCTGATCGGGCGTGATGGTTTTGTCGACGGTGACCGCGACACCGCCGTAGAGCCGGTTCTGGCCGGCGGTGACCACGATGTCGCCGGCTGAGAGCCCGGATTTGATCTCGACCAGGCCTTCGGCGCGGCGGCCGAGCTTGACGAATACCTGCCGGGCCACGAGATTTTGTGCGGGTTCAGGCTTCGGCTCGGCAGCCATGGCGGCGCCGGAGGGAACCGGCTCTTCCTCGGCCTGGCTGACCTTCGGCTCGTCGCCGGCCGCCGGCTTGGGCTCTTCCTTCTTCGCGTCCGGCGACTGAACGACGTAGACGTAGTCGCCATAGAGGCTGGTCACCACGGCGGTCTGCACGACCGCGATCACGTCCTTCTCTTCCGGAAGCTGCACCTGCACCTGCACGAACTGGCCGGGGCTGAGTTTTCCGTCCGGGTTGGAAACCTCGGCGCGCACCGTCACGAGGCGCGTCGCCGGGTCGACCTTTGGGTCGATGCCGGTGACCTTTCCGGAAAAATCCCATTTGTCCTGGTCGGTACCGAGCCGCACGGGCTGGCCGATCTTGAGGTCGGCAAGCCGCTGTTCCGGCACGGTGAAGTCGGCGCGCATCGTGTCGAGGTCCTGCAATGTTGCGACGATGGTGCCGGGCTGCAGGTATTGGCCGACGTCGATCTTCGGAATGCCGACTGTGCCGGCAAAGGGCGCCCGCAACTGCTTCTGGTCGAGCACGGCCTGCAGCTTTGCGACATTGGCGGTCGCCGTCGCGGCGGCGGCCGCCGCCGCGTCGGCCGCCACGTCAGAGCCAACGCCGCGCTTCTGCAGCGCGGTGGCGCGGTCGAGCGCCAGCTTGCCGAGCGAAGCCGTCGCCTTCTGGGCTTCGAGGTCGGCGCGCTCCACGGCGTCGTCAAGCTGCACCAGCACTTGGTTGTCGTCGACATGCTGGTTCGCCTTGAACAGGATGGTCTTGACGATGCCGGTGGTCTCGACGCTGAGGTCGACGCCTTGCGCTGCGGCCACGGTGCCCAGCGCCTCGATGCCGGGCGTCCAGGTCATCGGCTTCACCTCCTCGGCGGACACCGTGAGCGTCGGGCGCGGCATGTTGGCGAAATAGTCCTTGATGCCCTGGTCGCGCATCATGTTGAAGCCGACGATGCCGCCGCAGACGAACACAAGCAGGACGAACGCGATGATGAAGCGGAGGATCATAGGATTACCGGTATTGGAAGGCCGTCTGGGTCCAAGGTCGCGAAGAGCACGATGGCGCCAGAGACGATCGCTTGAAGTTCGGCGAGGATTACTGTACCGTCTGGACGGTAATGTCAACTGACAATCCCGCTGGAAAAGCGGGAAGGGAAACGCCAATGGATTTGGTCACCAGACAGCGGCTGGACGTTCCGGCGCGGCCGACCGCCCGCGCGAAAATTCTGGCGGCGGCGGCCGATATCGCCCGCGACGTGGGTCCGGCGAACCTCTCGCTCGACGCGGTCGCGGCACGGGCCGGCGTTTCAAAGGGCGGGCTGCTGTACCACTTTCCTTCGAAGGCCGAGTTGTTGAAGGCGATCGTCGAGGATCATCTGCGACATTTCGAGGAGGAGTTGGCGGGCTATCCCTGTCTGACAGGCGGACCGGCCGATATCCTGCGCGCCTATCTGGAAATCTCGATGGTCGACTGCGCGCGAAAGACGCCGCCGGCCTCGGGGGTACTCGCCGCCATCGTCCAGCATCCGGAAATGATGGTGCCGATTACGGTCTTCAAGCGGCAGATGCTCGACCGGCTGAAGGCGGACGCCGGCGAGGAATCGACGGCGCTGATCCTGTTTCTGGCGATGGAAGGCCTGCGCAGCATGAAACTCTTCGACGCCGAGGTGCTGTCGGCGGAGGAGACGGAAAAGGCGGTCGAGGCGCTGCGCCGGCTTATCGGCTGCAAGGCGGCGGAAGCCGCTTAAGGGATCAGCCCCGGTAACGCGTGATCCTCAGCGCAAGCGCTGCGCAGCCTATGGTGATCACCAGGATGACGGTGGCGATGGCATTGATCGACGAGCCAGCGCGGTACGCATCTTGCCCCGGACAAATGTCGACAGGGTGTTGCCCGAACCAATTGTGAAGATGGTGACGATGAATGCATCCAGCGACAGCGCAACGTGATCACAGGGGTGGTTCAAGAAGATGAGAGGCTGCGCGGAGTCAGGCAGGGCTGCCGATCGTTGCCCGCTCCTTCAGCCTCGGCCACTTGTAGAATGCCAAACGGGAAACCGGCCAAGCCAACGATTCTCAAACGTGGGCAACCCTTTAGACTATGAGGGTGGAGGAGCGACGGACAAGCGCATGATCAGGGGACATTCGACCTTGCGCAGGCGCGGTAACTGGTTCGATGCCATCACATTCTCATAGTCAAGCAACATCTGAACCGCCTGCCTCCCCATCTCCTCATGGGGCAGCAGCATGGACGTCAGCGGCGGATCCAGGCGCTCGGCAAGGGTGAGTTCGTTGTCATAGCCGACGACGGAGACATCCTCAGGGATACGCAAACCGCGTTCCTTGATGGCTTCGTAAGCGCCGGCGGCTATGCGGTCATTGAAGCAGAAAATGCCCGTCGGCGGATTGGGGAGCGCCAGCAGGCTGTGGGTTTGCTCGCGGCCCTGACGGAGCGACCAGGGGGTGGATTTTATCAGGCTCCTGTCGATGACGATGTCCCAGTTGGTCAATGCCTGCCGATAGCCGGCCTCGCGGTCCGGGCCGGCAACCACCATCGGGTGGTCCGTCAGATGCGCGACGCGCCGGTGACCTGCTTTCAGAAGAACTTCCGTCGCCGCGTAGGCGCCGGCGACATCGGCCGGAACGATCGAGAGCTCTCCCGCCTTGGCATTGGAGCAGTTGAGCAGCACGGTCGGAATGCCTTGCAGGCTCTTGGGCAATTCTACGACCTGCCGGATCAGCGTCGCATAGATGATGCCGGCAAGGCGCGGGGTCTTCAGCACCTCGATCGCGACCGCTTCGCTGGCGGCATCCCGGCGCGTCCGGAACATCGAGATGACGCAGTCGGCTTCGTCCGCTTCGGCCTGAGCTCCTTCAACGAAGGGTGGGAAAAACGGGGTAGAGGCGATCTCGTCGATGAGCAGTCCGATGATGCGGGTCGGAGCGGCGCCGGCGCTGTGCCGAAGGCCCTTGGAGTAACCCAGGCTGCGCGCCGCCTCGACGATCCGCTCGCGGGTGGCCTTGGCGATGCGCGCGTTCGCCACATCGTTGAGCACGATCGAGACGGTGCCCTGCGAAACGCCGGCAAGCCGGGCGACGTCGGTCATCGTGGCGCGTTTCATGTCGACCTCCGGCGCCGTCCATATCCGTCCCCGTGATCCGATTCAATGCTTGCCGCCGTAATATTCGCAAGTAAAAGACGAATAAAATTTGCAAATTATACGCATGGCGACATGCTTTGACATCTGGCGACGCAACGAATTTCCAGGCTGGGGAGCGTCGTCCTCGATTGGACATCCCGCTTCCTCTCCCGCAGGTAGCGCCAGAGCGGGAAGCGCCATCACGTCGATCGTCGGTGCGGCCCTTTCCTTGGCGATCTGGGAGGCAGGTGTTCGACCGCGCGGTCAGTCGATCTCCAGCGACACCGCCGGATGGAGTTTCTTCAAATTCGGCAGGGACTTGGTCTGCCACGGAATTTCCGAGCTCCCCCGCACGACGAGCCTCACGTCGGACTGTTTGCGGACCTCGATGGTGAATTTTGCCAGCAGATTGATGCCCGAGGAGTTCAGGAATTCCAGGTCGGTCAGGTCGAGCGTCATGGAGGGCGGCTTGGACGCCAGGATGCGGGTCATCAGCGCCATGATCGGCGCGTAGGCCTCCGTGCCGGAGAGGCGCATGGATCCGTCGAAATGGACATCGTTGCCCTCGGTCCAGACACGGTAGTCGTCCGTTTTGATTTCCATGTGCGGCTTCGTTCTTTCCTGAATGCGCTCGTACGACCTTCAGCTTTTGATACTCAAGCGAGGATGCCCACCAATGACGCCTCTCCACGCTTCCGACGCTGATGTACGGGGATGTACACTGCGCTTCGGCTCTCGAACACCACCAATTCGGCTCGCCCCGGCCGGAATCTCCACAGGCTTAGTGAGACTGTGAAATCGAGATGGTAGCGAATGTCTCGAGATGGACTCGGTCGCCCTCATCCACGGGGCTGAATATCCAGGCAAGACGTACGCCGTAGTCGCTCATCAGTGTCAGCAGGCCCAGACCCGATCCGGTGTCATCCGGGTCCGCGGCATTGGCCTCGATGCGGCTGATCAGCATATCGCCGGGATCGCCGATCGTTATCTCCGAAAGCAGTTCCTGAAAAGTCGCGGCGGTGGCGTCGGCAACGACGTTCGATACTTTGACCTTGAAGTTCTCTGTATCCATCGACGCCTCGACCATGATCTCGCCGGGCTCGCGGAACTTCACCGCGTTCTCGATGAGTTCGTTGACGAGGTAGCCGATGTTGTGACGAACCTCCCGGTAGTCGTTGCGCGACGCATGAAAGGGCAGGGAGAAGAGATCGGCGATGAAATCCGACGTCGTCGCGCAGTGATGCCACCTCAAGTCCAGCGGTCCGTCGAACAGCCGCACGCGGCTGACGCTGTCCTTCATTCCGATTGCAATATCCGCGGGTCCAAACAGAGTGGCCATTGCTCACCTGTGTCTCATGACGACGAGCGTGATGTCGTCGTGAATTTTGCGGGTGCCGATGTGTGCCATCAAGTCTTCCACGATCCCTGTCTTCATCTCCTCGGCGCTGGCGCCGTAGCGCTGGCGGGCGCTTTCGCAGAGGCGATCCAGCCCGAACAACTCGCCGCGCGGATTCTCGGCCTCGGTCACGCCGTCGGTGTGAAGGACGACGACGTCGCCGCTGGCAAAGGGGATATTGCGGGTTGCGACAAAGGGCGAAATGTCCTGCTCAAGCCCGATGGGCAGGCCGAGATCGATCGTGTCGATGCGTTCCACGTCGCCGCCTTCGCGCATGACCAGCACCTCTTCATGCTGTCCCGAGAGGGTCAGTTGTTCATCCTCATAATCGAGGAAGGCTAATGAGAGGTGCTTGTCGGAGTTTGTGCGCTCGAGATTCTTGAAGATTGCGCGATTGAGCCGTTCGAGGAACTGCAATGGGTCTTCCTCGCCGGTTTCCTGCAAGGCGCGGGCCACGGACTGAACCATCAGCATCAGCACGCCGCTTTCAAGGCCGTGCCCGGTGACGTCGCCGATGCCGATCTTCAGCCTTCCACCATCCTGCTGCAGCACGTCGTAATAGTCGCCCCCCACCTCGTCGGCCGGGCGCATATAGGCGGCGATCTCGACACCAGGAATGGCTGCGAGTTCGCGGGCCTTGGGCAGCACCATCATCTGGATGTGACGTGCAACATCGAGTTCCGCCCCGAGCCGGATGTTCTCGCTCCGCAGCTTCTCGTTGAGGGTCGAGATCTTCTTATTGGCGTCCTCAAGATCCTGGGTCCGGTCCTCGACCATTTGCTCCAGGTTTTCCGTGTGAAAGCTGATTTCCTCCGCCATCTTGTTGAAGGCCACGCCAACCTCGCCGACCTCGTCCTTCGTGGGGATGTCGACCCGGACGGAATAGTCCTTGGACTGCAGCCTACGCGCGGCGGAAGCCAGGGCGCTGAGGCCGGCGGTTATGCGCTTGGACAGGCCGAACACCGCGGCGAAGACGATCAGCAGCGCAACGCAGATCGCTGCCAGTTGGTAGAGCAGGATGCGGTTTGTTGCCTGCGAGATGCTGTTCTGGGTAGCGATGAGAGTGGCATAGATCTCTCGCTCAGGCACCACGATGCCGACTGTCATCGTTTCCTTCGTAATCGGCCCGGCACTCCACATGTTCGTCGGTTTGAGCTGCTTTAGAACAACAATGTAGTTGTGCTTTTCGCCCTCATAGTCGAGCGTGATAGTCTGGATTGCGCCATCATTGGCCTGGTCGAGAGGAAGCGAAGCGATAGCCGCCTGGCTGCTCTTGCGCAGGGACCGGTCGAATACGGATGGGCTGGTGTTGCCGATGCCGAGCGTCTTCTCGCCGGCCGGCGTGACGGCGAGAACATTGCCGTTCGACATTGCAAGAAAGGCGAAGCCGGTGTCCGCGATCTTCACGCTCTGGACGATATCGGCCACCTGGTCGAGCGTCAGGTCGGCGCCGATGACGCCGGCCAGGTCCTTTCGGTCTCTGGTCCACACGGGACGCATGAAACTGACGATTATCTTGCCGGTGACACCGTCCATGTAGGGCGAGAGCGTGGTGATCTCGTCGTCGACCGGCTTGCTCGAAGGGTCCTTGAGCCAGCCCTGCCAATCCTCGTAAAGCTGGGGAAAGAAGAAATCCCACCAGTTCGTTTTATTGTGACCGGGGTAGACGCGATCGAACGTGACGCCCTGATTGGTGTAGGGGGTCAAGCGCAGGATCGGAGCGCTTTTCGGCCCGAGGAAGTAGACCTGCAGCTTGCGCGTGCCGCTGTTCTGAACGGCAGGGCCAAAAATGTTGAAGGCCGTGCTGTCACTGACGATGGCCGCAACGTTGGGAGGCAGATTTCTGGTCGCATTGAGCAGATAGCCCCACACGGTAACAACAGAAGCCTCTCCAGGTTCGTTCTGCCACCAGTCGCCGGCCGGATTGTATGTGAGCGGAGTGGAGAACGAGGGATCGCGTTCGATTGCCTCGCCCAATGCTGCCTGAACCTCGGGATGATCGATGAGCGCCTGCGTCGATCCGGCGAGAATGTCCATTTCGGTGTGGACCTGGTCGATCAGCAGGTCGGTTCTTTCGGCGGTGGTGGCGATATAGTTCTGAAGATATTCGCTGGTCGCCTTGGTCAGGCCGAGCCCCACCTGCTCCGTCGCGTCCCGCGACAGCCGATTCACGTTCCATAGCGCCAGGCCGCCGCTGACCAGCAGGTCGAACAGCACCGCACTGCCGACAACCAGCAGGAACTTCGCTCGGAACGAACGAAGCCCGAAGCGCGATGTGGCTTCTTCCACTGGGCTCATAGGGGTTTGCGCCCCGATGCGACCCAGACCGGCCAGCCAGCATATCCCTTGGGGTGAAGCGCTGCAAAGATATGATCCTGAAAGCCCTTGCGGAACCGCTCGATGAATTCAGGGCTGTCGCCGCGCTTGCCGGACATCTCTCCGGCAAAAGTATCCTCCCAGGCCTGGATAACGTCTGCAAAATCCTGCGGATCGCCGTCGAGATTGGTCACCATGAAGGATTCGGCGCGAACATCATCGAAACCAGCATCCATCAGGTAATGGCGGCTTTTGGGGCCAAATTCCAGGTCCATTTTGAAATGGGCAAACAACTTGGCAAGCTCGTCATAAGTCCATTCGATTGATTCGCCGCGCGGTTCGCCCAGGCATTGCGAGATTTTCTCGTTGGTGACGTACACGCGCCCGCCAGGTTTGCAAATACGGTACATCTCCTTCAGGATCAGGGCCGGCCGGTCGAATATCTGCAGCGAGTGCCGACAGGTCACGAGGTCGAACTGGTCGTCCTCCAGCAGCATCTCGGAGGCATCGCCATAGGTGTATTCGACGCCCTTTACGTCGAACTCCTGGGCCACGCGGCGCGCATAGGCGAGGCTCGACTTGGAATGGTCGAGCGCGACGATTCGAGAAGGCTGGAATTCCTTCTGCACGAGCAGTGCGAAATCGCCAATGCCGCAGCAGATGTCAGCCATGATGATACCCGCGCGCATGCCGTGGCGTGGGAGGATGGCGCGCTCGTGGCGCCAGGTCATCTTGGTCTGCGTGCGCAGGACCGGAATGAACCCGCCTTCTTCGAGGAAGGTTTGTCCGGGGTAGAATTCCGTGTCGTACTCTTCGACGACGATGTTCGGCTCGATATGACCGAGACGTGCGAACTTGCGCGTCGTCCAGCCGACCACGCTCGAGGTCACGATGACAAATCTGAGATCGGGCCGGATCCGGGAAGTGTCGATGATCACCCGCGAAAAGGCGTGGAACGCGATGTTGTTCATCTGCGCAAGCCGCCTGACGTTCACGTAAAGCACACCGCGCACCCGGTCGATGGACTCTTTCAACAGGGACAGGCTTGGCGCGAGCTCGTCGATCGTCTGGGGCCGCACGGAGCCCGAGATCGAGAATTCCTGATTGCTCAGGTCGAAATGCGCCTTGAATCGCGCCAGTGAGCCGAAGGTGGTCGCGCTCAATGTGTCATGCCTCCGAGCGGGAGATCGACGACCAGAGTGATGGTGTCGTCGCCGGCTTCCTGCAGCCTGATGGCTGCGCGATAGTTGACGGCCAGTTCGAGCAGCATCATGTCGCGGCTGGGGGCGATATCGCCCGACAGCGAGTTCAGATACCTGCCGGGCCGATCGTCCTGCTGGATCCGCGAGACGGCCTCCTCGAAGAACTGGCGCTCTTCCTCGCCGCAGGCAAACGTCAGTTCCACCCTGTCGGTTTCGCCACGGCGCGAGATCTTGCAGGCGAGGGCGCCGCCGACGTGACGGGTGCGGAAGGTGAGCTCCAGCAACTCGTTCAGCGCGGAAGAAAAGAGATTGGAAAACAGAACCGAGTCGGGCCGGTTGTGACTGATGGTGCGCGCGAGGTACGTCGCTATGTAGTCGCAATGGGTCCAGTTGGAATGAAAGGAAGCGATCTGCATGTCGATCTGGATCATTGCGCGGAAGTCGTGATCGGCAATGTCATCCCGCGCAGCTTTCGTTGGCATTTGGCTTCCTCGGATTCAGATCGTATTCGGCGAAATGCTGCGAATGTCTATTCACGACAGCAAATTGATATTCGGCAAAGCGCGCGCGGATGGTAAGCCTGTTCGCCAGCGGAAATCCATATAAATTACCCTCGGCCCTGCTGTTCCAGCCTTGGTAACACCATCTGCGGTCGGGCCATGAAATCCTGCACCGCGTCAGCGCTCATCGACTGTCCCAGGAAGTTGCCCTGGAGGGTATCGCAGCCTTCGTCGACCAGCCACCGCGACTGCGCCACTGTCTCGACCCCTTCCGCTGTGACGCTCATGCCCAGGCCGTGCGCCAGACTCAGGATGGAACGGACGATTGTCTGGCTTTTTCGATCAGTCAACAGGTCTTCGATGAAGTAGCGGTCGATCTTGAGCGTGTCGAAAGGGAAGTTCTTCAGATATCCCAGCGACGAGTAATGCGTGCCGAAATCGTCGAGGGAAATCTTGATGCCGAGCACGTTCAGTGTGTTCAGCGTGTCGAGATTGTCGACCGTCTGCTCGAGCAGGACCGATTCGGTTATCTCAAGTTCGAGCCGATCGGCCCGCATGCCGACGGAATCCAGGATCTGAGCGACGGTGTCGGTGAGCGAGCCGCTGAGAAATTGCGCCGGCGAAAGATTGACGGCGATGTTCAGCGAGGCAGGCCAGGTCATGGCCTCGCGGCAGGCTTCCTCGAGCACCCAGCGGCCGATTTCTTCCATCAGGCCGTCGTTCTCGGCCATGGGGATGAAGACGTTCGGAGGGATCAGGCCGATTTCGGGATGGTGCCAGCGCAGAAGGGCCTCGAACCCGACGATCGTCGATGGCGGGCGGATAAGCGGCTGGTATTCGAGGTAGAGTTCATGCCGCTCCAGCGCGACGCGAAGACTTCGCCTCAGATTCTCGCGCTGTTCCAGCAGCATCATCATGGAGCGGTTGAAAACCCGCGCGCAGCCGCGGCCATCGCGCTTTGCCGCATAGAGCGCGATATCCGCGGCCTTCATCAGTTCCTCGCTTTCCGCGCCATGCTGCGGACCGAAGGCGATGCCGATGCTCGCGCCTACGAAAAGCGGGATGTCGTTGATGATAAATGGCGCCTTGAACTCGTCAACCAGCGCCTGCGCAAGCCCTTCGGCTTCCGCCGGTTGCTGCTTGCCGCTCTGGATCACCGCGAACTCGTCGCCCGCATAACGATAGGCCGAATCGCCGTCCCGCAGAGCGCTCCTGATCCTGTTCGCAGCGAGCTGCAGCAACGTATCTCCGGTGCTGTGGCCGAGGGTGTCGTTGACGGATTTGAAATCGTCGAGATCGATCTGCAGCAGCGCCGAGCGTTCCCTGACGCCGTCGGTCTCCGACAGCACCTCGTTCAGCCGCTCGCTGAACTGGCGTCTGTTCTGAAGACCTGTCAGCACATCGTGCGTGGCGAGGTGCAAAAGTTTTTCGTGCTCGGCTTCCTCGACGATGACGGATTGTGTGTCCGCCGATTCGATGATGCCCAGACCGTCCGGCGTCCGAAAAACGAGCGCCTTCTTCGATTTCTGCCTTGGCATCTGAAGCTCGACGGTCGTCGGCAAACCGTCGCGCAGGACACGTCCAAGTGCGTCTCTTGGATCTCCTTCAGCCAAAGCGGGATAGATATCCCCGACGCTCGCACCTGGGACCATGGTGCCGTTGTGGATGTGCTGCAGACTCGAAGCATATTGCGTCAGTCGCAGTTCGTCATCGTAGAAAGATATCAGCTCAGCGGTATGCTTAAGAAAGCCGGCAAGATGTATTTCGGCATCCGATGACGGGTTCGACTGCCGCTGCCCTAGGCGGATGCCTGCACGCGCTGCCTTCGGATACCCAAACAATTTCCAGAAGCGGTGCAAGTCCGCGCCTCCTCGCCGCCATCGGATAATATTAGCATATCGAACGAAACGTCCGCAAACCCCCCTGGTGCCGAAGCCCACAGGCGGAAGCCGCGGTTACGGGAAGCGACCTTTTGCTGTCACCATTTTGGAAGCGCGGGTGTCGGGCTCTCCCTTTCCCGGTCGCATGCGAGTTTCCGACGATTGGCTTCGACGGTCGATCCTGGGTTCCACCTGCATTGCCGTGCACGAGTTGAACGAAATCATTGCCGGTCAGGTCGATCGCATGGCTTGCCTTCAATGAGGTTGTGTTGAGCTATTCGGCGCTGACGCCGTTGCCGAGGACGAAGCTCCTTACGCACGCGCCGACGCGATCGGAACCCGCTGTTCTGAGGCGAAGGATCTTGCGAGGTGTGATAACTTCGGTGTCGTCAGGCAAATAGGAAGCTGGCACTAACTAAATCATAATAGCCGCATTTTCATGCTGCAGTGCAATGGTAAGACGTATCACGAGCCTTACCTTATCCAGCCAAGCTGAGTTACTTTCCTTCGCGGCCAGGGCTGATAAAGTGTGAACTATAGATCAAGTCATAGACTTTATTTGGATGGCTGGCGGAGAGGAAGGGATTCGAACCCTCGAGAAGCTTTCACCTCTACGCCCTTAGCAGGGGCGCGCCTTCGACCACTCGGCCACCTCTCCGTGCCGCCCCACTAGCCCGAGCGACCCCCGTGATCAAGCGGTTTCTCGGCGGGCGTCGGAACTCTTCACCTAAAAGCTGCGGGGAAAAAGATGCCGGCGTTCCAAAGGGAGAGATTCGTGTCTCGGTTGGACGTCGGTCCGGTAGCGCTTTGATTCGAACCCGTGGGCGGAAGTCGGCTCTGTATCCACGCATGTTCCGGGGCCTGATGGTTAACCAGGCGTTTAGAGGGGCTATCAAATCGTGTCTTTTGTGTCACAGGGCCAGACGATAGCGGCGTCGCGGTATCGAGGTCCCGACGATCGCGGTTGAACGGACGGAGGCGATGCGCAATCTTCAAACCAGAGAGAGGGGCGAGCTATCGTGTCTTTTTCGACTTCGGGGATGGGACAGGGAACGCTGTCCTTCAGCAAACATAGGCCCAGACCCTTTTATCAACTTTTGACTGGAGGTCAGAAAATGAACATCAAGAGCCTTCTTCTTGGCTCCGCTGCGGCCCTGGTCGCAGTTAGCGGCGCGCGCGCGGCCGATGCGGTCGTGGTTGCCGAGCCGGAACCCGTCGAATATGTGCGGGTCTGCGACGTCTATGGTTCGGGCTTCTTCTACCTGCCCGGCACCGAGACCTGCCTGAAGATCGGCGGTTATGTCCGCGTCGACATTCGCGGCGGCGATTATTATGGCTCCGACTACCTCGACGATCCGCACGATGGCGTCCGCAGCGCCGCCGGCGACGAGACCTACAACAACCGCGTCCGCTTCCAGCTGCGCGCCGACGCCCGCAGCGAGACCGAATACGGCACGCTGCGTTCCTATGCCGCCATCAACTTCAACTACCAGGTGTCCGGCAACGACACGAACAGCTATGACATGAGCGACGGCATGAGCATCGAGCATGCCTATATCGAGCTCGGCGGCTTCCGCATCGGCAAGACGGACTCCTACTTCTCGACCTTCACCGACTATTCGTCGGGCGTCATGAACGACGGTATCGTCCCCTACGGTCCGTTCGGCACGCTGCAGATCGCCTACACCTACACCGGCGCGAACGGCTTCTCGGCGGGCGTCGCGATCGAACAGGGCGACCAGAGCGATATCGCCTATAGCTCGGACGTCCGGGCCGATGGCCAGGCGCTTGGCGGCATCACTCAGGACTACGCTCCGTTCGTGGTCGGCGGTCTGTCGTTCACGCAGGGCTGGGGCAAGATCGGCCTCGTCGCCGGTTATGACAGCTGGCAGAACGAAGTCGCGGTCAAGGGCCGCTTGGACGTCAACATCACCGACACCGCTTCGGTGTTCGTGATGGGCGCCTGGGACTCGGCCGGGTTCGACAACGAGAACTACTACGCGCAGTGGGCTGGCGACTGGGCCGTCTGGGGCGGCACGGCGATCAAGTTCAACGAGAAGGCGACGTTCAACGCCGAAGTTGGCTATGACGACGGCGAGAACTTCTCGGTTGCCGCCAACGTGGCCTACGATCTGGTTCCGGGCTTCACGATCACGCCGGAAGTCGTCTATTACAGCCCCGACAAGAACAGCAAGGGCGAGACCGAGGAAGACACCGACGATAGCTGGGGCTTCAACCTGCGCTTCCAGCGTACGTTCTGATCGACCCTCAACGGTCAATAGGAAACCCGGCGGGCAACCGCCGGGTTTTTTCGTTGCGGAAGGTTCGAACGGCCACGCCGGATTGAAGGTGGCGACAGGCGTTATTGTCGTGAAGTGTGCTCGTGATGAAAAAGAGTCGATAGGGGCTATCGGTCGGGCGACTTTTCCAACTGCCCAAGGAACCGCGCTATTCGCTCCCGCAGGTCGCGGGTCTCCAGCATCGGCGGATGCCCTTGCCCGGCGATGCTGATCACTTCCATGCCCGGATGGCGCCGGTTCATCTCCGCGACCGTCTCGGTGGACAGAAGTCGCGTGTTCTCGCCGCGAATCACCATGACCGGGATAGTGTTCAGCGCATCGAACTGATCCCATAGGGCCGGCAGGGCTTGGCGGAGATCCAGCGTCACCACTGTATTGATCAGCGCGGGATCGTAATCGGCAACAGGCCGTCCGTTATCGTCGCGGTAGATGGCCTTTACCATGCGCACCCAATCCTCATCCACAAGCGCAGGGAAATCGGCGCCGTGGATCTCGCGCTGCGCTTGTTCGACTTCAGCGAATGTCGCGGCCTGCACGGGGCTTTCGAGATAGGAGCGGATATGCGCAAGGCCGGCCGCCTCGACGACCGGCCCGATGTCGTTGAAGATGGCAGCTTTCAACAGGGACAGCCGCATTACGGCCAGCATGTGGATGATCAGCCCGCCGCGCGACGTGCCGATGAAGGCAGCCCGCGGAATGCCGAGCGTATCGAGGCCGGCAAGAACGTCGTCCGCTTCCGTGACGATGTTGTAGTTCTTCCACTCGGGGTCGTAAGCGGAGGCACCGCGTCCGCGATAGTCGAAGGCCACAACCTTGCGCGGTGTTTCAGGATGGGTTGAGAGAAACAGTGCAAACTCATGAAAATCCCGGACATTCCTTGTCAAGCCGGGAAGGCAGACCACAGGCGTCCGGGCTTCGTTGCTATGGCCATAGATCCGCGCATGCAGCCGCAATCCGTCCTTGGAAGGATAAAAGAAGTCCGTGAAACCGTCGGTACCCGTCATGCCCTGTCTCCAGCCTCGTCGGTTGGATTAGCTACAGGCCGGTGTGATCCGGGTCAAACCGTCGCGAAAGCGCTGGGCCGAATCGGCGTGTAATGCGAGATGGATCAGCGGCCATTCACGAGGTCATGGGCGATGTCGAACGATCCGGTCAGCCGCATCTTGTAGACCTGGTAGTTCTCCATCACGCGCTGGACGTAGCTGCGCGTCTCGGCGAAGGGGATGCGCTCGATCCAGTCGACGACCGTATCGAGGTCCTTGCCGCGCGGGTCGCCGTAGCGCGCCACCCAGTCCCGCGCGCGGCCCGGCCCGGCATTGTAGCCGGCGAAGGTGAGCACATAGGAGCCGCTGAATTTTCCGAGTTGCTCGCCGAGGAAGGCTGCGCCGAGCGTTGCATTGTAGCCGGCGTCGGTAGTCAGTTTCTGCGACGAGAAGGCGAGGCCGGCCTTTTTGGCAACGTCCTTCGCGGTATTCGGCATCAATTGCAGCAGGCCGCGCGCGCCGGCGCCGGAGACGGCGCCGACGTTGAACTCGCTTTCCTGCCGGGCAATTGCATAGGCCAGCGCCTTGCCCGAGCCGGAAATATTGGCCGAGGACGGGATCGCGCCGACCGGGTGCGACAGGGCGCCGATGTCGAGGCCACGCGCCGCGGCGATCTTGCCGACCTTGAGGCCGAGATAATGGTCGCCGCGATCTTCCGCCATCGCCGCGAGCAACGCCAGTTCGCCCGGACTGGTCAATTGACCGGCGAGGTCGCGATAGAGCGTGTCGGCGAGATTGGCATAGCCCGCGGTCTCCAGCCGCTTGATGGCCTGGACGGCCTCACGATGCGCGAAGTTGCGGCGGTCGCTATCGCTCGGCGTAGGAGACGCGACGTTGATTGCGGCACGCCCGATTTTTTCCGCGGCAAGCTGGCCATAGAAACTCGTGCCATAGCCGGCGGCCCGTTCGTAATACGCCTTAGCACTGCCTGGCCCGCCGGCTTCGGCGGCCCGTCCCAACCAGTAATAGGCGCGTGACAGCGAGATCGGCCCGTCCGAGACCTCGGCAATGCGCGCGAAATGCAGCGCACCCGTTTTGGCGTCACCCAGGCCACGAAACGCGTACCAGCCGGCATGAAACTCCGCGTCGGCCTGGTTGACGGCGCTTTCGGTCGAATGCGCGGCGGCGATACGATAGGCGGTCTTCATGTCGCCCATATCGACCAGTTCACGCGACAGCGTGCGCCGCTCGATCCACCAGGCATCGGGGTCGATCAGGTCGGCGCGATCCTTCGGCGCCTTCAACATCACGGCAGCCGCCTCGGCGAATTTGTCGGTGCGCCGCAGATATTTTGCCTTGGCGAAGAGATAGCCAGCGCCACGCTGCGCGGCTGGCACCGCATCGAGCAGCTTGGCGGCCGTGCGGTCCCCCTTGGCGGCCGCGGCCCACGCATCGAAAAGCGGCCTGGCGCCGGCCAGGCCGGCGACGCGCTTGGCCGAATTCGCGCGGTCGGCATAAAGCATGCGTTCCATGCGGATGCGATGGTCTTCGGCAGGAATGATGGTGCCGAATTCCTTGATGATGGCGATTTCGTCATCGGCGTCGAGCTTTTCGCCGCGCCAGAACGGTGACAGCATGGCCCGGGCTGCATCCACGTCTCCGAGGGCGATGTAGGACCGGGCGAGGATGATGGCGCCCTCCGCTGTCCGTGGCGGCGTTCCACCGAATGCCTTGACAACGATCTGCGGCGCTGGTGCTTCGCGCAACAACGCCCGTTCGCTGTTGCGGCGAAAAGCCTCGGCGCCGGGCCAACTGCGCAGCGTCTCGGCAGCCGCCGCTATGTCGGCGCTGGGCACGAGCTTTCCCCCCTTCAGCGCGATGGCCCAGGCGAGGATATGGCAGTCGAGCGAGGAAGCGGGCAGGCTGTCGCGGATGACCCTTGCCGCGAGCACGTCGCCGGATGAAAGCGCATCCAGCCCGGCCTTCAACTGGGCGCTGGTGTTGCCCCCGATGCGGTCGCCCTTGCCGATGACCGCGATCGGGATGCCGGCCGTGGTCTGGCCGTCGAGCGTGGCGGCGACCGCGATGACCGGCAGGGCGACCACGGCGGCGGCCAGCAACATCGACCGGCGATGCCATGGGGTGCGTCTGCCCATAAGGCTTCCCTGTCCTGGTCCAGTACAAAGAGGAGCGGGTGTTGGCATGCTAGGTGTTGATGGTGAACGGCTTGTAAACGGAAAATTGGAACAACCCTTCGGATTGTCCCAACACCCGATCCTTGCGGCAGCACCATGTCAAGACTATGGTGCGCGGCCCCGCTTTCCTCTAGAAGGCGGCGCAATCGAAAAATGCAATGCAGCCGGCAGGTTGCGGAGGAGAATGACCAGATGTTGAGAGGTTCGTTGACCGCGCTCGTGACGCCGTTCGACAAGAACGGGGCGCTGGCCGAGAAAACGTTCCGCGACCTGGTCGAATGGCAGATCGCGGAAGGCACGAAGGGCCTCGTGCCGGTCGGTACGACCGGCGAGTCGCCGACGCTGTCGCATGACGAGCATCGCCAGGTGGTGAAGGCTTGCGTCGAGGCGGCGAAGGGCCGTGTGCCGGTGGTAGCCGGCGCCGGATCGAACAACACCGAGGAGGCGGTCGGCCTCGTCCAATACGCGGAAAAGGCCGGGGCGGACGCGGTGCTGGTGGTCACGCCCTATTACAACAAGCCGACGCAGCGCGGTCTCTATCTGCATTTCGCCACCGTCGCCAAGGCGACGAAACTGCCGGTCATCATCTACAACATCCCGCCGCGTTCGGTGATCGACATGACGCCGGAGACGATGGGCAGGCTTGCCCACGACTTCAAGAATATCACCGGCGTCAAGGACGCGACCGGAAAGGTCGAGCGCGTCTCCGAACAGCGGCTGACCTGCGGCAAGGATTTCATCCAGCTCTCCGGCGAGGATGCCTCAGCGCTCGGCTTCAACGCCCATGGCGGCGTCGGCTGCATCTCGGTCACGTCCAACGTCGCGCCGCGCCTATGTTCGGAGTTCCAGGAGGCGACGCTCGCCAACGACAAGGACCGGGCGCTGGAACTGCAGGACCGCCTGATGCCGCTGCACAAGGCGATCTTTCTCGAGCCCGGCCTTGCCGGCGCGAAATACGCGCTCTCGCGATTGGGCAAGGTGGAAAACGTCGTGCGTTCGCCGCTGACCACGGTGGAAGAGGGCACCGCCGAAAAGATCGAGACGGCGATGAAGCATGCCGGCTTGATCAATTGAAGGCCGCGCATCATTTGATGGCACGATGAATCAAGTCCGAAAAGCCGATCCCAACAACAAGACCGTCGCCGAAAACCGCAAGGCGCGTTTCTCCTACGAGATCCTCGACACGGTCGAGGCCGGTCTTGTGCTGACGGGCACCGAGGTGAAGTCGCTGCGCCAGGGGCAGGCGAACATCCAGGATTCCTACGCTTCCAACGAAGGCGGCGAGATCTGGCTGATCAATTCCTACCTGCCCGAATACCTTCAGGCCAACCGGTTCAACCACGAGCCGCGCCGGCGCCGAAAGCTGCTCTTGAACAAGCGCCAGATGTCGCGGCTGACGCAGAGCGTCGAGCGCGACGGCATGACCATGGTGCCGCTGAAAATCTACTTCAACGACCGGGGCCGCGCAAAGCTGCTGCTTGGCGTGGCGCGCGGCAAGAAATTGCACGACAAACGCGAGACCGAGAAGGCGCGCGACTGGTCGCGCGAAAAGGGCCGGCTGCTGAAGGAGCGCGGCTGACGAACTGCGGCGTCTTGGGCCATCGCGCTGTCGGCCGGTGCTGCTGATTCGGCCTCTCCGGTTTTTCACACAGACGATTTTCGCCGCGATTTCGCTTGATGCGCGTGCGCTTTCGTCGCGGGTGCGTGATGATTTTTCGTGGCCGCCGACGTTCACGTTTGCTTGACATGCCCGGCAAAACCGGCCAGCAAATCGATTCGAAAAGGGGTTCTTGTAGGTGCCGGGGGTTTGTGGGCCATCGTTGTGATGCGCCCCGCATGGAAAAGGTGTTTGGGAAAAGGGATTGGTTAACCATCATTGTCCATCTTTTGAGTCGATGAGCGACAGGCAAGGTGTGCCGATGGCGCGCCGGGGGATCACTCCTCGGACTGATGATCATAACGGCTACGCGGCCTGTTGCCGCGAAGCCGGCTCAAAGAAGACGGGTGCGTAATGGCGTTCGTGAGTAAACAAATCCGTTTCCGCGGCGACGCCGAGGGACTGCGTCCGAAGGGCATGCTCCCGAACCGAATGGTTCGCTGGATTGCGCTTCCATGTGCAGGCGCAGCACTGGCATTGTGGTCGGTAACGGTTCTGGCCGGTGTCAGTTCCATCGGGTCGTCCTTCGCCTCCTCGCCGAACCTCATGCCGCAGGGGCTCGCCAAGCCGACGGAGGTCGCTTCGCTCGATCCCATCAAACGGGAAACCATGCTTCGGCAGGCGCGCGCCTCGCTCATGCCGGATGCCGGCCCTTCCGGGAAAAGCGCGCGCCTTGCGACCACCGCGCTCGCGCCAATTTCCGCCGAAGCGCCCAGAAAGCGTGCTGGCGGCTTCGATCAGGTTGTCGCCGGCGCGGCGTTGACGCCGCAAAAGATGGCCGCGGCATTCGCCCGGGCCGGGCTCGTCGCCAAGGCGCCGGAAACGACCAAGGCCAGGGTTGCGAAGCTGTCGCCATCGGCGCGGGACGCTTCCTTGCCTAAGGCCACCGAGGAGCGCTTCGCCCGCTTGCCGAGCCAGGCCGTCCCCGTGCTGGAGCGATTCGCGCGCGGTGGAGCGGACGAGGTCCAGCCGGATTCCCCGGTACTCCTGGCCTATGCCGACCCGTCGCCATTCGCTGCGAGCGGTGCGTTGTCGGACGCCAGCGTACTGGAGAACAACGGCCTCGTCCTGCAGAGCCCGCCTGAAGACGACAGCGAGGACAGCGCCGCCTTGCCGGGCTACGAGGACACGCCGGATGCGACGCCGCTGCCGCTGCGGCGCCCGAAGGCCGACTCGGGCAATCGGTCCGACGATTCGAGACGCCCCGATGACACCAGCCGCTCGGACGACAATCGGCGTCCCGCTGACGTCAAGCGATCCGTCGACGGCAAGAACAAGGACGACGATCGTCGTTCCGACAAGAAGCGCGTCGGCGACGCCCGCGGCGGCGATGACGAAGAACGCAGGGCGACGCAGTCTCAGCGCGGCGCGCCGTCGATGTTCGCCTTCGCCAAGCCCGACGCTCCCGACAAGGAGCGCGGCGGCGGCATCTTCAAGAGTTTTCGTGGCACGCCCAAGGCCGGCGGCGGCACGGCCGTCTACGACATCAGCGCCAAGGTCGTCTACATGCCGGACGGTTCGAGGCTTGAAGCGCATTCCGGCATCGGAGCCATGGCCGACGATCCGCGCTATGTTCATGTCAAGATGAAAGGGGCGACGCCGCCCGGCACCTACAACCTCGTCATGCGCGAGAAGCGTTTCCACGGCGTGGAGGCGGTGCGGATGTTGCCCGCGAACGGAAAGGTGGCGCACAACCGCGACGGGATTCTGGCGCATTCCTACCTTCTGCGAGGCGGCCGGGCGGAGTCGCATGGCTGCGTCGCATTCAAGGACTACAATCGTTTCTTGACGGCCTTCAAGAAGGGCAAGGTCACGCGCATTGTCGTGGTTCCCGGTGGGGGCAAGTCGAGAAAGCCGGTGCAAATTGCTTCCGCGGCGCGCGGCGCCTGAGACGGGTCTGCGTTCAAGCATCGACTTGGTCTGCAATCAGGGGCCTGGGATCCGGCGTGGTCGCCGGCACAGCCTCAATCCAACGCCCGGATATGCTCTGCGATCCGTTCGAACACGCTGACGAACATGTCTTCGGTCAGCACGCCGGTGTTCGTGTTGTAGCGCGAGCAATGGTAACTGGAGAACAGTTTTACCCCGCCGATCTCGACTGATGCGCCATGCTTGAACGGAAAGGCGGCGACCCGTCCGCCGAATGCGCGCACCGTGGATTGGTGGGCGATGGCGCCGAGCGACAGTACGGCTTGCAGATTCGGGAAGCGGGCGAGGGCCGGTGACAGGAATTGGCGGCAGGTGTTGATTTCCGCCGGCGTCGGCTTGTTCTCTGGCGGCACGCAGCGCACGGCATTGACGATCGCCGTACCAACCAGTTCCAGCCCGTCGTCGGGACGCGCCTGATAGACGCCCCGCGCCAGTCCGAAACGGATCAGCGTGCGATAAAGAAGGTCGCCGGCATAGTCGCCGGTGAACGGCCGGCCGGTGCGATTCGCGCCGCGCAACCCGGGCGCCAGCCCGACGATGAGCAGACGAACAGCATCCTCGCCTTCCGGCGGCAAGAAGGTCGGGACGGGCGCATTGAACCAGTGGGGCTCGCGTGCGCGCCATTGGCCGATGAAATCATGCAGGCGCGGACAGAGAGGACAGTCGCGCGACGGCTCGGCGTTCACCGCCGATCCTGTCAGTATTCGTCCTCGGCGGCCGCAGGCTCGGTACGCCGGACCGGCCGCTCGGAGGGATCGCGCCCGACTTCGCTCTTCAGCGTCATCAGGTCGATGAAGTGGTCCGCCTGCCGGCGCAGATCGTCGGAGATCATAGGCGGCTGCGAGGCCATGGTCGAGACGATGCTCACCTTGCGGCCGCGCCGTTGCAGCGCCTCGACCAGCGTGCGGAAATCGCCGTCGCCGGAAAAGATCACGTAGTGGTCGACATAATCGGCGAGTTCCATGGCATCGATGGTCAGTTCGATATCCATGTTGCCCTTGATCTTGCGGCGCCCGGTCGAGTCGGTGAACTCCTTGGCCGGCTTGGTCACGACCTTGTAGCCGTTGTAGTCCAGCCAGTCGATCAGGGGGCGGATCGAAGAGTATTCCTGGTCCTCGACCAGCGCGGTGTAATAATAGGCGCGAAGCAGATAGCCGCGCTTCTGGAACGATGAGAGGAGTTTGCGGTAGTCGATATCGAAACCGAGCGATCTGGAGGTCGCGTACAGGTTTGCGCCATCGATGAACAGAGCGATTTTTTCGCGCGGGTCGAACATGACTGGAATGTCCTTGGTCAAAACAATCGGGTAGTGCAGCAAACTTGCGGCGGATACGGCTCGCGGAGAAAATCCGCTACGCATCGTCTATGCGAATGAGATACCGCCTTGCCGCCAGCTTTCCAAGGTCGGTCACGAAAATGTAATGACGCAGCCGGCCGGCCGTGATTGATCCAGTTGGCGCGGCGGGATCGGGGCTTGCCACAAAGCTTGTTTTCTGCCGTCTTTCGGGTTATGGAGCGCCCCGGCTTTCCATCACATCCAGGTATGAAAGGGGCAGTTCATGGCCCGCGTAACCGTTGAAGACTGCATCGACAAGGTCGACAACCGCTTCGAGCTCGTTCTGCTTGCCGGCCACCGCGCCCGCCAGATCAGTCAGGGTGCGGCCATCACCGTGCCGCGCGACAACGACAAGAACCCGGTGATCGCGCTGCGCGAGATCGCCGACGAGACACTTTCGCCTGGCGACCTCAAGGAAGACCTGATCCATTCGCTGCAGAAGCATGTCGAGGTCGACGAGCCCGAGAGCGACGGCGCCGAGATCGCCGACCAGACGGTGGCCGCCGCCGGCGAAATCGTCGAGCAGGACGACGACAGCAACATCGCCTTCGACCGCATGTCGGAAGAGGAATTGCTGGCCGGCATCGAAGGCCTCGTCGCCCCGGAAAAAAGCGACGATTACTAGGACTTGGCTTATGCTGCGGGCCTTTCGCGACCCGCGGATCATGGCTATCTATCGAATGCGCCGTGTCTTCGACGCGGCGCATGTTTTTGATGGGTGCGGACGTTGAGCCATGATGCGTCAATATGAGCTTGTCGAGCGCGTCCAGCGCTACAAGCCCGACGTTAACGAGACGCTGCTCAACAAGGCCTATGTCTACGCCATGCAGAAGCATGGCCATCAGAAGCGCGCTTCCGGCGACCCCTATTTCTCGCATCCGCTGGAAGTCGCGGCGATCCTGACCGACATGCATCTGGACGAGTCGACGGTGGCGGTGGCGTTGCTGCACGACACGATCGAGGACACGTCAGCCACCCGCCAGGAGATCGATCAGCTCTTCGGTCCCGACATCGGCAAGCTGGTTGAGGGCCTGACCAAGCTGAAGAAGCTGGACCTCGTGTCCAAGAAAGCCGAGCAGGCCGAGAACCTGCGAAAGCTGCTGCTGGCAATCTCCGAGGATGTCCGCGTCCTCTTGGTCAAGCTCGCCGACCGGCTGCACAATATGCGCACGCTCGACCACGTGCCCGAAGGCAAGCGCCTGCGCATCGCCGAGGAGACGATGGAGATCTATGCGCCGCTGGCCGGCCGCATGGGCATGCAGGGGATGCGCGAGGAACTCGAGGAACTCGCCTTCCGCTACATCAATCCGGAAGCCCACCGCATGGTCACGGCGCGGCTGACCGACATATTCGAGCGCAACCGCGGCGTGGTCGCCGGGATCGAGGCGCAACTGTCGGCTCTGTTCGAGAAGCGGTCGATAAAGGCCAAGGTCAAGAGCCGGCAGAAGAAACCCTGGTCGGTGTTCCGCAAGATGGAATCGAAAGCGCTGTCGCTGGAGCAGCTTTCGGACCTGTTCGGCTTCCGTGTGGTCGTCGATACCGTCGAGGACTGCTATCGCGCTCTGGGCGCCATCCACACGACCTGGTCGATGGTGCCGGGACGCTTCAAGGACTACATCTCGACGCCGAAGCAGAACGACTATCGTTCCATCCACACGACGATCGTCGGCCCGTCGCGCCAGCGCGTCGAACTGCAGATTCGTACCTATGAGATGAACACCGTCGCCGATTATGGCGTGGCGGCGCACGCGCTCTACAAGGATGGCCGCACGAAGCTGAACGGGGCGGCGCATTCGATCTCCAAAGAGACCAACGCCTATGCCTGGCTGCGCCGAACCATCGAGCAGCTTGCCGAGGGCGACAATCCCGAGGAGTTCCTGGAAAACACGAAGCTGGAACTGTTCCAGGACCAGGTCTTCTGCTTCACGCCGAAAGGCATGCTGATCGCCTTGCCGCGCGGCGCGACGCCAATCGACTTCGCCTACGCTGTCCATACCGAGGTCGGGGATTCCTGCGTCGGCGTCAAGATCAACGGCCGCATCATGCCGCTGATGACCGAGTTGAAGAACGGCGACGAGGTCGAGATCATCCGCTCGAAAGGCCAAGTGCCGCCCGCCGCCTGGGAATCGATCGCCGTCACCGGCAAGGCGCGGGCGGCGATCCGCCGCGCCACCAAGAACGCCATCCGCAAGCAGTATTCGGGCCTGGGCCTGCGCATACTGGAGCGTGTCTTCGCCCGCGCCGGCAAGGAATACACCAAGGAAAGCCTGAAGCCGGTCCTGGCGCGGCTCGCCCGCAGGGATGTCGAGGACGTGCTGACCGCCGTCGGCCGCGGCGAACTGGCCTCCGGCGATGTGCTGCGCGCCGTCCACCCCGACTACAAGGAGGAGCGGATAACCACGCCGCTGCCGACGCGCCGCGAGGAGGGCTGGTCAAAGATCCGCAACGCCGCCGGCATGTTGTTCCAGATACCGGGCCGCGCGGCACGCAAGGACCGCAAGGAACAGAAGGAAGGCGGCGCCGTGCCGATCCGCGGGGTGCGCGGTGACCTGCCGGTGCGCTTCGCACCCGACGGCGCCGTGCCGGGCGACCGCATCGTCGGCATCGTGCAGCCGGGCGTCGGCATCACCATCTATCCGATCCAGTCGCCGGCTTTGACCGATTTCGACGATCAGCCCGAGCGCTGGATCGATGTGCGTTGGGACATCGACGAAAGCAACCGCGAGCGGTTTCCGGCCCGCATCTCCGTGACCGCGATCAACGCACCGGGTTCCCTCGCCGAGATCGCCCAGATCGTGGCGGTCAACGACGCCAACATCCATTCGCTGTCGATGGTGCGCACCGCGCCGGATTTCACGGAAATGCAGGTCGATCTTGAGGTGTGGGACCTGAAGCACCTCAACCGGCTGCTTTCGCAACTGAAGGAATCGCCCGCCGTCAGCGAGGCGAAGCGGGTCAATGGTTGATCCTTGTCTGGAGCACGTATGAACACGGACGAAGTCTTGTCGATCTTCCGCGAGGCAGGGGCGGTGCTTGAAGGGCACTTTATCCTGACCTCCGGCCTGCGCAGCCCGGTCTTCCTGCAGAAGGCGCGGGTGTTCATGCATGCCGACAAGACTGAGCGGCTTTGCCGGGCGCTGGCCGCGAAAATTCGCGAAACCGTGCCGGGCCGCATCGACTATGTCGTTGGACCGGCAGTGGGCGGCCTGATCCCTGCCTACGAGACCTCCCGTCATCTCGGCGTGCCGGCCATCTGGGTCGAGCGCGAGCAGGGCGTATTCCGCCTTCGCCGCTTCGAGATCGAGAAAGGCGCGCGCGTCGTCATCGTCGAGGACATCGTGACCACCGGCCTGTCGATCCGCGAGACGATCACCTGCCTTCATGATCTGGGGGCCGAAGTCCTGGCTGCGGCCTGCATCATTGACCGTTCGGCCGGCAAGACAGACGTCGGCGTGCCGCTGGTGGCGCTCGCCGAATACGAGGTTCCAGCCTATCCCGCCGACAATCTGCCGCCGGAGCTCGCGGCGATCCCGGCGATCAAGCCGGGCAGCCGGAACATCTAGCCCATGATCATCGGCATTGGCAGCGACCTGATCGACATCCGCCGCATCGAAAGCTCGCTCGACCGATATGGCGAGCGTTTCGTCAAACGCATCTTCACCGATCTGGAGCAGGCCAAGGCCGAAAGCAGGCGGGAGCGCGCCGCGACCTACGCCAAACGCTTCGCCGCCAAGGAGGCATGCTCCAAGGCGCTGGGTACGGGCATGGCGCGCGGCGTGTTCTGGCGCGACATGGGCGTGATCAACCTGCCCAGCGGCAGGCCGACCATGCATCTGACCGGTGGGGCGGCGGAGCGCCTGAAATCGATGCTTCCGAACGGCCATCGCGCCGAGATTCACCTGACGATCACCGACGATCATCCGCTTGCTCAGGCATTTGTGATCATCGAGTCACTACCCGCCGAACAACAGCCATGATTATGGCATTGAAGGCGGCCGCGCGGCGTTGCTCCGCTTGGCGCTAGCCCTTATACGGGAACGACGACGACCGAGGACGACATGAGCGTGGCCGAGAAGACTGTGAAAAAATCCGGAGGGCTTGGCGAGACCGTCAACGTCATCATCCAGGCGCTGATCCTCGCCCTCGTCATCCGCACGCTGCTGTTCCAGCCTTTCTCGATTCCCTCCGGCTCGATGCGTCCCACGCTGCTCGAGGGCGACTATCTGTTCGTCACCAAATGGGCCTACGGCTATTCGCGCTATTCGTTGCCGTTTTCGCCGAACCTGTTTTCCGGCCGTATCTTCGGCAGTTCTCCGGAGCGCGGCGACGTGGTGGTGTTCAAGTTCCCGCCGAATCCCTCGCTCGACTACATCAAGCGGGTTGTCGGCCTGCCCGGCGACCGCATCCAGATGCGGAACGGCCAGCTTTTCATCAACGGCGAGGGTGTGCCTCGCGTGAAGACCGGCACAATCGACAATCCTGATATCACCGAGGAAGACCGGCCGATCGACGTCTACCGCGAGACGCTGCCGAACGGGGTTTCCTACGACACGCTCGACCTGACGCCCAACGGCATCGACGACAACACGCGCGAATACATCGTGCCGCCGGGCCACTATTTCATGATGGGCGACAACCGCGACAATTCCAGCGACAGCCGCCGGTCGGTCGGCTTTGTTCCCGAGGAAAACCTTGTCGGCCGCGCCAACATCATCTTCTTCTCGATTGCCGGCGGCGCCAGCCCGCTGGAGATCTGGAAATGGCCGACCGAGATGCGCCCGACACGCCTCTTCAACTTCGTCAGATAGGGCGATGGGTCTGAAACGGCCGACGGGAGACGCCCTGGCAATCGTACTGCGCGACCGCATTGGCCACAGTTTTCGCGACGTGGCCCTGCTGCAGACCGCGCTGACCCATTCCAGCGCCGTCAGGGCCAAGGCCAACAACGAACGCCTTGAGTTCCTTGGCGACCGTGTCCTCGGCTTGGTCGTGGCCGAGATGCTGTTCGCCCTGTTCCCCGACGCGCGGGAAGGCGACCTCGCGCCGCGCTTCAACGCGCTGGTCGATGCCCGCACCTGCGGCGCCATCGGCCTCGAACTCGGTCTCGATCAGCTGATCCGCGCCGACGCCGCGCTTAAGGCCGGCAGGGGCGGCAAGGCCGGCAATTATCTGTCCGATGCCGTCGAGGCGCTGATCGCTGCCATCTATCTCGATGGCGGCATGGACCCGGCGAAAGCCTTCATCCTGCGCTATTGGGAGCCGCGTTCGCGAGGCGTCATCGACAAGCCGCGCAATCCAAAATCCGAATTGCAGGAATGGGTGGCGCAGGCGAATGGCGCGCGACCGGAATACAGCATCGAGGGACGGGAGGGACCGGACCACGAACCGGTGTTCACCGTCGCGGTGAATGTGACCGGCTTCGCGCCGAGCCGCGCCAGCGGACCGTCCCGCCGCGCCGCCGAAGAGGCGGCTGCTACCGAATTCCTGCTGCGCGAAGGCGTGTGGTCGGGCGAAAAGGCTGCGTCATGAGCGAAATACCATCCATCGATACCCGCTCGGGCTTCGTCGCCCTGATCGGCGCGCCAAACGCCGGCAAGTCGACCCTGGTCAATCGGCTGGTCGGTGCGAAAGTCTCGATCGTAACGCACAAGGTGCAGACGACGCGCGCCATCGTGCGCGGCATCGCCACGCATGGGCAGGCTCAGATCGTCTTCGTCGACACGCCCGGAATCTTCAAGCCGCGCCGCCGCCTCGACGAGGCGATGGTCACCACCGCCTGGGGCGGCGCCAAGGACGCCGACGTCGTCATGCTTTTGATCGACGCCGAGCGCGGCATCCGTGGCGACGCCGAGGCGATCCTCGACAATCTGAAAAATGTCGGCCAGCCGAAGATCCTCATCCTCAACAAGGTCGACCGGGTGAAGCCTGAGGCGCTGCTGATCATGGCGAAGGAGGCCAACGAGCGCGTCGCCTTTCAGCGCACCTTCATGGTCTCGGCACTGACGGGCACCGGCTGCGACGATATTCTCGACTATCTCGCCGCCTCGCTGCCCGCCGGCCCCTGGTATTACCCGGAAGACCAGCTTTCCGACCTGCCGATGCGCCAGCTCGCCGCCGAGATCACGCGCGAAAAACTGTTCCTGCGCCTGCACCAGGAGCTTCCCTACTCCTCCCATGTCGAGACCGAAAAATGGGAAGAGAAGAAGGACGGTTCGGTGCGCATCGAGCAGACCATCTACATCGAGCGCGAGAGCCAGAAGAAGATCGTGCTTGGCGCCAAGGGCGAGACCATCCGCGCCATCGGCCAGGCCTCGCGCAAGGACCTGTCCGAGATATTGGAACAGCCGGTCCATCTCTTCCTGTTCGTAAAGGTGCGGGAGAACTGGAGCGACGACCCGGAGCGTTATCGGGAAATGGGATTGGAATTCCCGACCTGACGTTTTGCGCCTTTGAGCATCAGCACAGGAGGATGTGCCGACGCTCAAACACTTAGGGGAGGGGGACATGAGACTTGCAGGCAAGCGGGCGCTGGTCACCGGCGGATCGGACGGCATAGGGCTGGCGATCGCCATTGCATTTGGGCGTGAGGGCGCGCGGGTGCAGATCGTCGGTCGCGACTCGGACAAACTACAGGCGGCGCGCCGGCAAATCAGCGGAGCCGATACTTTTGAGGCCGACCTTTCCACCCATGAGGGCGTGGAGGCGGTCGCCGGCGAGTTCGAGCGCTCCGGCGAAAAGCTCGACATCCTGGTCAACAACGCAGGCGTTGCCTACCTTGTCGCCTTCGACACCGTGACGGCTGAGCAGTACGAAAACTCATTCGCGCTCAACGTTACCGCGCCGTTCTTCCTGACGCAAAAGCTGCTGCCGCATCTGCCGGCCGGCGGCTCTGTCATCAACATCTCGTCCTATTTCGCCCACAAGATGATTCCCGGCCGTCCCTCCAGCCTCTATTCGCTTTCCAAGGGCGCGTTGAATTCGCTGACCAAGTCGCTTGCCTTCGAACTCGGCCCGCGCGGCATCCGCGTCAACGCCATCGCGCCCGGCACCGTCGACACGGCGATGCGCCGCAAGACCGTCGACAACCTGCCGGAAGCCGCCAAGGCCGAACTGTCCGCCTATGTCCAGCGCAGCTACCCGCTCGGCCGCATCGGAAAACCCGAAGACCTTGCCGGCATCGCCGTTTATCTGGCGAGCGGCGAGGCCGCCTGGACCAGCGGCGCGATATTCTCGGTCGACGGCGGTTACACCGCAGGGTGAGGCCTGTAACTCCGGGTTGGTTTACTGCTCGAATAGTCACCCTCATCCCGAACACGACCGTATCGATGGCTTTTTCTTTTTCTGCCTCATACGTTCTCGCCGAATTCGCTACTTTGTATGCTAGCATGGAGTACGCGGTCCTGCCCTGATGGGGGTAACATGGAACGAAAGCTTGCGGCGATTCTCGCGGCCGACGTGGTCGGCTATTCCACGCTGATGGAGCGCGACGAGGCGGGGACCTATCGCCGTCTTGTTGCTGGCCGGAAAGAACTGTTCGAGCCGGAGATCGACAAGCGACACGGCCGCATATTCAAGCTGATGGGCGACGGGTTGCTCGCCGAATTCGGCAGTGTCGTCGACGCGGTCGAATGCGCCGTGTCGCTGCAACGTGGTCTCGCGGAGCGCAATGCGAGCCTTGCCGAGGATGAACACATTCACGTCCGCATCGGCGTCAACCTTGGCGAGGTGATCGTCGACGGCGACGATCGCTACGGGGAGGGGGTGAACGTATCGGCTCGGCTCCAGCAGCTCGCCGACCGAGGCGGCATCTGCGTCTCGGGCAAGGTCGCGCGCGAAGTCGAGAAAAAGCTAGCTTTCCGCTTCGAGTCGATGGGCGAGCAGCAGGTCAAGAATATCACCGAGCCGGTTCCCACCTATCGGGTGGTCCTCAGCGATGCCGGTGGCGAGGCTCCGTCGGCGGCCAAGCCCCTTGCGCTTCCGGACAGGCCCTCTGTGGCGGTGCTCCCGTTCACCAACATGAGCGGTGACATAGAGCAGGAGTATTTCGCTGACGGTCTCGTCGAGGACCTTATCACCAGCCTGTCGAAGGTCCCGGGCATTTTCGTCATCGCCCGCAACTCCACCTTCGCCTACAAGGGCACCATGGTGGACATCCGCCAGGTGGCCAAGGAACTGGGCGTCCGCTATGTGCTGGAGGGCAGCGTGCGCAAGGCTGCGAACCGCCTGCGTATCACCGGGCAGCTTGTCGAGGGAACGGATGGCACCCACGTCTGGGCCGACAAATTCGAGGGGCCGATCGAGGACATATTCGACCTTCAGGACCGGCTGACCGAGAACATCGTCGGCGTGATGGAGCCGACGATCCGGCGCGCCGAGATCGCGCGGGCGCGTCGCAAGCGGCCGGACCGGCTGGATGCCTACGATCTGTACCTGCGGGCTCTGCCCTATGTCTATGCGAACACGCCCGCCGATCGGGAAGAAGCGCTGCGCCTGCTCAACGAGGCGCTAAGGCTCGATCCCGACTATGCTGGAGTGCATGGTCTTGCCGCATGGGCCTACGAGCAGCGTTTCCTGCGAGGCGGATTCGACCCTGAGGATCGGGCCGCCGCATTGAGGCACGCGGCCTGCGCGCTCACAACCGGCAAGGACGATCCACAGGCGCTTTGTATCGGCGCGTTCGTCCACGCCAACATCAGCCACGACTATGAGACGGCCATAAGCGCCCTCGACCGGGCGCTGAAGATGAACCCGAACTCGGCCCTGGCCTTCGGGTTCAGCGCCTTGGTGCACATGTTTTCGGAACGCTACGACCGCGCATGCGGCGACGCGATGAAGGCATTGCGGCTTAGTCCGTTCGATCCGCTCAACTATCATCCTTATCTGGCGCTGGCCTGGTGCTGCTTTTTCACCGACCGTTTCGAAGAGACCGTCGACTATGCGGCCAAAGCCATCGATGCCAATCCGGGGTTTAGCATCCTCCATGTCAGCCTTGTGGCCGGCCGATCGAGCTTGGGCCAACTCGACGCCACGCAAAAAGCGGCGGCGCGCCTGCTGGAGGTGGCGCCCGGCTGGACGATCGGCAGCTTCGTGCGCATGGACCTCGTGCGTCCGAACCTGATGGAGAAGTTTGCTGTGGCGCTGCGAAAGGCGGGCCTGCCGGAGTGAGCATCGCTACGGTTTGGCCTTCGATGCCGGCAGCCGATGGAACATTCGGACCACCGGAGGACGTTGCCTGCATAGGCGGTGCATCGGCGAGCGACAAGGCCGCCTGGACCAGCGGCGCGATCTTTTCGATCGACGGCGGCTACACGACGAGGTGAACGGTTACGATCCGCTGTTCCGAAGTTCCTGCAGCGCCTTCTCGAAAATCGAAAGCTTGTTTGGATCCATGCCACGGTCGATACGCCGCAGCCATTTGTCATAAGCCATCTTAGTGAGCGAAAGGCCCTCCGGGGTTAGATCGCTGGACCTTATCTCAAATGCATCGTCGATAGCGGCCTCTGGCCGAGAAATATCTTACACCGTCAGGCCATTCCGCTGCAGGAAATCGGCAAAAACGAAGAAGCGGCGGATCGTCTTTTCCCGGGGCTCGGTATTGCCCTGCTTTTTAGTGTGCCAGCCGACACGATCAATGGTGAAGTCAGCCATGGACCCCTCGCAGAGCTTTGCGGTTGAATTCTTTACCAGAGCAGCCGCGGTTCTGCGAAGTGCGCCAGCGCAAATTGGCGCAGTTGCGCCCCTCCTTGATCTCGCTTTGGTTTCAGTGAAAGTCTCTACGCTTGGAATGTGCGAGGAATGCGCAAATGCTTCCTCGCCGGCAACGAAACGGCCCGGCCGTTCACACCAGGAGCGTCGCGCCGCCCCATATGATCAGGGCGATGCCGGCCGCGCGTCCAACCCACTGGCCGGCGGGAAACACCTTTTCAATCAGCACCAGAACGGCAAGCGCGGCAATCCACGCCAGATTCATCACGCCGCCCACGAACAACAGCGCCATCAGCATCCAGCAGCATCCGACGCAGAACGCCCCGTGCAGGGCGCCCAGGCGAAGCGCGCCGAGCGCGTGGGGACGCCAATGGCGGGAAAGGAACGCCGCCGGCGCCCGGCAATGCGACAGGCAGGCATTCTTGAGCGGCGAGAGCTGATAGAGGCCCGCGCCGATAAGCACGATGGCCGAAAGCCAGCGGCTCTGCGAACCCATCGTCGTCGCGGAGACGATCCCGCTGCGTTCGAGCAGCCAATACAAAGCAGCCGCCGCGACGGAAAACCCCAGCCAGACCAGAAGATAGCCTGCCACGAATACGCCGGTGGGCGCGAGCCTGTTGTGGCTCTGGCGCACGGCGAGCGCATGGCGGTGCACGCGCGCATAGAGCAGGATGGTCGGCGCGGCGCTCGGCGACATCATGGCGATCATCATGACCCACCACATGGCGATCATCAGCGTCCAGATCGCGGGCCCCCAAATTCGCGGTTCCGGTGCCATCGCGCCCATGTCCATGCCGGGCATATCCATCCCCGACATGTCCATCCCTGGCATATCGGCGCCCGCGGCCTGCTGGTGGGGGAACAGCGCGAGCCGCGTCATCTCCCACGCATTCATGCCGAGACCGGCGCCCGTGACGATATACAGCCAGGCCAGCACGCACAATGCTGCCAACCCCGCGACCGTGAAGAGACGGTCGCGTCTGAGCAGGCGTTCGAGGGGGCCGTCCATGCGGCGCGTCAGGCCCGCACGACCCCGTGATTGTTGAGATGCAGCCGCGCGAACTGGGCGTAAGTGTCTTTGGTGTCGAACTGAACTGGCCCGCTGGTCCTGCTCGAACCACTGCCGATCTCGGCGACGGCATATTCGAAGCCGTCCGGCAACACGATCTGAGCGCGCGATTCGGCGCCCGTCACCTTGTTGCGGATCGGCTCGCCGATCGTATCGATATAATCCTTGACGAAGATGCGGCCCCTGCGGCCGTCGATGTCGAGTTCGAGATCGATCTTGGTGAAAACAGGCTCGTTCATCTTGGTCAGGGTCGTAGCGAAGACGGCGAACATTGTCGCGAACGGATCGGTATCCTGGCCCGACATGATGCGCAGCAGCGCTTCGCGCTGCCGGTCGGTCGCCTTCTCGTCGACGAAGGCGATGCATTCGCCGTTGCCTTCGTGGATCGGGCCGGGCCATTTGAAGATCGCGGCGATCCTGAGACCGTCGAGACTGGTCTCGCCGTGATGGCCCTCATCGATCTGAATGCCCGCCGCGGCATAGCAATGGCCTTTGTCGGGCAGCGCGTTAAATTGGCAGTTGCAACCATACTCGCAAGTGCAATTGACGAGTTCGCGTCCCTTGATCTCCCAAGATGTCATGACAACCTCCCCGGACCTGAAAGTATTCCAGGGCACTATATACCTGCTATCGCCGCACCGCCACCCGGTGGTACCAAGACTACGTCAGAAGGACGAGTATTTTCGTCGAAATGCGGATGAACATTCACTTCGGAGCTTGTGAGATCGACTTGGGACGGGTGGAATCGGTGAAGCGGTGATCAATCGGTGGGCTGCGCAGGGTCGCCGTCTCCTCGATTCCCCTCCTTGATCTCGCCGCTGTTTCCGTGAAAGGCTCCGCCGCATGGAATGGCGCGACGAAGGCATTATCCTCGGCACCCGCCGGCATGGCGAGACGTCCGTCATCCTGGAAGTGATGACGCGCTCGCATGGCCGCCATCTCGGCATGGTGCGCGGCGGGCGCTCGCGCAAGCAGCAGCCGGTGCTGCAGGCCGGAAACCGCGTCGACCTCGTCTGGCGGGCGCGGCTGGACGAACATCTGGGAACGTTTCAGGCGGAAGCCATCGAGTTGAACGCTGCACGCCTGTTCGACAGTGCGGCTGCCGTCTTCGGCCTACAAACCATCGCCGCACATCTGCGGCTGATGCCGGAGCGCGACGTGCATCCTGCGTTGTTCGAGACGCTGGCCGTGCTGATAACCCATCTCGACGAGCCGCTGTTGGCCGGCGAACTGGTGGCGCGGTTCGAACTGATGGTGCTGGAGGAACTGGGTTTCGGCCTCGATCTCTCGGAATGTGCCGCGACAGGCGTGCGTACCGATCTCGTCTACGTCTCGCCGAAGTCCGGACGCGCCGTGTCGCGCGCCGCGGGCGCACCCTGGCGCGAAAGAATGCTGGTGCTGCCTGATTTCCTCGCCGCGCCCGCCCGCCGCGCCGATCCCGTAGCGATCGACCACGCCTTCCGGCTGACCGGCTTCTTCCTGGCGCGGCACGTCTACGAACCGCGCGGCATTTCCGAACCCGAGGCGCGTGCCGGTTTTCTGGCTGCCCTGCGCAAGCTGAACGGCGCGGCCGCGCCCGGAGAACATGCCGCATGAGTGAAGTCGAACTGTTTCCCGGCCATGTTTCACGACTGGGCCTGGGCACGATCCCGCGCGCGGATCTGGCCGGCCAGCCGGGCCTGGTGTTGCTGCAAAAACTGATTGCCGGCGAATATCCCGCGCCGCCGATCGCCGGCACGTTGAGTTTCACGCTGACCGAGGTCGAGCCGGGGAGGGCGGTGTTTCGCGGCCTCCCCAACGAACGCCATCTCAATCCGCTCGGCGGGGTGCATGGCGGCTGGACCGCAACCATCATGGATTCAGCACTCGCCTGCGCCGTTCACACCACGCTGGAGGCGGGCGAGGCCTATACCACCGCCGAGTTCAAGGTGAACTTTTTGCGACCGATCACGCCGAAGACGGGCGAGGTGGTTTGCGAGGGCCGCGTCGTCCACCGCGGCCGCACGCTGGCGGTGTCGGAAGCGACGCTGAAGGACGAAGCCGGCAAACTTCTGGCCTTCGGCACCGAAACATGCTCCATCTTCCCCGCCGCCGGCCTGGCCGGGCGCTGACGGCCGGGTCGGCGGGCGAGGGAGCGCGATGTTCGAGAGTTTTTTCGGCATGCTGAGCGCCATCGGCGTGGTTGCGCTGATCGTCGTCGCAACCCGCCAGCAGTCGCGCATCGGCCTGCTGGAGCGCGAGATCAAGGCGCTCCGCTCCTTCATCCTGTCGTTGCCGGGCGAGGGCAGGGCGGCTGCTAAATCGGCCGCCACCGCATCCGTGGGCGACGCCGCTTCCGCGAGCGCCGCATCCGCTTCGGCATCGGCGGAAGCGGTCTCGTCGTCGACGGCCGCTGAAGCGATCTCCGCCGGCACCCTCGATCCCGCGCCGACGGAGCCTGCCAGCGAAAAGGACATCGCGCCAACCGATGAGCCCGGCCTCGCGGCCTTGCGCCCAAGGCCGGCTGATGCCGGGGCTTTCTCCGAACGTATTTCAAAGGCCTCGGCCGCCGCCGGGTCGGGTGAGCTCGAGCCGGGCGACTCGGCATCGGCGCGTGCTGCCGGGCCGTCCTCTGAAGATGCAGCCGGGCCGACGACCGAAGCCGGCGGGCCGCGCCGAACGAGGCCGGCAACACCCGACCTCGAAACCGCCCTCGGCACGCGCTGGGCGGTCTGGGTTGGCGGTGTGGCGCTGGCGCTGGGCGGCATCTTCCTCGTCCGCTATTCGATCGAGGCGGGCTGGTTCGGTCCGGGAACGCGCCTCATGCTGGCCGGCCTGTTCGGCCTTGTGCTGATGGCGGCCGGCGAATTTATCCGCCGCACCGGCTTCAATATGCCCGTGCCTGGCGCGGCCGGCGCCTACATCCCGGCTATCCTCACCGCCGTCGGCGCCTTCACGCTGTTCGGCACGATCTACGCTGCGCATGGCATATACGGCTTCATCGGGCCGGCGCCGGCCTTTGTGCTGCTCGGCATTGTCGGCGTCGCCACCACGGCGCTGGCCCTCGTTCACGGGCAGGTGCTGGCCGGTGTCGGCCTGCTCGGCTCGTTCGTCACGCCGGTCCTGGTCGCCACCGAATCGCCCAATCCATGGGCGCTGTTCGGTTATCTGGCCATCGTGCTGGTCTCCTCCATCGCCATCGCGCGCATCCGCCGCTGGCGCTTCCTCGCCTCCGCCGCCTTCTTCGGCACCGGCTTCTGGTGCCTGGCCTACATGGCGGGCATGACTCCGGTCGACCTGACCATCGTCCTCTTCATCAACCTCGTCACGCTCGCCAGTCTTGCCATCCTGTGGCCGGACAACGATCCCGACGCCTCCGGCCGGGCCGGATACCGCGCCTTCCCCGCCGCGATCCCGGCTTTCTTCGTCGCGCTTGCTGCCTCGGCCCTGATGGTCGATCCGATCTTCCAGGCGACGCACGGCATTGCCGCCGGCACGACCCTGCTCGTGCTGATGGTGGCGCTGGCGGCATGGCGCACCGAGGCGCTGCCGCTGCTCTTCGGTGCCGGCATCGCCGTCAGCCTCGTCTACCTGCGCATCGGCTTTGCCGGCTCGTTCGATTTCGAAATGATGGGCGAGCCTGTCTCCGTCGAAGGTTTTCCGCTCGTTTCCTCCGTCGACGTGCTGTTCTATCCCGGCGTCCTGCTCTCTGCCGTCTTCATCGCCGCCGGCGTGGTGCGGGCACGGCGGCTGGCCGCCATGCGGCGCGCCGCCGCCGCAAGCTGGGCATCGTTCGCGGCAATCGTGCCGTTCGTCGTGGTTTGCTCGCTCTGGCTGGCGCTGGGTCATCCGGACGTCGATTTGCGCTATGCGGTTGCCGCCTTGCTGCTTTCCGCCATCCTCGCCTTCGGCGCCGAAACGGTGGCGCGCGCCGAGCAAACGGCATCATCGGCTGGCGGACCGGCCGTCTCCTTCCTGCTCGCTGGCGCGGGCGCGGCCTTGATTGCCGCCATCCACATGGGGTTCGGCCCGGCCTTGACGACCATCCTCGTCGGAGCCTCCGCCATGCTGCCCGCGCTCGCAACCCGCTGGCGCGCCTGGCCGGCGCTCGGCTGGCTGTCGGTGGCGGCCGTCGCCGTCGTGCTGGTCCGGGCGGCGATCGACCCGACCATCGTCGGCGCCGCCGCGCTCGGCACGACGCCGGTGCTCAACGCGCTGCTGCCCGGCTACGGCATTCCGGCGCTGGCCTTCGCTTTCTCGGCCTGGCAGCTTGGGCGCACCACCGGAGGCCGCCCGCGCCTGGCGATGCAGGGGGCGGCGATCTTCTTTGCGCTGCTGACCATCGCCATGCTGGTGCGCCACGCCATGCACGGCGGCATTCTTGATACGGCCGAGATCACGCTCGCCGAACAGGCGATCTATTCGCTGATCGCGCTGGCCGCCGGAGGCATCCTGATCTCGCTCGACCTGCGCGCGCCGAGTTCGGTGCTGCGCTACGGCTCGCTGGCGATCGGCGTGTTGTCGGTGGCGATGATCGTGCTGCAGCATTTCGTGCTGCTCAATCCGCTGTTCACCGACGAATCGACCGGCGCGATACCGGTGTTCAACCTGCTGTTCCTCGCGTACCTGCTGCCGGCCATCGCCGCTGCGGTGCTGGGCTGGTACGCGCGCGGCCGCCGCCCGCAATGGTACGGCATGATGCTGGGCGTCACTGCCGCGGCACTTGCCTTCACCTACGCGACGCTGTCGGTGCGCCGCATCTTCAAAGGCGAGTTTATCGGCCTCTGGAAAGGCCTTGAGCCGCTTGAAACCTACAGCTATTCGGCGCTGTGGCTGGTCATGGGCGTGGTCCTGCTGGTCGCCGGCGTGCGCACCGGTTCCTTCGTCATGCGCGTCGCCTCCGGCGCGCTGATCGCCATCGCCGTGGCAAAGGTGTTCCTGTTCGACATGTCGGAACTGGAAGGCGTGCTGCGGGCCTTGTCCTTCATCGGGCTGGGCGCCGTGCTGATCGGCATCGGATTGTTCTATCAGCGGCTGCTGACACGGGCGGCAGCGCGATAGATGACCTACCTCTTCTGGTGAAACTCAAGTGCGAGGAGAGGGCGACGCGCGCGTCTGGAAGGTGATCACATCAAAATAAAGACGTCCGCCGACAGATCGGGCGCGCCGGCCAGATGGGCAAACTTAACGTTGCCGAAAGCCGTGCCCGAACCGTCGGCATCGTAGTAGAGATTGCCGGTCGAGGAATTGTAGACGATACGATCGTCGGCGTCCTTGGGGCCGTCGTTGAAAATGTTGAAAGCTGATGCCGCAAACGTCCCGACCGGCAAAGCGGTGAAAACTGCCCCATCCAAATGGATCGTGTCGGCTGCGGAAAAATCGGCGATCCGGTCGTAGTTGTCCGAATTGCTGGGCGCGGTGTCGAATACGAATGTATCGCTGCCGCTTCCGCCGACAAGCGTATCACGACCCAGGCCCCCGGCCAGAATGTCGTTTCCGTCGCTGCCGTCCAAGGTGTTCGACCGATCGTCGCCGACAAGCGTGTCGTCAAACGAAGAGCCGGTAAGACCTTCCAGGCCGTAATAGGTGTCACCCGCCGCGTCGTTGGTGTTTGCAAGCGGGTGGCCAATGACGCGACAACGCCCATCTTGGAGCCGCGATACGAGGCGATATCGAACCCGCCGCTCCCACTGAGGACGTCGGCACCGGAGTAGCCGATGAGAACATCGTCTCCGCCCGCGCCTTCCAGTTCGTTCTCACCGGCAGTGCCGATCAAGGTCTGGCTGAACTCGTTCCCGATCAGCCACAGATGTTTCGTTGAGTTGAGGTTGTTGGACGTGAATTTCTCGACTTCCACGCCGGGCTCGAGTTGGTAGAAGTTAAAATCTCCCGGCAAGCTCCTTGCCACATGATCGAACCCGCCGCCGACCTTTTCCCATACGTCATCGACGACATCGTCGACATAGTATGTATCGTTTCCGGCGCCTCCGTTCATTGCATCGATGCCGACGCCGCCGTTGATCGTGTCGTTGCCCAGCCCACCGAAGAGCATGTCGTTTCCGGATGTTCCATCAACATGTAGATCGGAATTGGACGCGTTGAATATGAAATCGTTCTCGGAAAGAGAATAGTTATCGATGAAAACTGACTCCCGGACGCCATTGTAATAAAACGCTACTTCGGTGCCCTTTTCATACGAACTTATGATCCAGGGGTCGAGTTGCGCGAAGTTGGCGATGTGAAATGCTGAAAAATCCAGCTTGTCTCCGGATTTGAAGTTCGAAATTACCTGCGAGCCGAAGCCTCGCTCGAATTTGTAGATCGTCATAGGGTTCAGCCTCGAGTCGCTTTGACCGGTTGATACTATGTTGGGGTAAGCAATTTAAGTGTGGAATTTCGAGCGTTTTCCCGATGGTTAAACTTAAGTGTATTTCCGCACCTCCGTCCTTTATTGTTCCAGCAGCGTCCCGCCGAATTCTGTTTCTCAATACCTCGGCCCATTCCGACGTTGTGATTGCGGCGGGGACGCTAACAGCCTAGGGTCCGCCGGCGCCGCAACCTCAACCATCTCGGGTCTAAGGCGCGGAGGGGCTGAGACGCGCATGTCGACAGCAATTGCCATTCTCGGCGGTGTCGGACTTTTCCTTCTCGGCATGACCGTCATGACCGACGGCCTGAAGGCGCTGGCGGGATCGGCCTTGCGCACCGCGCTGGGCGCCGCGGCGGCCACGCCGCTCTCCGGAGCCTTCTGGGGCGCCATCGTCACGCTGCTCGTGCAGTCGTCCAGCGCGGTGACGATGACGACCATCGGTCTCGTCAACGCCGGGCTTCTGACCTTCCCGCAGGGGCTCGGCCTTGTCTTCGGTGCCAATGTCGGCACCACGGGTACGGCCTGGTTGATTGCATTGATCGGCGTGCGTGTCTCGCTTTCGGCCTACGCGTTGCCGATGATCTTCGTGGGCGCGCTGGCGAAGCTGCTGGGCGGCGGGCGGGTCGCGGCGGCGGGCGGCGCGCTCGCCGGTTTCGCGCTGGTACTCTATGGCCTGACGACGCTGCAGCAGGGCATGGGAGGCCTTGCCGAGAGCCTGCATCCGTCCGACCTGCCGGCGGTGCTCGGCGCGCCGGGGGTCGGCTGGGGCGCCGGCTTCGTCGGGTTGATGTCGCTGATCTCCATCGGCCTGGCCATGACGGCGGTCATGCAGTCCTCGACCGCAGCGACCGCCGTCACCATTTCGGCTTTCTTCGCCGGAGCGGTGAGCCTGGAGCAGGGCATGGCGCTGATCATCGGCCAGAACATCGGCACAGCGACGAGTTCCGCGCTGGCCGCCATCGGCGCCAGCACGACGGCCAAACGCCTCGCGCTCGCCTATGTGCTGTTCAAGCTCATAGCCGCGCTGATCGCGATCCTCACCTTCCCGTTCACGGCCTCGCTGATGCAAGGTTTTTCCGCGTCGGTCGACGGGATGACGCTGCTTGCGGCCTATCATACGGCCTATAATGTCGTCGGCGTCGCGGTGCTCCTGCCGGCGACGCAATGGTTCACCCGGGTCGTCGAGCGGCTGCTGCCGTCCAGGCAGACGCCGCTGCAGCGCGCGCTCGATCCGAGCGCGCTCGCCAGTCCGGTGATCGCGGTCGAAACCGTGCGGCGCGTCCTGGCCGACGTGCTTGCGAAAAATGCCGTCTCGGTCTCAGCCGCGCTTTCGGGCCGTGGCGGGGCTACCGCCGCGCCGGGCACGACAGAAGCGGCCGTCGCGGTCACGGAAGTGCGTGACTTTCTGTCCGAATTGAAGGAGCCGCCCGAGACGGAGGCGGAGCGGCTGCGCTTGACCAGCATATTGCATGCGCTCGATCATACCTCGCGCCTGATGGACGTGCTGGCGAATGGCACGTTTTCCCACCAGGCCGCCGATGGCCCCCTCGACCGTCGCGCCGTGGAACTCGGCGAGCGTGCCATGCGCGCCGCCCAGGCCGTTGGCCGCTCGATCACCACGGAATGTGCGCTCAGCGCCCAGGCCGCTCCGATCGGCTGGAGCATTTCGCCCGAGATTGCAGCCGCGCTCGCCGACGGGCAGGGCGCGGTAGCAGAACTCGACGACCTGCAACGCAGCCACCGCGCCGAGGCCCTCGCCTCCGTTGCGTCGGGACAACTCGCCGCCGCGGATGCCTTCGCACGGATCGAGGCCGTTGATCAGCTTGACCGGATCGCGCACCATGCCTGGCGCTCGGCGGCGAATCTGCTGGGCCGAGGCGCGCAGAACGCGGCCTTGGCGGTGGCCGTCGGGGCCGAGAGGGTGCCGTGAAGTATATCGAGGGCGGTCATCGCTTTCGGAACGGAAGGCTGGTTGCAGCCAAATCCTTCAACTGGACTGTCCGGTGCAGTACCCGCTCTACTTGGAAACCCGAAATTCGTCGGCACGAGACTGTTGACGGAAGGGGAACTGCTGGGGACAGTTTACTTAATTCCGTAGAAAGGCGCAGCGCTTCTGAGTTGATGCTAGCGGAATTAAGTAAACTGTCCCCGGCGTTTTCTGCGGCCGGCGAACCGATTTCGGGTTTTCAAGTGGACCGGCCGCGACCTACCGCGCGAACTTCCGCGCTCCCGCGACGCAGAGCACAACGCCGACGGTGACGACGAGCATGACGCCGCTCACCTGTTCGCCGAGCAGGCTCGCCGCCAGTGCCAGGCCGAAGAACGGCTGGAGCAGTTGCAACTGCCCGACGGCGGCGATGCCGCCCAGCGCCAGCCCGCGATACCAGAAGATGAAGCCGATCAGCATGCTGAATAGCGACACATAGGCGAGCCCCGCCCACGCCGCCCCGCCGATGCCGGTGAGCGACGGCGGCATGGTGCCGAACGCCAGGACGAGCATGACCGGCAGCGACATCACCAGCGCCCAGGAGATCACCTGCCAGCCGCCTAGCCGTCGCGACAGCTTTGCTCCTTCGGCATAGCCCAGTCCGCAGACGATGACTGCGGCCAGCATCAACAGGTCGCCGACCGGCGACGCAGTGACCCCTTGCGACAGCGCAAAGCCGGCGACCAGCGCGCTACCGAGGCAGGAGAACAGCCAGAAGGCCGGGCGCGGGCGCTCGCCGCCGCGCAGCACGGCAAAGATCGCCGTCGCCAGCGGCAGCAGGCCGATGAAGACGATGGAATGCGCCGAGGTGACATGCTTCAGCGCCAGCGCCGTCAGCAGCGGGAAACCGAGCACGACGCCGAACGCGACGATGGCCAGCGACGCCAGATCGGCGCGCGCCGGGCGCTTTTCGCGGAATGCCAGCAGCAGTGCCACCGCCAGCAGCCCCGCTATGGCCGCGCGCGCCACGGTCAGGAACACCGGATCGAAATCCATGACAGCCACGCGCGTCGCCGGCAGCGACCCGCTGAAGATCAGCACGCCGATGAACCCGCTGATCCAGCCGCCGGTTGTCCTATCCACCATGTGTTCCATCTGCTTTCGGCTTCTATGCGTCAGGGCGATCGCATGAAAGAACTACCCCCACCCCTAACCCCTCCCCACAAGGGGCAGGGGACTTTGCGGCCGTTATGCCGAGCAAGACCGTCGACGATTGGTGCCCGGCGGAGATGCAAGCCGGTCCTCCTGCCCCTTGTGGGGAGGGGTTAGGGGTGGGGGTAATTCCTTCAAGCGATTGCCTCACTCACCTTGCGCGGTGACGGCTGGCCTCACCAGAGACAATGCATTACAGTTCTGCAAAACTGTTAGGGATACAACGGCAGTACGGATGGATCATCGCCTCAATCCTGACGGCAAGGACGGCACCCTGGTAGGTTCCGTCATGGCGACGATCCGTCAGCGCATCGCCGCGCGCAGCCTGACGCCGGAGGCAAAGCTGCCCTCCATCCGCGCCTTCGCCAAAACGATGCAGGTCTCCACCTCAACGATCGTCGAAGCCTATGAGCGGCTGGCCGCCGAAGGCGTCATCCGCTCGCGGCCGGGCTCCGGCTTCTACGTCTCCAGCCCGCTGGCGCCGCTGTCGCTGGCCGAGATCGGCCCCCGGCTTGACCGCGAGGTCGATCCGCTGTGGATTTCGCGCCAGTCGCTGGATGCGGGCGAGGATGTGCTGAAGCCCGGCTGCGGCTGGCTGCCAGCCTCATGGATGCCGGAGGAGGGGCTGCGCCGGGCGCTGCGGTCGCTTGCGCGGGCCGACGACGCGGTGCTTACCGACTACGGCACCCCGCTGGGCCTCGCCCCGCTGCGGCAATTGCTGGCGCGGCGTCTGGGCGAGCATGGCGTCGAGGCATCGCCCGACCAGATCGTGCTCACGGAATCGGGCACGCAGGCAATCGACCTCCTCTGCCGCTTCCTGCTCGAACCCGGCGACACCGTGCTGGTCGACGACCCCTGTTATTTCAATTTCCACGCGCTGCTGCGGGCGCACCGCGCCAACATCGTCAGCGTTCCCTATACGCCCACCGGGCCGGACATGACCCTGTTCGCGCAGGCGCTCACCGAGCACCGTCCACGCCTCTACATCACCAATTCGGCGCTCCAGAACCCGACGGGCGCGACGCTTTCCGCCGCCGTCGCGCACCGCCTGCTGAAACTCGCGGACCAGTCGGCACTGACCATCATCGAGGACGACATTTTTGCCGACTTCGAAGTGAGCCCGGCGCCGCGGCTGGCCGCCTTCGACGGCTTGAACCGGGTCGTCCAGATCGGCAGTTTTTCGAAAACGCTGTCCGCCTCGGTGCGCTGCGGCTTCATCGCCGCGCCCCGCGACTGGATCGACGGCTTGACCGACCTGAAGATTGCCATGTGCTTCGGCGGCGGGCGGCTGTCGTCGGAACTGGTGCTGAAACTGCTCGGCGACGGCAGCTACCGCAAGCACATGGAGGCGCTGCGCTCGCGCCTCTCCCGCGCCATGGCCGACACGACTGCCCGCCTTGCCGCGCTCGGCATTTTCCCATGGCACCAGCCGCGCGCCGGCATGTTCTTATGGTGCTTCCTGCCGGAGGGCATGGACGCTGCCGAAATCGCCCGCCGCGCCTTGGCGGAGGACGTCGTGCTCGCCCCCGGCAACGCCTTCAGCCTGTCGCGCACCGCCAACGGTTTCCTGCGCTTCAATGTCGCCCAGTCCGGCGACGAACGCTTGTTCAAGGTGCTTGCGGCTGCGATGCGCGACTGAAGCCCCGAACCTTCTCTGGCAAATCCTAATTCCCTCAAGGAATTCAGGAAGAAACCGCACCCACGCAACGTTTACACCAATGGCAGCACCCGGTCCGGCAAGCGCCGGCCAAAGCGCGGGCTTGCGCAGAGACGCGAATTGGGGTTTGACGGCGGCGGAACGGGCGGTGCGAGCGTCGCTTATGGACGACAGACGAAGAGCGATCCTGGAGGAGATCCCGCGGCTGCGACGCTATTCGCGCGCGCTGCTGCGTGACCGCGACCGGGCGGACGATCTCGTCCAGGACTGTCTTGAGCGCGCGCTGGCCCATCTCGACAACTGGCGCACCGGCGAAAGCCCGCGCAAATGGCTCTTCACCATCATGCATCACATCTTCGTCGACCAGATGCGCAAGGACAAACGACGCGGCGAATCCGCCATGCTGCCGCTCGACGGTTTCGAGGCGATGGCCGTACCCGCCGAGCAGACCGAGGACGCGGGCTCGCGCGAAGTGCTTCAGGCGCTGCAGACCATCAGCCCCGAGCGCCGCGCCGCGATCCTGATGGTCTCGGTCGAAGGGTTTTCCTACGCCGAGGCCTCGACCATTCTGGGCGTGCCGGCCGGCACGCTGATGTCGCGCATCGCGCGCGGCCGCGAGGACCTGCGCGCGCTTCTCGACGACGGCGCCCGCCGCCGCGCCATCCGGGTGGTCGACCGATGAGCGCGCGCGACTTTTCCGACCGCGACATCCACCTGGCGCTCGACGCGGAACTGCCGGAGGACGAGCGCGCGCTGTACCAGTCCTGGCTCGGCGCCAATCCCGACGTGAAGGCGCGCGCCGCGCGCTATGCGGACGATCTGGCGCTGGTCCGCAACGCGGTTGCCGGCATCGCCGACGAGCCGGTGCCGCCTCGGCTGGCGGCGATCGTCACCGGCGAGGGCAGGCCCGCGCAGCCGGCCGCCGGCAATGCCTGGTGGCGGCAGGCCGCGGCGGCGGCCATCATCTTCGTCGTCGGCGGAGCCGCGGGCTATTTCGCCGGGGCCGGCTCGCTGGAAGACGCTGCCGCGCCCGCCGACCGCCTCGCCGACAGCGCCATCGGCGCCTATGTCACCTACGCCGTCGACAAGTCGCATGTGGTCGAGGTCGAGGGCAACGACCGCGACTATCTGCAAAACTGGCTGTCGAAGCGCACCGGCCTGAAGCTGGTGGTGCCCGACCTGTCGGCCCAGGGGTTCGAACTGCTCGGCGGCCGTATCCTGCCCGCCGGCCACGCGGCGGCGGCGCTGCTTGTCTACAAGGACCCCAACGGCAACCAGGTGTCGATCTACCTGACGCCCGAACCCAAGACGAAGGCGAAGGGTACTTACGCGCAGGGCGACGGCGGCCCCACAGCCATCTACTGGCTGGACGAAGGTTTTGGCTGCGCCATCGTCAGCTCGGCGCCGAAGGACGTGCTCGACGCCGTCGCCGGCAACGCCTGGCGCCAGTTGAAGGCGGGGCTGGCGAGCTGACGGTGAAAGTCCTGCGCTTGGCACACCTACCCGGCGCCATCCGCCAGGTCGGCGTTCAGCGCTGACGCCAGTTCGAAAAATCGCTTGCGGACGCCGGACGAATAGGGGTTCGCGCGCTCGATCGCCTGAAAAACCTCCGGCGCATCGTGGCGGACCATGTTCACCGCCTCCAGCAGCAGATCGAAGCTTTTCGTGGTCATGCGCTTCGGCAACGGCTCCATCTGCACCAACACCTTCGCGATGAGATGCGTGAGACCCTGGACCGTCGCCGCCTCGCGATCGTGGTCCTCGGGCGTGGTCATGATGACGTCCAGGCGCAATCGATGCCGCAGGAACGCGGCCAGGCGAAAGCAGCGGCGGCCCCGGATCGGACATATGGCGATCTTCAATCCCGCGATGCCGTTGCGCGCGCTCTGCGGGCCGAACAGCGGGTGCGTGGCCACGATCTCGGCATGTTCGGGAAGCCCGCGCTTCATGATCTCAGCCGGGCCGCGCTTCACCGATCCCACGTCGAGCACGAGCGTGCCCGGCCTTATATGCGGCGCCACGGCCTCGACGATCTCCTGCAGCCGTCCGACCGGCGTGGCAAGCACGACAACCGGGCAGCGCGCCGCCGTATCGAGGCCGGTCAGCGCAACGCCAAGACCTTCGGCGATCGGCTGGAGGCCGGGGACGGGGTCATGCGCGCACATCCGGAAATACGGGCGCAGGTGGCGGGCGATGAGCTGCCCGAAGGCGCCGAAGCCTATGATGCCGATTGTCGGACTGGTATCGCTTCTGTCTGGCATGGACTGAACCTCTGCAAGGCTGCGAAGCCAGAGGCGTCCTGCTGGAACTCAACCGCTGGCTGGGCAGCGGTTGAACAAAAAAGCACACCCGCCGCTATGGAAGCGGGGCGTAATACAGCGCGGCGGCGAACAGTGCTTTCATCATGCCGGCGCCATTAGCCGCCGGCCGATGAAATGTCAACGAATGTGGCAATGGACCCTTGCGGACAACCTTGTTCCGCGTTCCAATTGCCAGCTGAAACCTGCCCTCGGTCGCCACGAACTGAAAAAAGGAGACGCCATGCCGAAATATCTCGTACAGGGTTCCTACACGGACCAAGGTCTCGGAGGATTGCTGAAGGAGGGCGGTTCGAAACGGCGAGCGATGGTCGAACAACTCGCCGCGGAAATGGGCGGCAAACTCGAAGTGTTCTACTTCGCCTTTGGCAGCGATGACTTCGTTATTATCCTCGATCTGCCGAGCAACATCGACATGGCTGCGACAGCCATTGTCGCCCAGGCCAGCGGCATGGTGAAGTCGAGGGTTACGATCCTGATGGCTCCGGAGGATGTCGACGAAGCCGTGAAAAGGAAGGTCGACTTCCACCCGCCCACGTAATTCTCGGACACGAAGATCAGCTTCGGGGTGGGAAACGGAACGGCAGGTTCTGGACGGCTGCGTCGGGAATGCTGCCATTCGTCCGGCTTACGACCTTTGGCGGCAATGCGCCTGATGTCGGCCGTTCAGGGCACCTTTGTCGTCGCAGGGAAGAAGACGTCGCAGGTGACAATGCTGGAGGTCGTGGTCGGGCCTCATTTCGGCTTTCCCCGAACCCTTGACTTTGACATCGGACAGGACTGAAATCCATCTCGTGCCGGCATAAGGCAAATGTTGCCCGGTACCGAAATCAAGCAGACCGGTTTTCCCATTTTTGCATCCGGCAAGCCGGTCGCAGTAGGGAGACGCCTTCATGCAGAAGCTTCAGCGTCGAGAATTCATCGCAAAGGGCAGTGCGGCCCTTACGGGTCTTGCGGCCTTTCTCTCCACCCGACACGCCTATGCATTTCCAAGCCACCCCGGCGAGGAAGTCGTCAAATGGCTCGATCAACTGCCGCCGAATCCAGTTCCGGAGATTATCAAGAACCAGCTCGTATGGGAGGACCTCGACTCCTGGATAACGCCCAACGACAAGTTTTTCTCAATTGCGCACTTCAACCGGCCAGTCATTGACGCAAGCACTTGGAAGCTCGAAATCGGCGGCCTGGTCAAAAAGCCAACTGCGCTGACGCTCGCCGACATCAGGTCTCGGCCGCGCCAGGAGGTCACGTTCACGGTCGAATGTTCGGGTAACACGGGTCTCCCCTTTTTCAACGGGGGCATAGGCAATGCGCGCTGGGCGGGCACGCCGCTCGCTCCAATCCTGGAGGAGGCCGAGGTCCTCGACAGCGGCATCGAGGTCGTCTTCTGGGGCGCCGACGAAGGCGAGATCAAAAAAGCCGACGACGTCAAGTTCAAGCAGAATTTCGCGCGCAGCATGTCGCTCGCCGAAGCCATGGATCCGAAAAACATCCTTTGCTACGAGATGAACGGAACTCCCCTGCCGCCCGATAACGGCTTCCCGCTTCGGCTAATAGCGCCGGGCTGGTACGGGATTGCGAATGCGAAATGGCTCAAGCGCATCGACGTGCGCGACCAGCGCTTCGAGAACAAATTCATGGGACGCGACTACGTTACGCTTCGCGAGGAAGATCACAACGGCGAGACTGTGTGGGTGGAAACCTCCGTCGGTCGGGTGCGGCTCAAATCTGCGCCGGCCCGGGTGACTCATGCCGGAAAGGACTACCGGATCGTCGGAGCCGCGTGGGGCGCGCCGATCGAGCGGGTAGAGGTCAAGATCGACGATGGACAGTGGATGCCAGCGACCATCGACGAAGCCGACAAGGCGGAGTTTGCCTGGCAGATGTGGTCGATAGACTGGCCTAATCCTGCAGTTGGTGAGCACACCGTCACCTCACGCGCGATCGATACGAGCGGCAACGTCCAACCGGCAATGAGCGATCCGTGGATCGCCAAGAAACACACCTACTGGGAAAGCAACGGGCAAGTGACGCGCCGCATTCAGATCGCTTGACGGCCCAGCGGCCCGTAGCAAATCGGGTCGGTGTAGGGTATGGGCGGGCGGCGTGTCCGCGCTTCTGCGCCGCCCAATCCACCTGACGACCCAAGGAGATGGGACCCGTGTTCCATGTCTCATCGGGGCTATCTACCGGTCCGTCCAGTCCGCCTTGAGCCGTGAGACCGAGGTCCTACCGGTGTCGAATACGGCCGCTTTCGCCATTTTGGATGCCGAAAGCTGTCTGACTGCTTGCGGCCCCAACTCTGACGCCTAGCGGAAGTGGACGAGCGGCAGGTTTCGGTCGGTGGCGGAAGCGTCCCGGACGGCTACAATGGGTTCGAATGCCGGCATTCGGCGTCGGCGACATCGGACTTTCAGACCAAGGTCCGGCTTATCCAGGTTGCTTCGATTCCATGTCATTGCGAGATTGGATACTGCAGAAGCAGTTACCGCGATGCTGCCGCCTGACCTCTCTGTCGCAAAATTCCAACGGTTGGCGAAATCGCCCCCCTCAGCCTCCTTCTCCCCGTTTTGCGGGGAGAAGTGCCTGGTAGGGCATTGAGGGGCGGCGTCCCCTGTGAAAACTGTCGGCCTTCCCAATAACGCAGCAATCACAAGCATTTGCTGCCCTTCACACGACCTTTGCGCTTGGTCGCGGTCAGCATCCGAGGGCATTATTTTCCCACCACTTATCCCCGCCCGTCCCAACCCAGGCGACAATAGCACCGCCGGATTTGAAAGGAGCCGGGGCCATGGACGGACGTGCGGCGATCGAGCAAAACCTGGAGGCGCTGAAGCGTATCCTCGCCATGCTCGTCGCCATGGCCGGGATGGGGAGCGGGGGGATGGGCGCTGGGGGCGTTGGCGCTGGGGGACAGTTTACTTTCTTTCGGCAGAAAGACGCCGCCGCTTCAAGGCTGGCGCGGGCCGAAAAAAGTAAACTGTCCCCGGCACTTAGCCTGCCGCGCCAGCTCTATCTTGCCGTCCTGCGGCTGCTGCGTCCGGCGGAATCTGCCGCGCGGCGCCTGATCATCGCGGCGGCGCGCGGGATGTTGGTAACCCTGCCGGCCCTGCGCCCGCCCAAGCCCAAGCCGGCGCTCCAGCGAGGCCCCCGCGCCTTCCTGCCTAAGGGGCCGAAAAAACGTCCCAAGCCGAGCCTGCGCATCTTCTCGCTGTCGCTGGTCGATCCGCCGCGGCGTCTGTCCCGCGTCCCACGCCGCGCTGTGCCCGCCCACGCCGCACCGCGCATATTGGGCCTGGATTTCGGCGCGACCTACCACGCCCTGCCGCCACCGCCATCGCCGAACGACCCGATCGACGCCGTGCGTCTCGGCCAGCGCCTTGCAGCGCTCGGCGCCGCGCTCGACGACCTGCCGGGGCAGGCGCAACGCTTCGCCCGTTGGCGCGCACGACGCGATGCCGCAACCGCACGGGGCGGAACCGTCTCCAGCCGCCGCCTCGCGCCGCTGCGGCGCGGGCGTCCGCCGGGCGGGCGGCTGTCCCGCTACGATCCGGTCGCCGCGCATCCGCGCAATATCCGCGAGATCGACGAAATTTTGGCGCACGCCCATGCGCTGGCCGTCTACGCGCTGGATAGCCCCGACACGTCATGACGGCGGGGCCACGCACCTCACGAACAAACGAACCGATGGCCGGCGCGGATTTTCCCGCTCTGGGGCGGCGCTCCATACTGTCGGAAAATACCGCCACCGGTCCCTTGCCGAACTCGGCCGGACTGCTCGGTTCACCCTTTTCATTCGCGTCACAATTCAGCCCAAATCGGGGAGCGAAAGCGATTCCGATGCCGGCGCGGAAGCTTGTCCTGGCGGCAGATCGTCTGCCTGCGTTCCCCCTCCGCGACCGAGGTTTTTCCGGCTTCCCGATGTCCCTGAAAATTCGCCCGGCCCGCGCCTCGGACCTCGACGCCCTCGTCGCGGTCGAGCAGGCCGTGTTCGACGCCGACCGCATATCCCGGCGCTCCTGGCGAAGCTTTCTGGCAGGCTCCTCGGCTGCAATATTGGTCGCCGAAGAAGCTGGCGATGTCGCCGGCTGCTGCGTCGTCCTGTTCCGGATCGGCAGCACAATCGCGCGGCTCTATTCGATCGCCGCCGCGCCGGGCCGCTTCGGCGTCGGGCGCGCGCTGCTCGCCGAAGCCGAAACTCTCAGCGCCCGGCGCGGCGCAAAAACCATGCGGCTGGAAGTGCGGGAGGACAATCTTCGCGCCATCGGCCTTTACCAAAAATCCGGCTATCGCCGGTTCAGCCGCAAACCAGACTATTACGCCGACGGCGCGGCAGCCCTGCGTTTCGAAAAGCCCTTGGCGCATGAGCCCTTGCATGGGTCGCCGCCAACGGCCACCCACGGAACGACGCCGCCGTGACCGCGTTGACGGCCGTCGTGCCGCCTGGAAAACCATCCGACCCTTTGCCGCAACGCCCTCGCACACGGAATTCTCGATGACCTGGGTCATCCTCACCGGCCGCAACAGCGATCTCGACCAGGTCGACACGCCGCACAAGATCATTACCAACCGCGACTACCTCGCCCATCCGGCGCTGTTTGCCGGGCAGCGGCCGAAGGTCATCAACCTGTCCAACAGCTACGCCTACCAGAGCCGGGGTTATTACGCCTCGCTGCTCGCCGGTTCGCGCGGCCACAAGGTCATCCCCACCGTCGAGACGATGATCGACCTGTCGGAGCGCAAACTCTACGAGCACGCGCTTCCCGAACTGGAACTGGCGCTCAACAAATGCCGGAAGGAACTTGGCGGCGGCTTCCCGCCAAAAGTCTCGTTCTTCTTCGGCATCGGCCCGTCGAAAGCCTGGGACCGTTTCGCAAAGCTGCTGTTCGACTGGTTCCGCGCACCGGCGCTGGAAATAGCGATCCGCGACAGCCAGCAATGGGCGTCCATTCACCGCATCGGCTTCCATCCGCTGGCCCGCCTGACGCCGGAGGAGAAGCCGCGCTTCCTTGCCAGCCTGCAGGCCTACACCAGCCGCGAATGGCGCGATACCAAGACGCGCACGCCCTCGCGCTACAGTTTCGCCACGCTGGTCGACCCCAACGAACAGCTCCCGCCATCGGAAATCAGCTCGCTGCGCCACTGGGCGCGCATCGCGGAAAAAATGGGCGTCGAGGTCGAGCCGATCACCAAGCGGGATCTCGCGAAGCTCGCCAATTACGACGCGCTGTTCATCCGCGAGACGACGGCGATCTCCAACCACACCTATCGTTTCGCCCGCCGCGCCGAACAGGAGGGCATGCCGGTCATCGACGACCCGCTGTCGATGATCCGCTGCACCAACAAAGTCTATCTGAACGAGCTGATGACCTTCAACAAGGTGCCGGTGCCGCCGACGGTGATGATCGCCGGCCCCTCCGACTTCCAGCTCGCGGCCGACACGCTGGGTTTCCCGCTGGTGCTCAAGATACCCGACAGCTCGTTCTCGCGTGGCGTCAAGAAGGCGTCAAGCTTCGAGGAGTTGAAGACGCTGGCCATCGAGTGGCTGGAGGATTCCGATCTATTGATCGCCCAAAAATTCATCCCGACGGAGTATGACTGGCGGGTCGGCGTGCTCGGCGGCCAGCCGCTGTTCGCGGTCCATTATCTGATGGCGAAAAAACACTGGCAGATCGTCAATCACAAGGCCAACGGCAAGCCGGACCAGGGCGGCATAAAAACCTTCACGCTGAAGGAAGCGCCGCCGCATGTCGTCGAGACCGCGGTGAAGGCGGCGCGCTGCATCGGCGACGGGCTCTACGGCGTCGACCTCAAGGAGACTCGCGATGGCGTCTTCGTCATCGAGGTCAACGACAATCCCAATCTCGACCATGGCTGCGAGGATACCGGCGAAAAGGACGAGGTGTGGGTGCGGCTCACCCAATGGTTTTTGGACCGTCTGGAGCGGCAGGGCCGGTGATCAAGACTGTTCGAACACGCACCCCTGGAGGCAACCGTTCCACATCAAGGCGAGGCTCAACGCCAAGACGAAGTAGCTCACCCGGCTTCGGTCGGGATTCGGACCGTCTCGACCGCTCGCGCGGCGCGTTCCTTCTCGATCGCCGCGAAGCGTTTGAGGAAGGCGGCCTGAACGGTTTTCGCCGGACGCAGCGCCAGGTCGAGCCGGTCGGCGGAGATGCCGTTCGGCCGGCCGAAATAGCGAACCGCCTCCGCCGTTGCGAAGCCGGCAAGCACAGTCGCCTCGAAATAGGCCGCGACCTGGTCGGCGCGCTTGATCGCCGTCTTCGTCTTCTCGGCGAGTTTCGGCGGCAACGCGAACCGGAGATGGATCGCACGTTGGAGCCGCTGCTCGACCGCTTTGTAGTCGCCGCCGACCACCGCCTTGAACGGCGAGATCATGTCGCCGATGACATATTCCGGCGCGTCGTGGAGGAGGGTCGCCAGGCGCTGGTCGGGCGAGGCCTCCGGTTGCTGGACGCAAAAGATCGTCTCCACCAGCAGCGAATGTTGCGCCACCGAGAATGCGTGGTCGCCGAAGGTCTGGCCGTTCCAGCGCGCCACCCGCGCCAGGCCATGGGCGATGTCGGAGATTTCGATATCGAGCGGCGAGGGGTCGAGCAGGTCGAGCCGCCGGCCCGACAGCATGCGCTGCCAGGCGCGGGGAGGCGCTCCCGCCCGGTCCGCCGCCATCAGGCGTCTTCCGCGGCCGAGGCGTCCGCCGGGAAGGTGAACGTCGCCCAGTCCGGTATCGCAAGGGACAGCGCGGCCACGCCCGCCGTGATCGGCAGGCCGGCATCCGTTGCCGCCTTCACCTTGTCGACGCGGACGACGGCAATAGCCGAGTGGCCGGCGGACGATCCGAGCGAACCCACAGAACGGCCGCCGGCAAGGATTTCCGTGCCTGGCGGCGGCAGGTCTGCCTCGGCTGTGGCGACAAGCACGCGCCGCCGCGCCGTGCCGCGGTGCTGCATGCGCGACACCACTTCCTGGCCGACATAACATCCCTTGCGGAAGCCGACGCCGCCATTCTGATCCAGCAGCACGTCATGCGGGAACACATCGTTCAGCGCATAATCCCCGCCGCTTTCGGCTATGCCGTTGGCAATGCGAAATCTTTCCCAATTGGCGCGGTTGTCCGCATCGCCCGCCGGGCCTTCGCCATAGGCGCGCCAGACTTTTGTCGGCTCGGCAAAGCGCCTGTCGCGCAAAGCGCCATCGGGATTTGTATCGGTTTGCGCAGGGTTTGAGTTGTCTTCCCACCAAACGCGCACAAGCTGTTGCTGCAGCTTGCTGATTTCGGCTTTGGCGCGCAGCCGGTAAAGCATCAGGCGGCGGACGAAATCGTCGGCGATGTCGGCACGGCACTCGAGGAGCAGCACATTTTCGCCTTTGCGCGAGATCAAAAAGTCGAACAGGATTTTTCCCTGCGGCGTGAGCAGCGCGCCAGGCCTCGCCTCGCCGGCGGCAAGCTGATCGAGATCGGTGGTGATGATGTTCTGCAGCAGATGCTCCGCGTCCGGCCCGGAAACGGAAATCAGCGCGCGATCGTCGAGAAGGGTAGTCGGCATGCAATCGGCTCGAAGCTTGCAATCGGCAGGGCCATTACGTAAGCCCCAAAAAACCTGCGGACAAGAGTGGCGGACGAGATGGTGGCGACCTACGATTTGATCCTGACAAAAGGCACGGTCGCCAATCATGACGGCGTCGGCCGGCGCGACATTGGCGTGACCGCTGGTCGCGTGGCCGCCATTGGCGACCTGTCGCAGGCGTCCGCTGGCGAGACGGTCGACTGCACCGGCCTGCATATCCTGCCCGGCGTGGTCGACAGCCAGGTGCATTTCCGCGAGCCAGGCCTGGAGCACAAGGAAGATCTGGAAACAGGCTCGCGCGCTGCCGTCTTGGGTGGTGTCACGGCGGTGTTCGAGATGCCCAACACCAACCCGTTGACCACCAGCGAAGCTGCATTGGCTGACAAGGTTTCGCGCGCAACCTCCAGAATGCATTGCGATTTCGCCTTCTGGGTCGGCGGCACGCGCGACAATGCCGCCGACGTCGGTGAACTCGAACGCTTGCCCGGCGCGGCCGGGATAAAAGTCTTCATGGGCTCTTCGACCGGAGACCTGCTGGTCGAGGACGACGATGGCGTGTTCTCGATCCTAAACAACACCCGCCGCCGTGCCGCCTTCCATTCCGAGGACGAATTCCGCCTGCGCGAGCGCGCCGGGCTCCGCATACCCGGAGACCCGTCCTCGCACCCGGTCTGGCGCGACGAGATCGCGGCGCTGCGCTGCACGGAACGACTGGTGTCGGTGGCGCGGCGTGCGCGTGCGCGTATCCATGTCCTACACATCTCGACAGCGGAAGAGATCGCTTTCCTGCGCGGTCACAAGGACATCGCGACTTGCGAAGCGACGCCTCATCACCTGACGCTGACGGCCGACGACTATGCGCGGCTGGGCACGTTGATCCAGATGAACCCGCCGGTGCGCGAGCGCCGCCACCGCGAAGGCGTATGGCTTGGTATCTCTGACGGGGTGGTCGATGTGCTCGGCTCCGACCACGCACCGCATACGCTGGACGAGAAGGCAAAACACTATCCGGCCTCGCCGTCGGGCATGACCGGCGTGCAGACGCTGGTGCCGATCATGCTCGACCACGTGAACGCCGGGCGGCTGACGCTGGAGCGTTTCGTCGACCTGACCAGCCACGGCCCGAATCGGCTGTTCGGCATGGCCGGAAAGGGGCGTATCGCCGCCGGTTACGATGCCGACTTTACCATCGTCGACCTGAAGCGCTCCGAGACGATAACCAACGCCCAGGCCGGGTCGAAGGCGGGTTGGACGCCATATGACGGCAGGCGCGTAACCGGTTGGCCGGTCGGCACTTTCGTGCGTGGTCAGCGAATCATGTGGGAAGGCGAGATCGTATCGCCGGGCAGGGGACAGCCGGTGCGGTTTTCCGAAGCGCTGCCCCGATAGGGACTCCTATTCCCCTGCGACGAAAAACGCCCACTTGCCCTGCGGCGTGATGCCGACGCGGTAGAAGATGTAGGAACCGAAATTCTTCATCTCCTCATAATCGCCGGCCGTGACGATCTTGAACAGTTCGACGCGTTGCGGGCCCGTCAGCTTGTCCAACGGCACAGCGAAGAAATATGGCCAGACGTAGAGTTCCTCCGGCTTGCCCGCGTCCAGATGCACATAGCCGGCCGAAAGCACCTCCTCGAGGATCGCCAGGATTTCCTGTCCGTCCTCGTCGCCAGCGAGGCTTTTGAGATACTCGATCGGATCGCCTTCGATGGCGATCAGCGACAATTGGGTCATGTCGTCGCCCATGCCGAGCAACGGCCGCAGCTTCTCGATGTCGCCGCTCTTCGTGACTTCGAGCAACTGGTCACGCAGCTTCTGCACCGGGGGCGGCAACTGGCTGACGTCGTAGAGCACTTCGGGCACCGGCTCATCCGGATCGGGCCGGGCGGACTGCTGGCCGTTCTCCTCGCCGGGCTGGGTCGTGCCGTCAGGATCGGCAGGAAACGATTCGTCGGGCTCCTGGGTCGCGGAAGGCGATGACGACTCCGGCAGAGGCACCGAGTTTTCGGTGTCGTCGCCTTCCGGTGCCGGGGCGGTCGGCGCCGGGAGTTCCTCGCGCTTGATCTCGCTCAGTGCGAGCGCCGGAGCGGCGGTCAGCGAAAGCGCCAGGCCGAAGGTTAGGCAAAGCAGAACGGGCCGGCGGATACGAGAATTATCCGCGGCCGGCGCGGGGTGCCCCCTCCGGGCAGCCAGGAAGCTCATCAATAAAATCTCCGCGAAAGCGCCGTCCGCCTGTAGTCCTATAGCATGGATCGGGGATTCGCGTGACGACTCAATGTCGCGACTGCGAAGGTGCGAAGTCGCCGGCGACAACCCTCTGGCGCATGCGGTCGATCAGCGAGAGCGTGACGTTCTCGCCGCTGCAGCGGAAAATCTCGCCAAGGGCCGTGGCGAGCGCGGCTTCCGCGATGATGTCGGTCTCGATCCCGGCCGAAATACCCTCGGCCCAGGCTTCCGTGTGGCACTCAACGGCGGTCAGGCGCTTTTCCTCGCGTACCAACGCATCGATGTCACTCGTGTTATGCTCGATACTCACATCTACACCCTTCAAATCCATGACCGCGAGCGGTCAACCTGATTCAAATCTCCGAGTCTCAGGGCCGCAAAACTAAAAGATTGTAATTACGACGTTTTTTGGGTCGAATCTTACAGTCTTCCGCGAATTTCGCATGCCATGGACATTACCTATCATCAGTCTATCGCAATTGCGAACGCGAGGACACCAACGACTAAAAATTAAGTTAACCCCGAAAAGAGGGATTAACGGTTCGTTTCGGTGTGTGGCGGCGGCGCCACAATTGTAAGCCACCTAGCAAATGGAGGCCCGACCGGCCGAAGGGTCGAAAAGAAAAAACGGGCAGCCGCGAGGCCGCCCGTATCGAGATGTCAACATTTGACTACACCGGAGAGCCCAAACGCAACGCGGCTGCTCGGATGATTGCCGATTTAAGCCTGCCGGCACGGTCGCTGCAATTCGTCCAATCGGATGATATGGTCCGCAACAGGCGCTACTCCCATCCCGAAAGAATGCCTGCCGCCCAACTCCAATCGGCTTCCTAGCCGCCCTTGGGCGTTCGACCGCGTTTCTTCGGGACTGGCTCAGCCTTGCGGCCAAGGCCCATCGTCTTCGCCAATTCGGAGCGACGGGCCGCATAGCCGGGCGCCACCATCGGATAGTCGGCCGGGAGGTTCCACTTCTTGCGATATTGCTCCGGGGTCAGGCTGTAATGACTCATCAGATGGCGCTTCAGCGATTTGAACTTGCGGCCGTCTTCGAGCGAAATGAGATAATCGGGCGTGATCGACTTCTTGACTGGAACCGCCGGAACCAATTCCACGGGTTCGGGCTCTGGAGGAGGTCCGCTCAGGCTTCGTATTGCGATGTTGATGTCCGCGATAAGCCCGGGCAAGGCCGCGGCCGGGATCGGATTGTTCGTCACATATGCCGACACGATGTCTACGGTGAGTTGAAGCAGTAGCTGATCGTCGGACATCGTGCTCCTCCATTCGAAGATTATGAACTATTTGCAATAGAGCTTATGTGCAAGCGGAAATGAAAATGAAACCAGTTTCATTTCTTCTGCTGATGTTGGTGCTCAAATCGTGCCCGGCACTGCCGTATCAGTTGCGGTCCCAGAGGCCGAAGAGGTGTCCCCAGCAAGCCGCACAGGGGCACGCGGGCAGGGGCGTCTCACACCATCACTATTGATGCAGTCTTGTTCTTCGCATTCCGCCGCCGGCCCTGGGTGGTTTCAATGCGGCTGCGTGCGATACAGTATCTATTCGTGGGCGATAAATCAGCAATATCAATATTTTGAGAAAAAATTCGACGGTTTGTTGAGACATTCCCGTCTTGCCCCGCGCTTGCATTGGTCAAAAGTCGAGGGGCTCCTAGTTTCCGTATCGGACAGCTATCTCGCGGGCCAGATCCTCGCCTTCCTTCATGTAGCGGACGATCGCTTCGGTGGCAGAGGCAGTGCAGCTCGTATAGTTGTCCGCGAAGGATCTGTAGCCGCGGTTGAAACGCGCGACGAAACGCGCCCGCCGGGCCGGATCGGGATTTTCCGTGGCGAGCAGCTTTTCCATCTCCGCGCGCCAGGCATCACCCTTCTCGCCGCACAGGTTGCGCAGGAAATGCAGCGCGCCAAGGACCTCGGAGAGCCTCAGCAGGCCGTCCTCGTAGGGGCCTTCGGCGGCGCGCGCCAGCCCTGGCGGCGTTGCCGCCAGGGCCGCCGAAAGCGCTAGCACCACGTAGGAAAGTCGCACCATGAGCGTCCTGTGATGGGGCATTCTGGCGAGGGCAAGGCGAGCGACGGCGGCTTTTCTCGCGATTTCAGCGGATTGCGAGAAGCTGTTGAGCGATTTCCTCGATCATGCCGGTGAGAGGCAGCATCCGCAACTCGGTCAGCGTGAAGAACGCCGCTTCCTCGGCGTCGCTGGCGCTTACAGGCTCTCCGCCGACGTGAGAGCCGGAGAACACCTGCAGGCGGAAACTGACCGGCGCATCTCCCTTTGCTCCGCCGATCAGAAGTTCGGTCACAGGACGAAGCGGCCCGGCCTGCAAACCCGTCTCCTCGAACAGTTCTCGGCGTGCCGCTTCCTCCAGGGTCTCGCCCGCCTCCACCCGCCCGCCGGGAAAGGCATAGAGCCCACGCGACGGCGCCATGCCGCGCTTGACCAGCAGCACCCGCTCGCCGCGCACCAGCGCCACGGAGACGGCGGGGATCGGATCATCTGCAATCATGCTGTCACCTTAGGGACGATGCGATGCGATAGGGTTGCGGCCGGCTCCAGCGAATCCCACACTAAGAGTCACTGAGTCTCGGTCCGGCAGCCCAACACACCCCAGACGGGCGATGAGATCAACGGAGAAGGCCGAATGTGCGGACGATTCACCTTGATGGCAACCTGGGAAGAGGTCGTTGCCTATATGGGCCTGCTGGACGTAGAACCGTTTCCGCCACGCTACAACATCGCGCCGACGCAGCCGATCCTGATCGTGATCGCGGGCGAAGCACGTGAACCTGGCTCGAACCTGCCCGATCGGCGCGCGCTTCTGGTGCGATGGGGCTTGATCCCGCGCTGGGCGAAAAACCCCAAAAGCCTGCCGCTGCTGATCAACGCGCGCTCCGAGACGGCCGACGAGCGCGGCACCTTCAAGGCAGCGCTTCGCCACCGCCGCGCGCTGATCCCGGCCAGCGGTTTCTACGAATGGAAGACAATCGGAAGGGAGAAGCGGCCGTTCTTCCTGAAGCCGCGCAACGGTGGGATGGTTGCTTTCGCCGGCCTGATGGAAACCTATGCCGACCCGAACGGTTCGGAGATCGACACCGGCGCGATCCTGACGACGGCGGCGAGCGCCGATATCGCTGGCATCCACGACCGTATGCCGGTCGTCGTGCATCCGCAGGATTTTGCCCGATGGCTGGATTGCCGCCGGCTGGAGCCGCGCGACGTGGCCGATATCATGCGGCCACCGGAACCTGGACTGTTCGACGCGATCCCGGTTTCCGACCTGGTCAACAAAGTGACCAATGTCGGTCCGGAGATCCAGGAGCGTGTCGCCGACTTGCCGCCGGCCGTAGCCGATGCGCCAAAAAAGCCCGAGCCAAAGCCCAAGCCGCCCAAGGACGACGGGCAGTTCAGCCTCTTCTGAACAGGCTCACCTGTGGCAAGCTTTCGGCCTGCCACGGTCCAAACATTCAGCAACTCGGAATTCAGCCTGTCCCGGCAAATGGCCACGCGGTTTCGCCTGGCCTCGCACGCAGGATCAGTTCTTTGCCTCGTCCTCTTGGGAAGAGGCGCAACCGCCGGCTTCTCAGCCCTTGGCGGTGACGGCCTTCACCATCGGCTTCCGCTTCTTGGCGGCGGCCAGCGCACCGGCCACCGCGGCCGGGCCGATCGCACGATACTGCTTCACCAGGTTGGCGGCTTGAGCGCGGGCTCGATCAGCTTCGCTCTTCAGGATAGACATTTCAGTTCCCTTGGTCATTTGCTTGGCGGACGCCACTTGTTTGTCAAGTTGGACAAAACCGTGGCCGCGACTCCTACATATTCCGACAATTAAGCCATCTAAGTATAGACATGATTAAGGAAAGCTTGTCGGTGTTGCTTTCTCGTCACGTCTGGCTAGGCCCGGCGGAGCGCCTCGCAGGTCCGGAGACATCGGCTCGGCGTCATCTCCGCGTCTGCCAGGGCACTCCGCCGACCCCAACTCTGCCCTATGACGAGAAGCCTACTCGCGAAATGCAACGAAAAGGTGCCGCCCGTATGGCTTTGTCGTAACATTGTACGACCGTTCGCCTCATTTCGCGATCACGCCGCTTGACGCGTGTGGCGCCTCGGCGCGATAAGGCGGCCATGAAAACGACTTTGGCCATTTGCGGCATTTGCATTATCGGCTAGCGCTCTCGCTGGTCCGGCCGTTTTCGTTCATCCCTCTCCGATCCGAAAAACGCCCCGGCCAGCAGGCTGGTGTTTGGCGCGCCCATCGCGGAGGCGCGCACGAAGGGAACGGGACGGGCAATGACGGACAAAATCTTGCGGATCTACAACACGCTGACGCGGGCGAAGGAGGATTTCTCCCCGATCGATCCCGGCAATGTGCGCATGTATGTCTGCGGCCCGACTGTCTACGATTTCGCCCATATCGGCAACGCGCGGCCGGTCATCGTATTCGACGTGCTGTTCCGGTTGCTGCGCCATCTCTATGGCGACGATCACGTCACCTATGCGCGCAACATCACCGACGTCGACGACAAGATCAATGACCGCGCCTTGCGAGATTTCGGCAAGGACATTGCAAGCGGAAAACTCTCGCTGAACGAGGCGATCCGCCGCGTCACGGAGAAGACAGCCAACCAGTTCCACGACGACGTCAAGGCGCTGGGCTGCCTGCCGCCGACCTTCGAGCCGCGCGCCACGGAATTCGTTGAGCCGCGCCCCGACGGCAAGACCGATATGGTCGGGCTGATTCAAGGCCTGATCGCGCGCGGCCATGCTTATGAGGCCAATGGCGAAGTCTTGTTCGATATCAGCTCCATGCCGGATTACGGGCAGCTTTCGAAGCGCCCGCTGGACCAGCAGCAGGCTGGCGCCCGCATCGCCGTGGACGCCCATAAGAAGAGTCCTGGCGACTTCGTGCTTTGGAAGCTCTCCTCACCCGAAGAGCCGGGTTGGAATAGCCCTTGGGGCAGGGGGCGCCCGGGCTGGCATATCGAATGCTCCGCCATGTCGGCGGCCTATCTCGGCGAGGTCTTTGACATCCACGGCGGCGGCCTCGACCTGATCTTCCCCCACCACGAGAACGAGATCGCTCAGTCGCGCTGCGCCCACGGCACCGCCGTGATGGCCAATTACTGGCTGCACAACGGCTTTCTGCAGGTCGAAGGCCGGAAGATGTCGAAGAGCGAGGGCAATTTCGTCACCATCTACGACCTGCTGCATACGGAAAAGTTCGGGGGGCGGAAATGGCCGGGCGAGGTGTTGCGGCTGGCGATGCTGATGACGCATTACCGCGAGCCGATCGATTTCTCCGTGCGCAAGCTGGAGGAAGCTGAGAATACACTGCGCAAATGGAAGCGCGTGGCCGACACCGCGACCGATACCGACGCAGCCGTCTCCGGCGAACTCCTGTCTCGGCTGGCCGACGATCTCGGCACCTATTCTGGGTTCCAGGTGCTCAACGAACTCGCGGCGGAAGCGTCCGAGCAGTCTGAGGCGGCGAGTGTGCTGAAGGCCAGCCTTGCGTTCCTCGGTTTTGACATGTCGCATGCAGGCGTGGACGAGGCCGAGGTCTCGGCGCGCATCGCCGAGCGCTTGGCCTTCATAGCGCAGAAGAACTGGGCGGAGGCAGACCGCATCCGCGACGCGCTTCTGGCGGAAGGCGTGCAGTTGAAGGACGGCAAGGACCCCGCCACCGGCCAGCGCGTAACGACCTGGGAGGTGAAGCGGTGAGGGGGGCGGAAAGCACCCCCCTCTGTCCTGCCGGACATCTCCCCCTCAAGGGGGGAGATTCGCAGCGTCGCCCCCCGCGCCTTTCGTGCAACGTTGATGATTGGCGAAACCAAAGCGGCCGGCCAATCTCCCCCCTTGAGGGGGAGATGTCCGGCAGGACAGAGGGGGGTGATTGGTCGAGGCATAGCCGCCCATGACCCACTACCCCGTCCCACCCGCGAACCGCAAAAATGCACGAAAGATGCGTCGCGCTCTCACCGAGGCCGAGCTGAAACTGTGGAATGAGTTGCGAGCCCATCGTTTGATGGAACTTCCTTTCCGGCGGCAAATGCCGATCGCTGGCTACATCGTCGATTTTGCCTGCCCTTCCAAAAAACTGATCATAGAAGTCGACGGCTCCCAGCATGCCGACGCTGAAACAGCGAAGGCCGACGAAGCGCGCACGGGGAAACTGGAGGCGCTGGGCTGGACCATCCTCCGCTTCTGGAACGGCGACGTCCTCTCCGACCTCGACACAGTCTGCACCCACATCGTCATCGCCGCAGGTCTCATGGCCGAGGACGCAAAGCTTCAAGCACAAAACCTAGAAATGCTAGATACTGCGTCAGCCTGAACGGCCAGTGGAGGATTTTCCATGATCGACCATACCGGCATCACCGTTTCCAATTTCGAGGTCTCCAAATCCTTCTACGACAAGGCCATGGCGCCGCTCGGCGCGTCGCTGCTTTATGTCGTACCGACCGAATATACCGGCGGCATCAAGGTCGGCGGCTATGGCCGCGAGCGCCCGACCTTCTGGCTGCGCGAGGGCGAGGGCGGGAAGGAGCGTCAGCACATTGCCTTCACGGCGCGCAACCGCGCCGAGGTCGACGGATTTCACGCCGCGGCGCTTGCCGCCGGCGGCAAGGACAATGGCGCGCCGGGGCTGCGCCCGCATTACCACCCGAATTATTACGGCGCCTTCGTCATCGATCCGGACGGCAACAACATGGAGGCCGTCTGCCACGAATACGAGCCGGAGAAGGGCTGAGGCGATGAGCCTGGACAACGTGCCCCTCTATTCCGGCGGCTGCCAGTGCGGCGCGGTGCGCTTCCGCGTCGAGGGCGCGCTGGGCGACGCCTCGGTCTGCCACTGCCGCATGTGCCAGAAGGCGGCGGGTAATTTTTACCTGCCCCTGGTGTCGGTGCGGCAGGCGAAACTGACCTGGACGCGCGGCGAGCCGAAAAAATTCCGGTCGTCGAATTTTGCCTTCCGTGGCTTCTGTGGCGATTGTGGCACGCCGTTGACCTACGAGGCGCCGGACGGCGTTGCGCTGACGATCGCCGCCTTCGACAAGCCGGAGGAGATCGCGCCAACGATCCAGTGGGGCACCGAGGCGAAGCTGCCCTATGTCGACCACATTCCGGACCTGCCGGGCGAAGACACGATGGCCGACATCAGTTCCGCACCGTTCCTCGCCGACCTCGTTTCCTACCAGCACCCCGACCACGACACGGAGACTTGGCCACCGGAGGACAGACGATGAGCGCAGTTCCACTCACCGGCGGCTGCCAGTGCGGCGCCGTGCGTTACTCCATAGCCGATGCCGGCGAGGAAGCATTCCTCTGCCATTGCCGAATGTGCCAGAAAGCAATGGGCAATCTGTTTTCGGCGATGATCATGGTGCCAACAGACTCGATCACCTGGACGCGGGGACAGCCTGCGACCTTCCGCAGTTCCGGATCGGGGCAACGCGGTTTCTGCGCCGCCTGCGGCACGCCGCTCTGCTACATCGGCGATTATGGCCATCGGGTGATCACGATCGGCTCGCTCGATCATCCGGAACGCCATAAGCCGAAGACGCAGGACGGGTTGCAGGGTCGCATGCCATGGTTCGTCGAACTGACCAGCATACCGGAAGAAGGCGAGACCGGCGGCGGGCCGGATGCCGAGTGGGTGGTAGCCATCCGCCGCTCCAACCGCCAACACCCTGATCACGACACCGAAATCTGGCCACCGGAGGAGAAATCGTGAGCACGGGCGCGATCACCGGCGGCTGCCAGTGCGGTGCGATCCGCTATCGCGTCGAGGGCGGGCTGACCAATGCGCATATCTGCCATTGCCGCATGTGCCAGAAGGCGGCCGGCAACTATTTCATGCCGCTGGCCAAGGCGCCCAATGGTAGGCTACAGGTGACACGCGGCGAGATAGCCTACTTTCATTCGTCCGATCTCGTGCGGCGGGGCTTCTGCCGCGACTGCGGCACGCCGCTGATCTTCGAAACGCTCGGCGGCACGGGACCCAACGTCACGCTGGGCAGCCTAGACGATCCGTTGGCGGTCAAGCCGGGTTTCCAGGGCGACCCGGACGCCAAGATAGGCTGGCTTGACGATCTGTTGGGGTTGCCGGCCGACGAGAATTCTACCGCTTGGTTCGAGAAGGTTGCGCTGTCGAACCATCAGCACCCCGATCACGACACCGAAACCTGGCCGCAGGAGCAAAGATCATGAGCGAAACCGTTCGAACCGGCGGCTGCCAGTGCGGCGCGGTGCGCTTCCGTATCCACGGGAAACTCGGCCGCCCGTCGATTTGCCATTGCCGCATGTGCCAGAAACAGTTCGGCTCGTTCTTCTCCGCGCTGGTCACCGCCCCCAAGGACGGCGTGGAGTGGACCCGCGAGGAACCAAGCTATTTCCAGTCGTCGATCAACATCGACCGCGGCTTCTGTCCGCGCTGTGGCACGCCTCTGACCTATCGCCATCCGGACGGGCTGGAGATCGCCATCGGCGCCTTCGACGACCGCTCCGACCTCGCCCCTCAGATCCAGGTCAACTATGCCGTGCGGTTACCCTGGGTGGAAAAGATCTTCGAGGCCAAGGTGCATGAAGACCCGAGTTATTATTCGCGGCAGGAGCAGATCATCTCTTTCCAGCATCCCGACCACGAAACAGAAAACTGGCCTCAAAGCGGACTGCAGCTATGACCTTGCGTACATTCTACCCGGCCATCGAGCCGTTCGAGACCGGCATGATGGATGTCGGCGACGGCCACATGGTTTACTGGGAGCGCGTCGGCACCAGGGGCGCCAAGCCCGCCGTCTTCCTGCATGGCGGGCCGGGCGGCACCAGCCTGCCGAAATATCGAGGCTTCTTCGACCCGGCGCTCTACGACGTCATCCTGTTCGACCAGCGCGGCTGCGGGAAATCGACGCCCAACGCCTCGCTGGAGGCCAACACCACCTGGCATCTGGTCGACGACATCGAGCGCCTGCGCAAAATGATGGGCGTCGACAAATGGCTGGTGTTCGGCGGCTCCTGGGGCTCGACGCTCGCGCTCGCCTATGCCGAGGCGCATCCCGAGCGGGTCAGCGAACTCGTCGTGCGCGGCATCTATACGCTGACCAAGGCCGAACTCGACTGGTACTATCAGTTCGGCGTGTCGCAGATGTTCCCGGACAAGTGGGAGCGCTTCCTCGCCCCGATCCCGCAAGCAGAGCGCGGCGACATGATGGCCGCCTACCGCAAACGGCTCGTAGGGTCCGACCGCGAAAAGCAGGTCGAGGCCGCTCTTGCCTGGAGCCTGTGGGAAGGCGAGACGATCACCTTGCTGCCCGAGCCGTCGACCAGCGACCCGTTCGGCGAGGTCGACTACGCCATCGCCTTCGCGCGCATCGAGAACCATTATTTCGTCCATGCAGGCTGGCTGGAGGAGGGGCAGCTTTTGCGTGATGCGGGGAAGCTCAACGGCATTCCCGGCGTCATCGTGCATGGCCGCTACGACATGCCGTGCCCGGCCAAACATGCATGGCAGTTGCACAAGGGTTGGCCGGATGCGGAGTTTTTCCTGGTGGAGGGGGCAGGGCACGCTTCGTCGGAGCCCGGCATTCTGGATCGGCTGATCTACGCGACGGACAAGTTTGCGGGGAAGGTGTGATGACACGCTGCGCGATTTCCCTCCCCCTTGAGGGGAGGGTGGCCGCGAAGCGGCCGCGTGGGGTCCTTGCGGCCGCGCTCCAATGTTACTGTGTGTCGCGCGCTTCCTCGACCGACCCCCTCTGGCTGCTTTGCAGCCATCTCCCCCTCAAGGGGGGAGAGAAGGCAGCGCCATGAAACCTCGCCTCTATCTCTTCGACACCACCCTTCGCGACGGCCAGCAGACCCCGGGCATCGACTTTTCCGTCGAGGACAAGATCGCCATTTCAGCGATGCTGGACGAGTTCGGCCTCGACTATGTCGAGGGCGGCTATCCCGGCGCCAACCCGACCGACACGGCGGTTTTCGCAAAGAAGCGCACGCAACGCGCCAAATTTGTCGCCTTCGGCATGACCAAGCGTGTCGGCGTGTCGGCGTCAAACGATCCTGGCCTTGCGGCCCTCTTGCAGGCGAAAAGCGACGCCATCTGCTTCGTGGCCAAGAGCTGGGACTATCACGTGCGCCTGGCGCTCGCCTGCACCAACGACGAAAACCTCGACGCCATCCGTGCCTCGGTCGAGGCGGCGCGTGCCGCTGGCAAGGAGGCCCTGGTCGACTGCGAGCATTTCTTCGACGGGTTCAAGGCCAACCCGGACTATGCGCTGGCCTGCGCCAGAACTGCCTTCGACGCCGGCGCACGCTGGGTGGTGCTGTGCGACACCAATGGCGGCACGCAGCCGTCGGATATCCGGGAGATCGTCGGCAAGGTGATCGCCGCCGGCATTCCGGGCCAAAACCTGGGCATCCACGCCCATGATGATACCGGACAGGCGGTCGCCAATTCGCTCGCAGCAGTCGAGGCCGGCGTACGCCAGGTGCAGGGCACGCTGAACGGCATCGGCGAGCGCTGCGGCAACGCCAATCTCGTCACGCTGATCCCGACGCTGATGCTGAAGCCTGCCTATGCCGACCGCTTCGACACGGGCATTTCGGCCGAGGCGCTGGCCGGCATCTCGCGCCTGTCGCGTAATTTCGACGAGTTGCTGAACCGCGCGCCGGAGGCGCAGGCGCCCTATGTCGGCTCCTCGGCTTTCGCCACCAAGGCCGGCATCCACGCCTCGGCACTGGTCAAGGAGCCGCAGACCTACGAACACGTGCCGCCCGAAAAGGTCGGCAACCGCCGGAAAATCATGGTGTCGGACCAGGGCGGCAAGGCGAATTTCATCGCCGAGCTGAAGCGGCGCGGCATCGACGTGCCGCGCGACGATTCCAGGCTGGATTCGCTCATTGCCGTGGTCAAGGAGCGTGAAGCCGAGGGTTATGCCTATGAAGGCGCCGACGCCAGCTTCGAGCTGCTGGCGCGTAGAATGCTGCACACGGTGCCGGAATTCTTCCGCGTCACATCATTCCGCTGCATGGTCGAGCGCCGCTTCGATGCTAATGGCCAGCTTAAGACCGTGTCTGAAGCGATCGTGAAGGTGACAATCGACGGCGAGGAGCGCATGTCGGTGGCGGAGGGCCACGGCCCGGTCAACGCTCTGGACATCGCGCTGAGAAAGGACCTCGGAAAGTTTCAGCACGAGATCGCCGATCTCGAACTGGCCGACTTCAAGGTGCGTATCCTCAATGGCGGCACCGAGGCGATTACCCGCGTGCTGATCGAGTCGCACGATGCTTCCGGCGCGCGCTGGTGGACGGTGGGCGTCTCGGAAAACATCATCGACGCGTCGTTCCAGGCGCTGATGGATTCGATCGTCTTCAAGCTGATGAAGAACCGCGACATGGCAGGGCTGGTGGCGGCGGAGTAACTCCACCGCCAGCCGCTGGCATAAACGAAAGTGCGCCTCCTATCAGAAGTTTGCATTGGTCGATGGCTCGGCTTTGGCCCATATGCCGTCCATGAGCACGCAGTCCATTGACGCAACCGCCGACGGCGATGCCCGCCGCGGCTTCCTGTTCGCCCTTTCGGCCTATCTCGTCTGGGGCATTCTGCCCTTCTACATGAAGGCTGTCGGCCACATCCCGGCGGCGGAAGTTGTCGCCCACCGCATCATCTGGTCGGTGCCGATCGCCGGCGTGGTGCTTTTCCTGCTTGGCCGCACGGCCGATATCAAGCACGCGCTGCGCACGCCGCGCACGCTGGCAATGGGCTCGCTGACCGCCGCGCTCATTACGCTCAACTGGGGCATCTACGTCTGGGCCATCGGCAACGGCCGTACGCTGGAGACGGCGCTCGGCTACTACATCAATCCGCTTTTCAGCATTTTTCTCGCGGCTGTGCTGCTCGGCGAAAAACCGAGCAAGGCGCAGATGGTGGCGATCGGGCTGGCGGCGCTGGCCGTCGTCATCCTCACATGGGAGACTGGCGGCTTGCCCTGGGTGTCGCTCGCGCTGGCGATCAGCTGGGGCTTTTACGCACTGTTCAAGAAGACGCTGCCGATCGGCCCGGCACAGGGCTTTTTCCTCGAAGTGCTGCTGCTCGCGGTGCCCGCGCTCGGCTACATCATCTATCTGCAGGTGCGCGGCGAGGGCCATTTCGGCACCAGCACGGCGCTGGATTTCTGGCTGCTGCTGGCGGCCGGGCTCGCCACCGCCGTGCCGCTGATCCTCTACGCCAACGGCGCGAAGCTATTAAAACTGTCGACCATCGGCATTATGCAATATATAGCGCCTACCATCGTATTCCTGATCGCCGTCTTCATCTTCCGCGAGCCGTTCACGCCGGAAACCGCCGTGGCGTTTGTGCTCATCTGGGCGGCGCTTGCCATCTACAGCGGCTCGATGTTTTTTGGACGCAAGGACGCCGGTCAACGCTGAGGGGTTGCCCATGTATACGCTGCATATCGCCAACAAGAACTATTCGTCCTGGTCGCTCAGGCCCTGGCTGCTAATGCGCATGCTTGATATTCCCTTCGAGGAACATCAGGTGCCGTTCCCGACCGGGCCGAGTTTTGAGCTCTATCGGCCGTTCTCACCGAGCGGTCGGGTGCCCTGCCTGACCGATGGCGATTGGGCGGTGTGGGATTCGCTGGCGATCGTCGAATACCTCGCCGACCGGCATCCTGGCGTCTGGCCCGAGGATACCGTCGCGCGGGCCTGGGCCCGCTCAGCGTCCGCCGAGATGCATTCGAGCTTCAGCGCGCTGCGCAACGACTGCCCGATGAACTGCGCCGTGCGCGTCGAGCCGAAGCCGATGTCCGACGCGTTGAAATTCGATCTGTTCCGCCTCGCCGATCTCTGGAACGACGGATTGAAGCGTTTTGGCGGGCCTTTCCTGGCCGGGCAAAAATTCACCGCCGTCGATGCCTTCTTCGCCCCTGTCGCTTTTCGCGCCCAGTCCTACGGGCTGACGTTCGACGGCGCGGCGAAAAACTATCCGGCGTTGCTGCTCGATCTTCCGCCGATGCGCGAGTGGTATGAAGCTGGCATCGCCGAGCCGTGGGTCGAGGAGAATCATGAGGCGGAAGTCCGCGCCGCCGGCAGGATCGTCAGGGATTTACGCGCGGCGGTGTAGGCGTGAAGCAGAAAAAGGGCCGTGCTCCTACATCCCGTCGCCCAGCCGGCGCACGAAATACAGCGTCGCGGCGGCGACGCACAGCGACAGCACCGTCACCAACCAGAAGCCTGCGTGATAGCCCATGAAGGGCAGTCCATCGACATTCATGCCGAAAAGGCCGGAGATGATTGTCATCGGCAGCAGGACAGCGGTCATCACCGACAAAATGTAGAGCAGCCGGTTGGACTGCGCCGACAGTTTCGCCATCAGTTCGTCCTGCAGCAATCGGGCGCGCGCCTGCAATTGCTCGCTGTCGTGATGCACGATGAAGGCGTGGTGCGACAGCCGCGCGGTCATATCGGTCAGCGTCTCGGACAGGTCGAGCCTGTGCGCGTGGTCCAGATGTTTGAACAGGCCGGTCAGGCTGGCCATCTGCCGATGGATCACAACGAGTTTGCGCCGCACGTCGACGAGCGACTGCCGCTCATTGTGCCAGGCGTCGCAGACGATGCGGTCCTCTATGCCATCGAGCTGGTCGGTGATCTCGGCCAGTTCGGCGCTGATGCCGTCGAGCGACTGGTTCATCACCGCCTCGATCAGATCGGCCGGCTGGCGGAACGGCCGCCCGCGCTTGTCGATCATCTTGCGGATGGCGTCGACGGAGCGCAGCGGCTGTTTTCTGGCGCCGATCAGCATTTTTTCGTCGAAGGCGAAACGGAAATGCCCGCGGCCGCGCGCTTCCTTGGAATAGTCGTGGCGCAGGTCCGGCAGGTCGCCGTAGAGCCAATTGTCCTCGAGATCGATATGGCAATCGAAGCCGGAGCTCATAAAGGCCTCGCGCACCGGCTCGGGCAAGGCGCTTTCGGCCGAAATCTCGTTGCGGGCGCGCGCATCGCTGATGTGATAGCTGCGCCACGACCAAGCCGCCGCGCTTACGTCCGTCGTGGCGAAGCCGTTGGCGTCGAAATAGTAGACGAAAAACAGGCCGTGCTCGTCCGGCGTGGCGGCGGAAAGCAGGTCTTCGCGCTGTTCGGGGGCCAGTTTTTCGGTTCGCGTGATGTCGTCCATGGTGGTCCGTCCGCAGGCGTAAGCCCTTGATCTTTACACCAACGAACCGGTCAGCACCATGACGGTGCCACCTTCACATCTTCTCGATGACCGCCTTCTCCCCCTCGCTCGGCGTGCCGGCATTGGCGGCCTCGACCAGGATGCCTGGAACGATCGCCTCGACCTTGTCGATCACCAGCGGCTGGACGAGATGGCCGGTGTGGATGAAACCCTCGGCGCGCATATGATCGATCAGCGCCAGCATCGGCGTCCAGAAGCCGGCGATGTTGGCGAAGACCATCGGTTTGCGGTGGTGGCCGAGCTGGCTCCAGGTCATGATCTCGACGATCTCCTCGACCGTGCCGATGCCGCCCGGCAGCGCCACAAAGGCGTCGGATTCCTCAAACATCCTGTGCTTGCGCTCATGCATGTTCTCGGTGACGACGATGTCGTCGAACTTGCCGAGGCTTGCTTCGGTCGCTTCCCGGTTGAGAAGGAAGCGCGGGATTATTCCGGTCACCTTGCCCCCGGCCCGGAGAGCGCCCTCGGCGACAGCACCCATGATCCCCTTAGTGCCGCCGCCATAGACTAGGCGCAGGCCTGATTCGGCGAGCGATCGTCCGAGCGCATGGCCGGCCTTCATATAGATGTCGCTCCGACCGGGGGAGGAGCCACAGTAGACGCAGACGGATCGAATCGTGTTCATCATGCGATTGGTTAGGGTATAGACCGTTTGGGTCAAGGGAAGAAAACGGGCATTTCCTTGTCGCTGCCGCCAAAACAGGCTAGACCGCGCTTAGGTGGCAAAAGGTTCCTGTAAAAAGGAATCATGCCGAGGGGTAGTATCGGGCGGTAGACGGCTCGCGAGTCGACAGGGGGACGCGTAAACCTACGCCGAGCCGGACGTCTCGCGGATGACTGTGGCAGCCCGGCGTTGCGCGTATCGGAAGATCGCTAAGGGGCGAACGGATAGATGGCACTTACTCCGGTCAAGGTACTGCTGTTTCTGGCGGGTGGAACGGCCGCCATCGGCGGAACCGCCTATGTAGCGGGCGTGTTCGATCCGCAGCGGAAACCGGCGGTCGTCGATACGGCTCCGGCGGACCAGAAGCTTGCCGCCCTGCCGCCCGCCGATGCACCCTCGGGGCCGGCCAAGGCATCCAGCACGCCGACGGACGACAAGCCTGCCGTCGAAGTCCCGAAGCCACCATCGAGCGATTTGCCCGCCGCGGCCGCTCCTGCCGCACCCGAACAGCAAGCGGCCCTGCCGCCCGCCGCCGCGCCATCGAAGACCGAGGCCGCCGGACCGGCCGCGGCCGAGACGAACAAGCAGACGACAGTCGAGGCGCCGGCTTTCGACCTCGTCCGTGTCGAAGCCGACGGCTCGATCGTCATTGCGGGTCATGCAGCCCCGAACGCCAAGGTCGAGGCGATCATCGGTTCTCGTGTCATCGGCTCGGCGATGGCGGGTCCGCAGGGCGATTTCGCCATCGTGCTCGACGAGCCGCTCGCGCCGGGCGACTACCAGATCGTGCTGCGCTCCATCGCGCCCGGCAATGTCGTTGCCATGTCGACCGAGACGGCCGTGGTCTCGATCCCCGATGCGCCGGACGGCCAGGTGCTCGCGCTGGTCGAGGAGCCTGGAAAACCGTCCGAACTGATCACCGTGCCCGAGCCGAAGGCCAAGCCATCCACGCCGCCTGCCGGTTCCGGAACGGCCGCCGCCGGAACGACGTCTCCGGCATCCGGCGATCAGGCCGCTGCCGGTTCTGCGACGGATCAACCTCAGGCGGTGGTGGCGAATCAGCAGCCCTCGTCCGTGGGTGAAAAGCCGGCCTCCGGTGGGCAGGATGTGGCGATTACGACGCCTGGGCCCGCCAAAGCTTCGCAGGACCAGCTCGCGGGCGGCCCTAAAGTCGCCGTCGACGCCGTCGAGATCGAAGGCCGTCGCATCTTCGTCGCTGGTTCTGCCGATCCCGGCCGCGTGGTGCGCGGCTATGCCAACGAGATCCTGCTCGGGGATGCAAAGACGTCTGGGGCCGGGCGGTTCCTCATAGAAGCCGAGCGTGACCTGCCGGTCGGCGACTATATCATCCGGGTCGACGCTCTCGGACCGGACGGTGCCAAGGTGATTGCCCGCGCCGCGGTGCCTTTCGAGCGCGAGGCCGGCGAGAACGTTGCCGCCGTGGCCGCGCAGGGCGAACCCAAACCTGATGGTTCGCAGCCGCAGTCGTCGGTGAAGCAATCCACGGGCGACAAGGTCGCGTCGGGAACCCAGGCGCGCCTGGGCAATCCCGCGCCCGAAGCGCGGGCCGGGCAGGGGACGGATCGGCCGAAGGCAGCTGCAACACCTGTCCAGGCCGAGACGGCGGCTCTCGCCGCCGGCACGCCGGCAAATATTGCCTCCGCCGATGCTTCGTCCGATGCCAGCGCTTCCGCGCCATCAGGCATCGAAGGTGCTCAGAAATCCGCGAACGCTGCCTCGAGCGGCGCGTCCGACAAGCCCGCCGCCTCCGCCCCCGATCAGGCGGCCACGCAACCCGCGCCGTCCGGCGGAGCCGAAACGGCTGCGGCTCAGGCCGACGTGCTGTCGCCAAAACTGCAGAATGTCGGCGGATCGGTTATCATCCGCCGTGGCGACTCCTTGTGGCGCATTTCGCATCGCGTCTACGGTCACGGCCTGCGGTACTCGACCATCTATCTCGCCAACCAGCACCAGATCGATGACCCCGATCGGATCTATCCCGGGCAGGTCTTTTCGGTGCCGAGCAAGACCGAAAAGGGCGAAGAGGCCGACATGAGCACGCTTGGCGAACAGGCGGTGTCGCCTGTGGTGCGGCAGTAGAGGGGTCGTGTCAGGCATTGCAGCCTTGGCTCGATGGCGTCCGGCACATCGGCATGGCTGACGCCTGAGCCAGATCTTGCCCGGCTCCCAGTCACGTCGCCCTCGACGCACTCACCTCGTGCAATGTCAAATCCCGGTCGGTGATGCCGAGCGTTGGCCAGGTGGCGCGCCAGCGGGCGATGTGGGCGGACGCGAAATGCGCGTCGAGCGCCGCTTGGTCCCGCCAGTGTTCGACGACATGCACCAGTCCATCATCCAGCAGGTCGATGGCGTAGGCGTAGCCGAGGCATCCGTCCTCGGCACGGCTGGCCAGGATCATGGCTTGCATGACCGGCCTTGCCTCGGCCAGTTTCTCCGGCCGGATGCGGAACGTCCCGGTTATCAGCAACATGGCAAGCCCCCAAAATCTCGTTTCACAAAACCGCGGCAGGCACCATTTACAATGTCTCTCCGGGTGAAAAACCGAAATCTGATTCTCTCAGCGATTGCCCTGGCGGGATATATCGTCTATCGTCGATAGACGATGAAAATGTCCGATCTCCCTAATGCAATCTGATACTGCGTCCGCCGAGCGGCTTGCCGTGCGGCTTGGTGCGCTCTCCCATCCGGCTCGGCTGGAGATTCTGAAACACCTGGCGGACGCCGACCGCTGCTGTTGCAAGGATGTCGTCGGGCGCCTCGATCTCGCCCAGTCCACCGTTTCGCAGCATCTGAAGGTGCTCGTCGAGGCCGGACTGGTGCGGGTGCGGCAGGAGCGCCAGCGCTCCATATATGAACTCGACCATGAGGCCCTGTCGGACACGGCCAAACGTATCACGGCGCTCGCCGCCTCCTGCTGCCCATCGCGGCGGGCCGGCTGCACCGAATCGCGTGTCATGAGTCTGGGATAGGTACCAACGATCCGCGCCGGCCGCCCCTTGCGGCGGAAACGGCTGCGGAAACAGGGAAGAAAAAATTGGCCGACAAGACAGTCTCGGCGGAGTCCGGCTCGACGCTCAGGACGCTGCTCAACCTCAAACCCTACATGTGGCCGGCCGAGCGCGGCGATCTGCGCATGCGCGTCGTCTGGGCGACGGTTTATCTCGTCGTCTCCAAGCTGGTCCTTATCGCCGTCCCGTATTTTTTCAAATGGTCGACCGACGCGCTGGTCGGGGACCACGCGCGCACGCCGCCGCTTCCGGACTGGCTGCTGGTGCCGGCGGCCCTGGTGATCGCCTACAATCTCGTGCGCCTGATCCAGGTCGGCCTCAACCAGTTGCGTGACGCGCTGTTCGCCAGCGTCGGCCAGTATGCAGTTCGCAAGCTCGCCTACAAGACCTTCGTTCACATGCACGACCTATCGCTGCGCTTCCATCTGGAACGCCGCACCGGCGGTCTTTCGCGCATCATCGAGCGCGGCGTAAAGGGCATCGAGACCATCGTCCGCTTCACCATTCTGAACACGCTGCCGACTATCCTCGAATTCGCGCTGACGGCAGTCATCTTCGCCGTCGCCTATGGCTGGATCTACGTCGCTGTCGTGGCGGTCACGGTGGCGCTCTATACCTGGTTCACGGTGTGGGCCAGCGACTGGCGTATCGCCATCCGCCGCGAGATGAACGACAGCGACACCGACGCCAACACCAAGGCAATCGACTCGCTGCTCAACTACGAGACGGTGAAATATTTCAACAACGAGCGCATGGAGGCGAACCGATTCGATCATTCCATGGCCCGCTACGAGGCGGCGGCAACCAAAACCTGGACCTCGCTCGGCTGGCTGAATTTCGGCCAGGGCGTCATTTTTGGCGCGGGGATGCTGATTATCATGCTTTTGTCGGCGCGCGAGGTGCAGGCGGGCACGCAGACCATCGGCGACTTCGTCTTTCTCAACGCCATGCTGATGCAACTTTCGGTGCCACTCAATTTCATCGGCTTCATCTACCGTGAGATCAGGCAGGGCCTGACCGACATCGAGCAGATGTTCGACCTGCTGGATGTCCCCGCCGAGATCGTCGACAAGCCCGACGCTAAGCCGCTTGCCGTGGGTCCGGGCCGCGTCGAATTCCGCGACGTGCATTTTTCCTACGATCCCAAGCGCGAGATTTTGAAGGGCATCAGCTTCGATGTGCCTGCCGGCAAGACCGTCGCCATCGTCGGCCCCTCCGGCGCGGGAAAATCCACCATTTCGCGTCTGCTCTTCCGATTCTACGACATCCAGTCTGGGCAGATATCGATCGACGGTCAGGACATTCGCGACCTCACCCAGGAAAGCCTGCGCGGTGCCATCGGAATGGTTCCGCAGGACACGGTGCTGTTCAACGACACCATCGCCTACAACATCCGCTATGGACGTTTCGATGCATCGGAAGAGGACATCCGCAAGGCTGCAGACCTCGCCCAGATCGGCCCCTTCATCGCGCACCAGCCGGAAGGCTACAAAACCATGGTCGGAGAGCGCGGCCTGAAGCTGTCCGGCGGCGAGAAGCAGCGCGTGGCGATCGCCCGCACGATCCTAAAGGCCCCGCCGATCCTGATGCTGGACGAAGCCACCTCGGCATTGGATTCGCATACGGAGCTGGAAATCCAGGCCGCGCTCGACATGGTGTCGCGCGGTCGCACCACCATCGTCATCGCCCACCGCCTGTCGACGGTGATTTCCGCCGACGAGATCATCGTCTTGAAAGACGGCCGGATCGCCGAGCGCGGTCATCACATCGACCTGCTTGCCAAGGACGGCCTCTACGCCTCGATGTGGGCGCGCCAGCGCGAGGCGACCGAGGCGGAGGAACGCCTGCGCATCGCTCGGCAGGAGGACGACCTCGGCGTCATCGTGCGCCGCCGCACGCCGGAGGTGGGGTGAGGGAGAGTTACCCAGTGTGCCGCAGCTATGACAGTGCTTATGGCCGCAGTCGCGTTGCCACCCGCGTCCCCATCCCCTAAATAGGCGGCACCGTTAGCAAACTGTCGGATGCCAATGTCCCTCGTCGAAACAATCAAGAACGCCTTCGTGCCGATCAACCGCGAAGGCTGGCCGTTCATCGGCGGCTTTGCCGTGGTGACGCTGGTACTGGGCATCTTCTCGACCACTCTTTTCTGGCTCGGCCTGATCCTGACTGCCTGGTGCGCCTACTTTTTTCGCGATCCGCAGCGTGTCACGCCGGCCGACGACCGTCTGGTCGTAAGTCCCGCCGATGGCATTGTCTCCGCGGTGGGTCCTGCCGTTCCGCCGCGCGAACTCGGTCTCGGCGGCGCCGAGATGACCCGGATCTCCGTGTTCATGAACGTCTTCTCCTGCCATGTGAATCGCGCGCCCGTCCGCGGCCGCATCACCAAGATCGAGCACCGCCCGGGAAAATTTCTGAACGCCGAACTGGACAAGGCCAGCAGCGAGAACGAACGCAACGGCCTCGTCATCGACAGCCCGAACGGAACGGTCGCCGCCGTGCAGATCGCCGGCCTGGTGGCGCGGCGCATCGTCTGCTGGGCCGAACAGGGCGGAAACATCGGCATTGGGGAGCGCTTCGGCCTGATCCGCTTCGGTTCGCGTGTCGACGTCTTCCTGCCGCCGGAGGCGACGCCGCGTGTCGCCGTGGGCCAGACGGCCGTGGGCGGCGAGACCGTCATTGCCGAGTTCGGCGGCAACCCCGCCGCGCCGCTGGTCAGGGTGTCGTAGACGGTGCCCGGTCCGTTCCAGCGTTTCGAGCCGCACGGTCATGGTGGCCCGCGCATCCGCGAAATCCCGCTCAGGCTGGTGCTGCCCAACCTGATCACGGTGCTGGCGATCTGCGCCGGCCTGTCGGGAATCAGGCTGGCCTTCGAGAATCGCTTCGAGACGGCGGTGGTGATGGTGCTGATCGCCGCCTTCCTCGACGGCATAGACGGCCGTATCGCCCGTATGCTCAAGGCGACCTCCAAATTCGGCGCGCAGATGGATTCGCTGGCCGACATCGTCAATTTCGGGGTCGCTCCGGCGCTCGTGCTGTATGCTTACCTGCTCGATCGTGCCGGCTCTCCGGGCTGGATCGCGGCGCTGTTGTTTGCCATTGCCTGCGGGCTGAGGCTGGCACGATTCAACGTGCTGGACGAGGACAAGACCCGTCCGGCCTGGCAGGGCGAATATTTTGTCGGCGTGCCGGCGCCGGCGGGAGCGGTCATCGTCCTGCTGCCGGTCTATTTGATCTTCGTCGGTGCATTCGAGCCGAGCCGCATGGCGGCTTTCATCGGCTCGGGCTTCACCATTCTGGTAGCATTCTTGCTGGTCAGCCGCCTGCCGGTGTGGTCCGGCAAGCGTCTCCGCGTGCCCGGCGATACGGTGATGCCGATGATTCTCGGTGTCGTCTTCGTCGCTCTGCTGCTTTTCACCTATACCTGGGAAACGCTGTCGGTCGGCGTCGTCGCCTACCTCCTGTTCCTGCCGTTCAGCATCCGGGCCTATTCGCGCCGGGCGGTTGTCGAAGCGGCGAAGGAACCGGCCACGCCGCCCGCTGAAACTGCCGTCTGATTGCTCTCAGGCGGCGGCCGCGAGACCCAGCCGGTCGATCGCCAGCCGCCGGGTCGACGGATAGTCGATCTTACCGGTCCCCAGGATCGGGATTTCATCGGCCTTGACGATGTCTTGGGGCACCGCCAGTTCGGCGAGGCCGGCCTCCTTGCCGGCGCGGCGAAGCGCGGCGGCGTCCGCCTCCGCCGCGGTGGTGACCAGCACGATGCGCTCGCCACGCCTTTTGTCCGGCACCGCGACGACCGCGTGCCGATGCTCCGGCCACAGCGACTGCACCAACATTTCCACCGCGCCGAGCGACACCATTTCGCCGGCGATCTTGGCGAAACGCTTGGCGCGCCCGCGTATGGTGATGAAGCCTTCGCGGTCGAAGGAGACGATGTCGCCGGTGTCGTGCCAGCCTTCGGGCAATTCCCGCAGAACGCCCGGCTTGTCGGCCGACATGTACCCCATCATGACGTTCGGCCCTCTGATCCAGAGGCGGCCGCCGTCGGTTATGCCTTCGACCGGCTCGAGCCGCACGCGCACGCCGGGCAGCAGGCGCCCGACCGAAGCCTCGCGATTATGCGTTCCCGTACTCACGGCGACCACAGGTGCTGCCTCGGTCAGCCCGAACCCTTCGAGCAACCGGGTGCCGAAGCGTTCCTTCCACACGCGCCGCGTTTCGGCCCGCAACGGCTCGGCGCCGGCCACCGCGAAGCGCAGGCTGACGAAATCGTCGTCATCCGCCGCCTTGGCATAAGCGGACAGGAAGGTGTCGGTGCTGAACAGGATGGTCGGACGGCGTTTCGCCGCGACCTGCGGGATTTGCTTGTAGTGCAACGGCGACGGGTAGAGCAGGGTGCGCACGCCGGTGAGCAGGGGGAGGATCAGCCCGCCGAGCAGGCCGAAGGAATGGAATACGGGCAGCACGTTCATCAGGAAGTCGCGTGGCCCGATGGCCAGCCGTGCCTCGACCTGCATTGCATTGGAGATAAGGTTCTGGTGCGACAGCACCACCGCCTTCGGCGCGCCTTCGGAGCCGGAGGTGAACATGATCAGGGCCGGCGCGGCGGGGTCCTGGCTGCTGACCGGGCTCTGCCAGCATGATGCAGCCACCAGCCGGTCGAAGCCGGTGATGCCGTCGCGGATGTCTTCCGCCCAGACCAGCCGCGCCCCGCCGGCCTTCGCGGCCTCGACGATGTCCTCCAGTCCGGCCTTCTCGATGAAGGCGCGCGACGAGATGATGGTACGGATCAAGGCGGTGCGCACCGCCGAGGTTACGTTCGCCGGCCCCGCCGTATAGTTGATCATCGCGGCGGTGCGGCCAGCCGACATCAGACCCAATAGTGAAATGGCGATGCTGTTGGAATTTGGCAGAAGCAGCCCAACTGCCTCGCCGGGTGCGGTCATGCGGGCAAAGCGGCCGGCGAAGATGCGCGCCGCCATCAGCAATTGCCGGTAGGTGAGCGTGCCGCTGACCGCGTCCTCGACGATCTGCCGGTCGACGCCGAAGCGTCTGGCGGCCGAGCGAACCGCCTGGAAAAGGGTGCGGCGCGAGAAGGCGGTGACGCTACGCGCTTCTGCCATGCGGTCGAAGAGCGCGTTGGAACCGGTGGTGGTCGCCGCGCCGGCGCGCGCCGTCATCTCATTGATGGTCAGCGGTTCGAGCGTGCCGATGCGTAATTTCGGCAGCAGACGCCGCGGCGCCTGGTCGTCGTCGACCAGCGAGAAGGGAAGATGACGCGATCCGTCGATAATCACCGGCACGATGCGCGCGTCTCCCTGCAGCGCGATCCGCGAGACGGCGCGATAGAGGCGGAAGTCGCGCGTGTCCGGCTCGACGTTCTCCGGCAGATAGACCGCGATCCGGCCCTTGCGTTTCAGGACGCGCACCAGCCTGCGGCTGACGAAGACGTGCTCGGCATTGAAGGCGATCGTCCTTGCCAGTTCACGCCAGGGCTCCAGCCAGATCGCCTTCGCCGAGTCCTCATCGAGGATATGCAGCGTGTCGTCCGGCAACAGCGACAGCATCAGCGCTGGATCGAGCCGTGACTGGTGAGTAACCACATAGATGACAGGCGTCTCTGCCTCGCGGGCAAGCCGGATACGCCGATCGTCGATGCGGTAGAAGAGCTTTAGCGGCAGGTAGAGAAGCGCCTGACGCAAAGAAACGCCGAGGCGAACCATAATCGACAAGCTCGCCGCGATGTAAGCGGCGGCGATCACGCCAACAACAACGCCAGTCAGGATCATGCCGCGCCTCCCAACCCGCCATAGAGCCGTCACCCTTCACAGGGTACCGCGCCGGAAGGGTAGTCGATCCGTCATCAGCGTCAATGCGCGAGCGGGCCAAAAGGCTGCGCCAACCCAAAAGAAAAGCCAGCCGCGAGGCTGGCTTTAAGGGATGACGGGCGGGGGGTGGGCATAAGGGGGATTGCCCGTCTGCCCCCAAACGTTGATTGGGAAGGTTTGTTCCATCGGCGATAGATATTTTTTCGGATATTTTTGACGGCGCCCCATTCCATTCAGGCACGCTTGCGAAAATGTTCGCCGCCAATCACGATCAGGCCTGCGAAAACGATGATGGCGGCACCGACGAACACCTCCGGACGCGGCACATCGTTCCAGATCAGGTAGCCGAAAACGAACGCCCAGACCAGCGACGTGTATTCGAATGGGGCGATGACGGAAGCCGCCGCCCGCTTCATGCCATCGAACAGGGCAAGTTGCGCAGCGCCGCCTAGCACGCCGACCGTAAGCAGCAGCACGAACTGGTAGAGGGACGGCGTCTGCCAGACGAAGACCATCGGCACACCGGCTGCGACCAGGAAGAACAAATTGTTAAGGACAAGCTGGACGATCGTCCGTTCCTGCTGCGCGATCTTGCGCAGAAGCACGATCGCCAGCGCCCAGAGGAAGGCAGCCGCCAGCACCAGCAGGATCGGCATTGTGATGCCGAGCTTTGCCGGATCGCAGGCGATGAAGACGCCTATGAAGCCCAGCAACACCGAACCCCAGCGCAGCAGCGGCACCTGCTCGCCCAGGATGAGGACGGAGAGTGTCGTGACGATCACCGGCGCGGCGAAATAAATGGTCGTCATCTCGGCGAGCTGCAGATATTTCGCGGCCGTGTAGTAGCAGAGCCAAGCCGACAAGGTGAGCACGCTGCGCAGCAGCATCGGCTTGACGATGGGTGAACGGATGGCGTCGCGAAACAGCGGGGTGCCCCCGCTGGCCAGGCAGCCGGCCAGCACGACGACGCTGCGGAAAAACATCACCTGCCAGACCGATATGCCGGCCACCAGGAGCTTGATCGCCGCGTCCTGCGCGGAAAACAGAGCATAGGCGACGCTGGTCAGCAGGATGCCGAGCAGCACACGGTCTGCAGGATCGACGATTGTTGCATTCGCCATGGAGGCACCGGAGCGACACCGCGATTGCGGGTCGAGACGGCATCAGCCTATAAGGGTGGTCGCGTTCATTGCGCTGCACCAGACCGCGGGTAGGATTGGCGCAGACGGAAGCTATACGGGCTCGGGGTTCTTGTAGCGTAGCAATCTGTCGAATTTCGACTGGTAGATCAGACCGGTGCCGGCAAAACCGGGACCGGTCAGGGGCAGGATCTTTTTCGCCACATCTGATGGATGGGGCAGGCTCATCGGGTCTTCGCCTGGCACGGCTTGCGCGCGCATGGCGGTGCGGGTGGCGCCGGGATCGAAGCAATTGACCCTGAGCGGCATGTTTTCCGTCTCATGCGCCCAGGAGCGTGCCAGCGCCTCGACCGCCGCCTTCGATGCGGCGTAGGGCGCCCAGAAGGCGCGCGCGCTGTGTGCAAGGCTGGACGTCAGGATCACCGCGCGGCCGGCATCCGAGGCGCGCAGCAACGGGTCCACCGAGCGGATCAGCCGCCACGTCGCGGTGACGTTGACCGTCATCACCTTCTCGAAGGTCTTTGCCTCGACATGACCGATCGGCGAGATGACGCCGAGGATGGCCGCATTGGCGACCAGGATGTCGAGCTTGCCCCAGCGCTCATGGATGGCCGCTCCCAGGCGATCAATGCCCGGCATGTCGGTGATGTCCAACGGGACCAGCGTCGCCTGGCCGCCCGCCGCCTTGATCTCGTCGTCGAGCTCCTCGAGCCCGCCGACCGAACGGGCGACCGCAATCACATGCGCGCCGGCCGCCGCCAGATGTTTCGCGGTGAAATAGCCGATGCCGCGCGAGGCGCCGGTGACGAGGGCGATACGGCCGGAGAGGTCGAGGGCAGGGGACATGCAGGCATCCGGTTCGAGCGGGACAGGCGGCACCAGATAGGACGAATCTGTGGCAGGCGAAACCCCGAACCTTGAAGCCGTCCTCCCGTGTTCAGGTCGAGACGCGAATTTGCAAGAGGCATGTCGGAAAGCGGTGCCATCCTGCGTCCTTGGCTCGTCAGCATCATCGAAGGATCGAACGCATGGGCAGGACAGTAGCAATTCTGGTGGCAAGGTTGATTTTCGCCGGGGTCTTCGCGATGGCGGCCGCGTTCAAGTTTGCCGGCATGGAAGGCACCGCAGGCTACATCGCCGCCGCCGGCTTTCCGTTCCCGCTGCTTCTCGCCTGGCTGGCTGCCATCTTCGAAGTGGCGCTCGTGCTGGCCTTTCTGACCGGGGCGTTCTTCTCGGAAGCCGCGCTACTGGCCGGCGTCTATGTGATTTTCCTCGCCTTCGCCTTCCACGGCCCGTCGCATTGGCAAGGCAACCAGGCGGAATTCGGCTTCTTCGTCGACCATTTTACCTTCTTGGCCGGCCTGCTCTACGCGGCGGTTCACGGGCCGGGCGAGCGCTTGACGGTCCCGCGCCTCGGCGTCTGGCAGCCTTGGGCCACCTGACCAAGGCTTCAACGCGGAACCCGACTCTGGCCTCACGATTCGGTGATCCGGTAACGCCAGACTAACCCGAGCGAACCTCTCGTTGGGCCCTGCCTGCCGCAGCGCCGACCAACCGGAGGACAATTCCATGATCAGAACCACATCGCTTGCGCTCCTGCTCATCACTTCGAGCGCGCTGCCCGGCCTTGCGCAGGACGCCATGAAGACCGATGCCATGGGCATGATGAAGATGATGCAGGGAGGCGAGGTTGTGACCATCATGCCGGACGGCCACATGGGCACGATGATGATGTCGGACCAGAAAATGATGGATCAGGCCATGAAAATGGCGAAGCCGCTGGATCATTGCGTCATGATCATGACTGGCGCTGACGGCAAGGCCTATATGGTCGACACCTCTTCCGCGGAAGCGGCCAAGGAATGCGAAAAGATGGCCATGTAAGTCGGCCTGCGCATCGTACGGCGCCGGCAGCGAACGTCGGCGCCGATTTGATCGATTATTGCCCGCCCGTCGCCAGCAGCGACAAGGTCCGCACATTGTCGTGGCCTTCGAAGTCGAGGAGGCGCGTCGGATACTGGTTGGAGAAACAGGCGTCGCAGAATTGCGGCTGGTCGTTGTCGCGGCCGGGTTCACCGACCGCCCGGTAGAGCCCGTCCAGCGACAGGAAGCCGAGTGAATCGACGCGGATGAAACTCGCCATCTCCTCCACCGACATGCGCGAGGCCAGCAGCTTCGCTTTCTCCGGCGTGTCCACGCCATAGAAGCAGGAGGCGCGCGTCGGCGGGGAGGCGATGCGCATATGCACTTCCCTGGCACCGGCGTCGCGCACCATCTGCACGATCTTCTGGCTGGTGGTGCCGCGCACGATCGAATCGTCGACCAGCACCACGCGCTTGCCTTCGATCATCTTGCGGTTGGCGTTGTGCTTCAGTTTCACGCCCATATGGCGGATCGAATCGCCCGGCGAGATGAAGGTGCGGCCGACATAATGGTTGCGGATGATGCCGAGCTCGAACGGGATGCCGGCTTCCTGGCTGAAGCCGATCGCGGCCGGCGTGCCGGAATCCGGCACCGGTACGACGATATCGGCCTCGACCGGATTCTCGCGCGCCAGTTCGGCGCCGATGCGTTTCCGCACGTCGTAGACGTTACGGCCTTCCACGGAAGAATCCGGGCGGGCGAAATAGACATATTCGAACACGCAGAATCGCGATTTCTGCGGCTCGAACGGAAAAATGCTCTCGATGCCTTTCGAGGTGACGACCACCATCTCGCCGGGTTTCAGGTCGCGCACGAAACGCGCGCCGATGATGTCCAGCGCGCAGGTCTCGGAAGCGAGGATCCAGGCGCCGTCGAGGTCGCCCAGCACAAGCGGCCGGATGCCGAGCGGATCGCGGCAGCCGATCATCTTCTTGGCGGTCAGCGCCACTAGTGAAAAGGCGCCTTCGAGCTGGCGGATTGCGTCGATGAAGCGCGAATTGGTGTCGCGCTCCTTGCTGGTGGCGACGAGATGCAGGATCGTCTCAGTGTCGGAGGTGGACGAGAAGATCGAACCCTGCTTCTGCAGCACCCGCTGCACGGTCATCGCATTGGTGATGTTGCCGTTATGGGCGATGGCCAGCCCGCCCTCGGCGAGTTCGGCGAAGAAGGGCTGCACGTTGCGCAGGCCAGAACCGCCGGTGGTGGCGTAACGAGTATGCCCGATGGCGCGGGTTCCGGGCAGGCGGTCGATGACGGACTGCTTGGTGAAGGTGTCGCCGATCAGGCCGACATGGCGCTCGACATGGAATTGCGTGCCGTCGAAAGAGACGATGCCCGCCGCTTCCTGGCCGCGATGCTGGAGCGCGTGCAGGCCGAGCGTGACGATCGCCGCCGCATCCTGCCTGCCGAGGATACCGAACACGCCGCACTCATCGTGAAAATGATCATCGGCCTCGGCGGCGAGGGAACTGGATGCGTCTGCCATCGGGGGAACGCCACCTTGCTGTCGGAAAACCGTCATATAGGGCAACGTCCCCGGTAATGCCACTGGCATTTTATCGCAGCGCACAAAGGGAAAGCTTAACAAGAAGCTGGAGGCCTTGCCGTCGCAAGGGCCAGTCAGCGGCACAGCGATATCCTGCCAGCCGATCGAGATGGGAATACGGGCCGCTGATACGGAAAGGGCCGCATGAACGCGGCCCCGCTCCGTCACGTCAATTGTTTGCCGGCGGCGTCTCCGCCGGCGGCTGCCCGGCGGGCGCCGTATCGGCCGGGGGCGCCTCCGGTGCCGGTTCGGCCGGCGGTGCGTCAGCGGCGGGCGCGTCCGGCTGCTGCGCGTCAGGCTCCGCCTCGCCTGGGACGATCTTCTTGAGGATCGAACCCTCCGGATTCTCCGGCAACATGCTTTCAAGCCATTTGCCGATGCTTTCCAGCATCGGCCGCGACTTGGCGTTGGCGACCGATGGCGGCTGCTGGCTGCCGACCAGCCAGTTGAACAGAAGCAGCGCCACGGCGACGACCAGAACGCCACGCGCCGCGCCGTAGAGGAAACCCAGCGTCCGGTCGAGCGCCCCAATGCGCGAATCGATGATCAGGTCGGCGATCTTCATGGTGATCAGAGAGACGATGATCAGCGCCACGACGAACACGATGCCGGCGGCGGCAGCCATGGCGATCTGGTCGTTGTCGATATAGGGCTGAACGTAGGGCAGCACCGGCTTGTAGAAGAAATACGCCGCCGCGGCTGCCGCGGCCCAGGAGACGATCGACAGCACCTCGCGCGAAAAGCCGCGGACCATGGCGAGCATCGCGGAAACCAGCGTAAAGCCGACGAGGATTCCGTCAAGCAGCGTTATCGGCATTCAATCCCCACTTCATGGCCCGTCGCGCCGCCCGCTTCCGATCAGTCGTCCGCGTCGCGCCTGAGCGAACCGGCAATCCGGACCACAAGGTCCGTCAACGTCGCCGGCTGGAACGAGGCAGCACCCGTGCCGTTGCCCAGTTCCTCGCTGCCGCGCGGCAGGACCGCCTGTCCAAAGCCCAGCTTTTCCGCTTCCTTCAGACGCTGCTGCGCATGCGCAACCGGCCTGATCGCACCCGAAAGGCTGATTTCGCCGAAATAGACGCAATCGGCGGGAAGGGCAAGGCCGGTAAGGGACGAGACGAGGGCCGCCGCAACCGCCAGATCGGCGGCCGGCTCCGAAATCCGGTAGCCCCCGGCTACATTCAGATAGACGTCATGCGTGCCGAAGCGCACGCCGCAATGCGCCTCAAGAACGGCCAGCACCATGGCCAGCCGCGCCCCGTCCCAGCCGACCACGGCGCGGCGCGGCGTGCCGAGCGAGGTAGGAGCGACCAGCGCCTGGATTTCGACCAGCACGGGCCGCGTACCCTCGATCCCGGCAAATACAGCCGCTCCGGGCGCCGCCGCGTGCCGTTCGCCGAGGAAGAGTTCGGAGGGGTTGGACACCTCGCGCAGCCCCTTGTCGGACATTTCGAAGACGCCGATCTCGTCGGTCGGGCCGAATCGGTTCTTCACCGTGCGCAGGATGCGATAGTGGTGCCCGCCTTCGCCTTCGAAGTAGAGCACGGCGTCCACCATGTGCTCGACGACGCGCGGGCCTGCGATCTGGCCCTCCTTGGTGACATGGCCGACCAGCACGATCGCCGCCCCAGTCGACTTGGCGTAGCGGATCAGCGTCTGCGCCGCCGCGCGCACTTGGGTGACGGTGCCCGGTGCCGATTCGGCGGCGTCGGTCCACAGCGTCTGGATCGAATCGAGGATCACCAGGTCCGGCCGCTTGCCGTCGGCGATCGTTGCCAATATGTCCTCGACATTGGTCTCGGCGGCGAGTTCGACCGATGAATTTGCCACGCCGAGGCGCTGGGCGCGCAGCCTGATCTGCGCCACAGCCTCTTCGCCCGAGACATAGACGATTCGGTGCCCCTGCCGGGCGAGCGCCGCCGCCGCCTGGGTGAGCAGCGTCGACTTGCCGATGCCCGGATCGCCGCCGACCAGCAGCGCCGATCCACGGACAAAACCGCCTCCGGTGGCTCGGTCGAGTTCGGAAATGCCGCTCGCGATGCGCGGCGCGTCCTCGATCTCGCCGGAAAGCGAGGTCAGCACCACGGCGCGGCCCTTGCGCGTCGAGCGCATCGACGCCGGCCCGCTGCCGATGCCGCCGGCGGTACCTTCCTCGACCAGCGTGTTCCACTCGCCGCAGGCTTCGCACTTGCCCGCCCAGCGCGACGTGACGTTGCCGCAAGCCTGGCAGATGAACTGGACGCGGGATTTGGCCATTGTTTATTGCGTCCTGGAGACCAGACGGATGCGTTTCTCGCGAAGTGCCTTGACGAATGCAGCGCGCAGATCGCGGAAGAAATTCGCGGGCAGTTCCCCGTAGGCGACGCTCGATGCGTCGCCCGGTCTTGAGAAACGCAGGTCAAAACCGGGCCAGACGAATTGGTTGGCTTCGGAAAGAACAACCCAGGAGCGCTCGTCGTCCAGACCCAGACGGCGTTTGGTGTCCGATGGGATCTCGATCGTGGATGTGCCATCGGCGGGTGGAGCATGCGATATCGGCAACACGACGACGGACGTCGCACCTTCGTGGGTCTCCAGGGCCACGATTATGGCGCAAGGCCTGTCCTTGCGACCCTCCTCCCGGCCGACGTCATATTCGTTGGCCCATAGATAGCTGTAACGAATGACCAATCCTGGGATCGGCTTCGGAAGGGTCGCCAAAATCAGCCTTTGTATTCATGATTGAAGGCTTCGGCTTCCGGCGACGGCTCGCTGGCCTCTATTGCAGCGATCATCTCTTCGGTGAAATCCTCGAGCCGAAGCACCTGCCGATCCCGCCGCTTGAGCCTACGATACTCCTCGACCGAAACAGTTACCGTGCGTTCCCGCCCGTTCCGCGTGACGAAAACCGGCTGCGTCATGGCCATATCCTGATAGCGGCCGATGTTGCGCTGGAATTCCGCCGAGCTGACCTTGATCATATCCGCGTCCTTTCATGCATCTTATGCGTCTTACATATATTGCATGATTTTCATATATTGCATGATTTGCGGAAAATTCCCATCGATCGTGCGGATCACTCGTACCGCTCCGGCAAATGAGAATCCTCCGCAAGGTCGAAAAAGCGCGTGAACTCGCCCTGAAAGCCCAGCCCAACGGTTCCGGTGGGTCCGTGGCGCTGCTTGGCCACGATCACCTCGGCCTTGCCGCGCGCCTCGTTCATTGCGCCTTCCCATTTGATGTATTCGTCGGTGCCGGGCTTCGGTTCCTTGTTCTTGAGGTAATATTCCTCGCGGTAGACGAAGATAACCACGTCGGCGTCCTGCTCGATCGAGCCGGATTCGCGCAGGTCCGAGAGCTGCGGCCGCTTGTCCTCGCGGCTTTCCACCTGGCGAGACAACTGCGACAGCGCGATGATCGGCACGGCGAGTTCCTTGGCAAGCGCTTTCAGTCCGGTGGTGATCTCGGTGATCTCCTGCACGCGGTTCTCGCTGGCGCGTTTCGACGATCCGGTCATCAACTGGATGTAGTCGATGACGATCACGTCCAGCCCGCGCTGACGTTTCAGCCGCCGCGCCCTCGCCGCGAGCTGGGCGATGGAAATGCCGCCGGTCGAATCGATGAACAGCGGAATTTTCTGCAGCATCTGCGTGCAACTGACCAGTTTTTCGAAATCGGCCTCGGTCAGGTCGCCGCGGCGAATCTTGGAGGAGGGCACCTCCGCCTGCTCGGAAATGATACGGGTGGCGAGCTGTTCGGACGACATTTCCAGGGAGAAGAAGCCGACCACGCCGCCATTCTTTGCCTTGAACGAGCCGTCGGCCTGCTGCGCCGGCTCGTAGGCGTGGGCGACGTTGAAGGCGATGTTGGTGACCAGCGAGGTCTTGCCCATGCCTGGGCGTCCGGCCAGCACGATGAGGTCGGACGGTTGCAGGCCGCCCATCCGATTGTCCAGGTCGCGCATTCCCGTTGCGATACCGGACAGGTGGCCGTCGCGCATGTAGGCGGCACTGGCCATGTCGATCGCCGTCTTGATGGCGTCGGAAAAACTCTCGAAGCCGCCATCGTAGCGGCCGGTCTCGGCCAGCTCGAACAGCCGCCGCTCGGCATCCTCGATCTGCTCCTGCGGCGACATGTCGACCGGCGCGTCATAGGCGATGTTGACCATGTCCTCGCCGACGGTGATCAACGCCCGGCGCGTGGCGAGGTCGTATATGGCACGGCCGTAGTCAGAGGCGTTGATGATCGTCACTGCCTCCGCCGCCAGCCTCGCCAGATAGTGCATGACGGTCATGTCGCCGACCTTTTCGTCGGCCGGCAGGAACGTCTTCATGGTCACCGGATTGGCCATCTTGCCCATCCGGATCAGTTCGCCGGCTACTTCGAAGATCTTGCGGTGCAGCGGCTCGTTAAAATGCGCGGATTTCAGAAAATCCGAGACGCGGTAGAATGCGTCGTTGTTGACGAGGATCGCCCCGAGCAGCGCCTGCTCCGCCTCGATGTTGTTCGGCGCCTCGCGATAGAGCGGCGCTTCCGCCGTTGCGAATTTGCGTGCTGCCTCTGCCATATCGTCCTGCCTCAAATCCCGCTTGGCTTCCGGTTACCAGAACGCGTTTAGTCAATGTGAACTATCGGGCTTCGATGCACCGGATTCACAGTCCAAAATTTTCAGTGGAAAGTTAGCCGTTGACCCGAATCGGAAACTCAGTTTAGCGGAAATGAATTTTGGAACAAAAAGAAAACATATTACCGTCCCATGCCTGCGGGCTGATCAGCTTTGCATTGAAGCTGCGGGCCTTCATCGCTAGGTTGCGTCCTCGACAAGCGGGGATTGAGAGTATGGATGTAGCGCGCCGGCCACCAACTGCCTTCAAAAGCGACACCTTTGAAGTCGTGAGTCACCCTGCGTCGTCGAAGCTGATTGTCTTTTTTTCCGCCGCGGGCACCCGGGCGGGAGCATTCGACTTCTGGAAGAACGGTAACAAACTCGACTGCCACCGGCTGTTCATAAACAATGGCCCCAGAGACGAATATTATCAGGCAGGGGTGCCTGGGTTGGGATCGTCCATCGAGGAAACCGCAGCCACGATCCGCAAGTGGGCGGAATTTCTCGGAGCATCCGAAATCTACACATGCGGGAGTTCCATGGGGGCGTATGGAGCAACCCTCTACGGTACGTTGTTGGGCGCCCGTGTCCTTGCTTATGCACCATCAACCATTCTGAGACTGCCGCACAGCCGCAGCAAAAAACTGATGCATCCCGCGACCAAGGTGATCCATCCCGACCTGTCCAATCATATCGCGAGATCGCCGGCACCGACTTTTTTCTTTTACGGCGAAATGGAGCCGGGAGACATATACTGTGCGAGTAAAATTCCGGACGTGCCCCACGTCAAAATTACAACGCTTCGGCATGTCGAGCACGCTGTGGCAGTATACTTGCTGGAGATCGGGATTATGCTAACGCACTTGAATGAGTTTATTTCAAATAAGCCCTTCTCTAAGCTATCTGCGAGTGGGTGCCTGCTGCAACACAAAGAGTTTCCTGAGCTTTTTCTTCGAAGTTTTTATGAAGTGAAAGAAGAAAATTGGAATTCAGCGGCAACAATCGGTAGGAACGCTCTATCAGTTTTTCATCAATCTGATTATTGTCAATACCTTGTAGGCTGGTCTCTGGTAAAGGCCGGAAAAGCCGGCGAGGCGCTGCCGCATTTGTCTGCCGCCGTGGCCTTGAAGCCGAAACACATGCTCTTTCGGCATGCGCTGGCGAGTTGTTTCGGAACGCTTGGGCTTTTGACAGAGGCGGTTGATCTGCACCGCCAGAGCATTGAGATCGCACCAAACGTTGCTAGGACGCATTTCAACCTTGGTATCGCCCTTGAGCGGATCGGAGACAGGGAACGGTCTAAGGCATCCTTCTTAAAAGCTGCCGAGTTGTCTCCGACCGAACCCCAGTTCGCCCGGAAAAAGGCAGATCTCCTCCGGCACCAGCCTACCTCCTCGTAGGTGCCGGGGCCCCTGTCGGGATGATCGACGAGCGCCCGGATGGCAGTCCGCTGCCCACACGGTGTTTTAACCCGATCTCTCGCTCAAATTCCTAGCGCCCAAGCGCCCGCAGGCTGATCCGGCTCATTTCCATGTCGATCCGCGCGGCGATGTCGCGGCGCTCCAGCCCTACGTCTTGCAGGTCGTGGTCGGACAGCTTGGCCAGTTCGTCGATCGCCTGATGCCGCGAGATCGCCGCGTGCAAGGATTCCAGCAGGCGCAGCGCCAGCGACGACAGCCGGGTATCCCGGCGTCGGTTGGCAGCGATGGTGAAGGCGGACATCTCAAAAACCTTTCAGAGGCTATTATCTAGCCTCAAAATACGCCGTTGAAACGAAAACGAAAAACGAGCAATATTTGTTCGATCTATAAATTTCCTTTGAAGATGCCATGACGCTGCACATCCCCGGAACCCGTGCGCTGAAGGTGTTCGACGCGGCCAGCCGCCACCTGAATTTTTCGCGCGCGGCCGAGGAGCTAGGACTGACGCCGGCTGCGGTCAGCCACCAGATCAAGGAGACCGAGGATCAACTCGGCATGGCGCTGTTCGTCCGCAGCAGTCGCAGCATCCGCCTGACCGAGGCGGGCGCGGTTTTTCACGAGGCGGCGGTCGAGGCGCTTGAAGGGCTCGCCAAGGCCGTTGCCCGGGCGAAAAAGCTGTCGCGCGGCTTGACGCACCTCAAGCTTACCATGGACGGGACGTTTGCTTCCAAATGGATGGTGCCGCGGCTCGACCGGTTCCGGGCAAGATGGCCGGACATGGACTTGCGCTTCGACATCTCCTACGATCTGCGCGATTTCGATCACGACGATGTGGACGTCGCGATCCGCTTCGGCATGGGAAAATATCCGGGCGTCACCACGCATAGGCTTTTCGACAATGTGATCTTTCCGGTCTGCAGCCCGCGCCTGCTGAAATCCGGCCCGCCCCTGAAAGTGCCGCGCGACTTGCTGCGCCACACGCTGGTCCATATCGAATGGTCGCGCCAGGGCGTCACCTGGCCGAATTGGCGAATGTGGATGGCGGCCGCCGGCGTCGAGGATTTCGACGACAGCCGCTGCGTGCTGTTCGCCTCCTCGTCCTATGTCATCCAGGCGGCGATCGAGGGCAGCGTGGTGGCGCTCTGCGATTTCTCCATGGTCGCCAACGACTTGTCCGAAGGACGACTGGTGCGGCCCTTCGACCTAGGCATCAAGGTCAGGCCGGAATTCGCCTATCATCTGGCCTACCCGACCGCCGCGGCCGACGATCCGCGCATCGCCGCGTTCCGCGACTGGATTCTGGAAGAGGCGCGGCAGGCGTCGCTGGAAAGCTGAACCCGGTTGTCTTGCCGCCGGCGGCACGATAGGCCATCCCCGGCACAGGGATGATCAGATGGCCGCGCTGACGACGATCGGCTTCGACGCCGATGACACGCTCTGGCAGAACGAGCAGTTCTTCCGGCTGACAGAGGAGCGGTTTCAGGCGTTGCTGGCCGACCACGCCGAGCCCAAGGACCTTCTCGCCCGGCTGCTGGAAGCGGAAAGGCGCAACCTCGCGCATTACGGTTTCGGCATAAAGGGTTTTACGCTGTCGATGATCGAGACCGCGCTTGAGGTGACCGAGGGCAGGGTGCCCGCCGCCGTGATCGGCCAGATCCTCGAGGCCGGCCGCGAGATGCTATCGCATCCGGTCGAGACCTTGCCGCACGCCGCCGAGACGCTCGAGCGGCTGGCGGGCCTCTACCGCATCGTGTTGATCACCAAGGGTGACCTGTTCGACCAGGAACGAAAACTGGCGCAGTCCGGGCTGGGCGATTTTTTCGACGCGGTCGAAATCGTCAGCGACAAGTCGGCGTCGACCTATGAGCGCATCTTCGCCCGCCACGGCGACGGCGCGGACCATGCGATGATGGTCGGCAATTCGCTGAAATCCGACGTGGTCCCTGCCATCCTCGCCGGTAGCTGGGGCGTCTTCGTCCCGCATCCGCTGACCTGGGTGTTCGAGCATGTCGAGCCCCCGGTCGGTGCGCCGCGCTTTCGCGAGCTTTCTCATCTTGGGGAATTGCCGGAATTACTTGAGAGGATCGACAACAGTTCGGTTTGAATGCCCGACTGCATTTCTCAGTTTACGTTAAAAACAAAGAGCCGACCAGCCTCAAACCACACTTCTTCGCCTCAACCACCGTGTACAATTTGCTAAGCAACTCAAGGGCCTGATGATGGAAATTCGCAGCCTAAGCACAAAGGGATCGATCCGTGAATATTCAAAATAAACTCGCACTAAAGATTTTCGGTGTCGTGCGCTTAGTGCGCAATGTTCGCTGTCAGCTTCCAACTATTCGCAGCAAGTCTAGCTGGCTGGCGACGCCCATCTTAGCATAGAGGCTCTTAATCTGTGTTCTGATCGTTTCTCGCGAGAGCATGGCGGTCTCTGCGATCTCGCTCGCCCTCTTGCCATCTGCCAAACTCGCCAACGCCCGCGTCTCCGCAGCGGTGAGGCCATAGGTAAGAGCTAAGTGCTTGATATTCGTCGGGCGCCGTCGACCGCTCGCAATAGGCTCCAGCAGCAGCAGCACTGTCGGCCCCTCGAAATAGGCAGAGAAACGGTCCTTGTTCACGCGTATGAGTGTGAGTTTGACCGAACCGACGATCGCGCTTGCTACTCCCGAGCCGTCATACGTCCGGTTGAGCATCGCTTGAAGCAGCCTGTCCGTCTCCGGACAACAGATCTTCGCCCTACCAAGGCGGGTTAGCCTCACGCAACTACCCTGTTCGATAAGGCTTTGAACGGAGCCGGATGTGAACTTAACGACTGCGTATTCTCCGACAACGATCATGCCAATGTCGATCGCGTCCAACAGCGGGGCTCCGATCTCGCTTATTTGCTTGCTGGTGTGGTCTCTACTGAAGTGCTTGAATGCCCGGCGCAAGTGAGGGGCGAGTATCGTCAGGCGATCGGCGGCTATTCTGTTTTCGTCTGGATCGGCCCGGCTGGTCAACGTAGATAGCAGGAACGAGCGTCCGCGCTCGCGGACTATGGTTACGCCGACGGCTGAATGTACTCCCATCCGACGGTAGAAATCGCTGTAGAATTCAGTCTTCCGGAAATCAGCGGCTGGCAGCATCTGTTCAGCGACCACGCCGAGTCCGATCTGTCTGATCGCCGCCTTGGCCATCCAGGGATTGATGCGGCAATAGTAATTCGCGTAGTCGGACAGCGTCGTCTCATCAAAGCCGTAGCTCAGTTCCCACGCGCCTTTTCTCTCGGATGCATCGTGGTAGAACAGTGTCGTCCGCCCACCAGGCAGGGCCTTGCTTAACTCCGCCAAGAAGTCGGCCCACGTGGCCTCGCCGAGGACCGCAGCATATACCATATCGATCAGACAATCGTCGACGCGGTTCGTGTGGTTCATGTCTCAAACCACACCCGCTTTCCAGACAAAGACAGAACTCCAGCCCCCAACAGTAACATTGTGCCCGCAACACTCTGAGTTCGCTGCAGCGGAATGTCCGCGCACCCGACCGCGAGAACATAAAACAGCCTGAGCGGATTGGAAAGTGCGTTGGGTTGCGGCGAAAGCAAGGAGCGTCCGCTGCCAAATCATCCGGTCGTTGAATTCACCCCCCAGGGTGAAGCGCTCAATTCCTGTACCTGCAAAATTGAGGACGCCTACGGGCTTGCGATACACGATGAGTCACTTTTTCATAGCTCGTCACAGAATATTTAGGAGAAGCTGCAATGGCCGTTGTTACTGGTGGTACGACAAATAGGCTGAGTTTCTTCAGTAGTCAGTATGTCGACGCCTTTAATGTTGGGGCACTATGGTACTACGAATCTACATCCTTGACGTCAACGTCCGCAAAATATTACGATGATAATGATTTTTATATGCGCTTTCAGGGGGACGGCTTTAATTACGTCACGAATAACTCGAATAGAGTCTTGTCGGGCGGCACAATCACCTCGTTCGAGTATGTAGAGCGGGGCGACACAGCGTTGAAGATCACAGGGCTGGCGGTCTCTGCCGCCGCCGCCGCCAATTTCGCGGTTGCGCAAAACAGCCTGGGTTTTCTCGGCCTGTTGCTCGGCGGCGACGACAGTATCATAGGCACGCCCTTTGGAGACCTCGTCTTTGGGTTCGCGGGAAACGACAGGATCTCCGGCGGAGCGGGAGCCGACAATCTGGACGGCTACGAGGGCAACGACACGATCAATGGCGGTACCGGCGATGACTGGCTTCAGGGCCAAGAGGGTAGCGACACGCTTGTCGGCGCCGATGGCAACGATACGCTCTACGGCGTCTATGACAATGATAATCTCAACGGCGGAGCTGGCAAAGATTTTCTCGACGGCGGCTGGGGCAACGATACACTAATCGGCGGGGCGGGCGCCGACAAACTCATCGGCGACACCGGCACCGATATCGCATCCTATGTGGTTGCGAGTTCGGCGGTGAGGGTGAGCCTCATCAGTCCCGCAACCAATACTGGTGACGCCGCAGGCGACACATTCTCCTCCATTGAAAATCTGACCGGCTCCAACTTCGCCGACACACTCACCGGCAACGTGCTCAACAACAGGATCAGCGGCGGCGCTGGCAACGATACGATCACGGGCGGCGACGGCAACGATACGCTGATCGGCGGCGCGGGCGCCGACAAACTCATCGGAGGCAACGGCAGCGATGTCGCATCCTATGTGGTTGCGAGTTCGGCGGTGAAGGTGAGCCTCATCAGTCCCGCGACCAATACCGGCGACGCCGCAGGCGACACATTCTCCTCCATTGAAAATCTGACCGGCTCCAACTTCGCCGACACACTCACCGGCAACGCGCTCAACAACAGGATCAGCGGCGGCGCTGGCAACGATACGATCACGGGCGGCGACGGCAACGATACGCTGATCGGCGGCGTGGGCGCCGACAAACTCATCGGCGGCACCGGCAACGATGTCGCATCCTATGCGGGAGCCGGCGCGGCGGTGAAGGTGAGCCTCACCAGTCCCACGATAAACACAGGTGATGCCGCAGGCGACACATTCTCCTCCATCGAATATCTGTCCGGCTCGAGCTTCGCCGATACACTTTCGGGAAGCGCGGTCAACAACCGGATCGACGGTGGCGCGGGCAACGATATCCTCTACGGAGGTTCCGGCAATGACACCCTCAATGGAGGCTCCGGCAGGGACACGCTCACCGGCGGCGCCGGCAAGGATGTTTTCCTCTTCACCGACCCGTTAGTCTGGAACGGTAATATTGTCACGATCGCCGATTTCGCGGCCACCGATGACACGATCCAACTGGCCAAATCGGCACTCAGCGAATTCGAAAATTTGGCCACCGGCCCACTACGCCCTACCGACTTCACGGCAAACACGACCGGGATTAATAGTGATTATGACGACCGCATCGTCTATGAAACCGACACGGGCAAATTATTCTACTACAACTTCGCCGACAACGTCTTAATTCAGTTTGCGGTACTAACCGGCCGGCCCACCATTTCCTATGCGGATTTCGTAGTGATTTAATATCGGGCGCAGCCGACGACGGCCAGTGCGAAAGCCATCGTTTATGGTTGGGGAACAACAACTCGCTCGTTAGCCGCACTGCCGAAAAATCGACCGAGTTGCCTTAAACGGCGCGGCCCTTGGCACTCAACTCTTCCCGGTGAAATCCTGCTGCACCGGATCTCCCCAGTCCAGCCGCCGGGCGATGCGAAAATGCTCGCCGTCGCGCTTGCTGAGCCGGCGCTCGGCGGCACTGCCGTCCGCCTCGCAGAGTTTTGGTGTCACCAAGCCCTTGCCGCCTCGCGGCGGTGCGATGACCCGCGCCCGTGGCGGCCGGACGGCCTGCCGCGCCGCGGCGACGAAAAAATGTATTTTTCGTCTTTCCATGGCACGTGGCCGCTCTTGGCCAGTCGGTGCAGCCGCTAACGGGCGACGCGGCATGAACGCGGGTCTCTTCAACAAGTCCAACTCAAGCCGACGGAAGTCACGGCATTTCAGCGGGATAGGATGAAACGCTCCAGTTTGCCCAAGGTTTGCAAGCCCAGTTCCACGGCGCCAAAACCCTTCGCCTCCTGGAACTCGGCCTCGGTGCTGAACAACATGCCCAACGTCACCTTCGTCGCCCCGTCCTCATCCTCGAACGAAGCCCAGGCGTCGGCATGTTTCGGCCCGTTCTCACCCCACAGCAGCGCATAACCAAAGCCTTCTTCGGGCCTGACCTCGCCATAGCGGTGATGGTTCGGATAGACCGTGCCGTCGGGCCCGATCATGTCGAACACCCATTCGCCGCCTGTCCTGAGGTCGATCCGCGTCGTTCGGCAGGAAAACCCGTCCGGCCCCCACCACTGCGGCAGCGTCTCCGGGTTCATCCACGCGCCCCAGACGACGGATCGCGGCGCCCGGATGACCCGCTGCAGCACCATCGTCCGCTCGGCCGCGCCTGCGAGATTATCGAGGCCTGCGCCAAATCCCTGCCGGTAGCCTGCCTCCATATCCTCGGCCAGCGAGGAAAGCTGCACTGTCACGACAAGCCGGCTGCGCTCGCCCGTGCCTGAGAAAGCCGCCGTCACCAGCGCCGCCGATTTCGTCACGCCCTTGGACGAGACCACTTCGTAGTTCACGCTGCGCGCCGCCGGCTGCAACGCCAGCCAGCCGACCTCGCAACGTATGTCCGGCTGGCCGTCCACTTTGCAGAGCGAGACTTCGCGTCCGCCCACCCTCGTGTCGGCCTCCAGGAATTCCACGGTGACCGAGGACGTGGGCGCGGCCCACACTGCCCGCGCGGCGGGAGCCGTCCACGCCTGCCACAGCACCGGCAACGGTGCGGCCACGTCCTTTTCAAAGGTCAGTGTTGCAAAGCGGTTGCTCCCATTATCCGGCGCCGCATTGATCGTGCTTCTTGGGCCCATGTTCAGGTTCATTTTGCGCGTTCCTTCATCACGTTCATCACAAAAGCGTCCAGCCGGTCGAGCCGGGCCTCCCAGATGGCCCGCTGCTCGTCGAGCCAAGTCCGCATCGGTTGCAGCGCCTCGGGCACGATGGCGCAGGTGCGTATCCGCCCGTCCTTGGACGTGGCGATCAACCCCGCCTCCTCGAGCACGGAGAGGTGCCGCATCACCGTGGGCAGACGCAGCCCGGTGGGGCCAGCCAGATCCGTCACCCGTGCAGGCCCCGCGGCGAGCCGGGTCAGGATCGACCGGCGGGTGGGATCGGCGAGCGCGTGGAAGAGCAGAGAGAGATCCGGATCATGCTTAGCCATGCTGCTAACTATCGCGCGATCTGTCGGTGACGCAAGAGAAAACTTCGTCAAGTAGCTAAGTTTTCCTGAGCGCATCGCACTTTTAGACAGTCGGGCGTCTATTTCAGACCGCTGCTGGTAATGATGCGCGTGCGCCCGCTGCCCGTAGTCGAAGAATCAAATGTGGAAGCTACCGGTCCGCTACAGACCTCAAGTAAGTCGTCTCAGGTACGTAACTCCGACCCGAACGCAGTCCTTCCTCCGGGCCACTGGCGACGACGAGCCAAATGTCGTCGGTTAAGAGCGACGTCTCGCTTCGGCCCACCTGCCAAAGCCCAGAATATCAAGACGTTGTCTCAGACAAGGCGACGCGTGAATTCCTTGATCTCGCGCCCAAGAGTGTCCTCGACCGTGTTGAAGTGCGCCACCAAAGAAATGTGGTTATGCCCTGTGAGACGCATGAAACGCGGTGCGCGGCGGCGTGCAGCCGCGATGCGATACGCCAGTTCCAAACCGTAGACATCCAAGAGGGGGTTCTCGAACTCGGCGATCGCAATCATCACAGGTAGCGGACTGATCGCCGCATGCGTTACCGGGGAGCGCGCCTCGTATACCGATTCGTCGTCGCCGAAATACGAACGCACGTTCGCTGCGAATGGGTTCTCCATCGAAATGTCGATGCGGACGCGCGGGGAAAGCAGCACGATGCCCGCGAGGCCTCGCCCGAAGTAGCCTGCCGCCGGGTCGTACGCATATGTAGCGACATGGGTGCTGCCAGCCGAGTGGCCGATGGCGAAGATCGCATCCGGTTTTCCGCCGTGCCGTGCCACCTCAGCACGGGTCCAAGCTATAGCCAAACCCAAGTCGTCGGCTCCGCTTGGCCATTGCGATTCGGGTGCCAGGCGATACTCGATGTTGATGCCGATGAAGCCGTGTCTGGCAAACCAGTACAGTACATTGTCGTAGACTTCGCTGCTCACTCGCTTGTCGCCACGGACAAAGACACCGCCATGCACAAAAACCACAACCGGCGCATCGGCCACGCCTGAAGGCACAAACAAGTCCAAGACCTGCCGCGCATGCGGACCGTATGCAATGTCGCGAGTGACCGAAATGCCCCCCTTGGGCGCACACTCCAGCACGGGGCCGTATGCGCGCAACACGATATCTCGGTGCTTTAAAATATCCTGTCCCCACGCTGGGCCGATTTCCATCATCAGGCGGCGTGAAGTCTCGTCGAGGGCGGCGTGGCTTGCGATCATAACGTGACGCAGGATGTCTTTTCCAATGGATCAAACCAAGGTCGGCAGCGGCCCATTCTTCCAGGCCACATCGTTTATCTTGGGCGTCTGCCGTGGTCACATCGCGACGATACTAGGACCGACCTGAAGGTCCACCAAGAGATATCTGAGGTTCGAAGCTGCCGGGCCGCATTCACCCAACTCAGACATCCAGTTCGAGACACGGCCAGCGCATCAGTGGCGCTGTTCAACGACTGGCGGCGCGCTCGGCCCTCAACTACTCCCGGCGAAATCCTGCTGCACGGCATCCCCCCAGTCCAGCCGCCGGGCGATGCGGAAATTGTCGCCGTCGCGCTTGCTCAGCTTGAGTTCGGCAGCACTTCCGTCGGCCTGACAAAGCTTCAAGGTCACCAACCCTTTGCCGCCGCGCGGCGGTGCGATAACCCGCGCCCGTGGCGGCCGCGCGGGCTGCCGCGCGGCGGCGACGAAAATGTATTTTTCGTCTTCCCACGGCACGTCGCCGCCCTTGGCCATCCGATGCAGCCGCGAGCGGGCGACGCGGCGGGAAAAATGGCACCATTCGGGCGGCGCGAGCGGGCAAGGGTTTTCGTGCGGGCAGGGCGCCACGAGATGCGCGCCGGCGGCGATCAGCCGGTCGCGTGCGGCCAAAATCCTTTGCCAGCCGGCCGGCGTGCCCGGCTCGACGATCACCAGTACGCCGGCCGTCAGCGCCCACAGCCGCTCGACCAGAGCGGCGCGCTGGGCTGGGTCGAGTTCGTCGAGTACGTAGCACAGCGTCACGAGGTCGGCGGGCGCGAGATCGGGCAGTCCGCGCGTTGCGTCATCGGCGAGCCAGCGGGTGGACATAGCGGGTTTTTCCCGGCCCAGCGTCTCCCCGGCACTCCGTGCCGCCGCACTTGCCTCGACCAGCACGGCGGCGTTCAAGCTTGGCCAGCAGTCAGCCGCCGACCAAAATGCCGTCCCTGGGCCGGCGCCGATGTCGAGCAGCGAGGCCGGCGAAAAGTCCGGCATGCCGTCGGCGACGCTCGCGAAGGTGGCGCGCACCGCCGCATAGGTGGCAGGCAGGCGCGTCGCCAGATAGGCTTTCACCGCAAGCGCGCCGTCGAGGTGCGGGCGGCCGTCGCGCAGTTCGGCGCGGTAGCGGGCCGACAGGATTCCGGAAGCCCGCTGCAGGTCCGCGAGCGGCGTGCGCTCCAGCAGCCGGTCGACTGCCTGGCGGAGTGCTGTGGGCAATTCCACCGTCAGGCTCCGCGCGGCGCGAACAGGATGACGCTGGCGCCCGCCAGGCAGATGGCGGCGCCGGCAAAATCCCAGCGATCCGGACGCACGCCTTCGGCAAGCCAAAGCCACAGCAGCGATGCAGCGATATAGATGCCGCCATAGGCCGCGTAGGCGCGGCCGGCCGCGTCTGCCTGCACCAGCGTCAGCAGCCAGGCGAACAAGACCAGCGACAGCAGGCCGGGACCAAGCCACAGTGGCGATTTGTCCAGCCGCCACCACGCCCAGAATGCGAAGCAACCGGCAATCTCGGCAAGCGCGGCCGCCGCGTAGATCAGATAGGTCATAGGCTCTGCCCGGTGATACGCCCTATGTGACAGGGGGCGGCGTCAGGCTCAAGCCCGCGGCTGCGTCCAGTTGCGGCCGGGAGATCGGCGCCCATGCCCGCCAAAAGGTGCCAATGACGGATTTCGCCTTTTTCCAGGCGCAAAATGGTGTTACTCCGGCAGCACATGCTTGGAAGTACGTGGGCCTCGTTGAAGCCGCAAGGCGCGTGGCAGTTCATCCGGCCCAAGCTCCGCGCAGGAGGGTTTTTCTGCGGGAGCTTTGAGTGCTGTCTGATTTCTGGCCCGGACAACGTTTCGCTCCCGCAGCCTTTTGCCGTTTCCATGCGACAGGGTGGATGTGTTTCGTCGAGTTCATTGCCCCTTTACGTCGCGGGGGCGTAGGCGTTTCGCCTGTCTGGGAATTTATGGAACTGCGTCAGGCCGAAAGCCTATGCGGTCAGCCAGAACTGCGTTGATGAAGCCGTAGCGTCAGCTCAAAAGGGGCGCGCGTCAGGCAGGCGGCACCGCTTTCACGATTATTTCGCGTCAACCCTATGAAATAATTGCATCTTCCGAACTTGACGCAGCGTTTCAAGACGATCATCCGGGCGTTGGCATAATTGTTCGTCAATCCCGATCGGACACCTTCCGGCTGCGGTTTTTCGGCTTTTTTTCCCGCTGGTCCATCTCGCGATGGCCCATCTCGTGCATGGCGAGCGCCTTTTCGCACTTTTCCATATAGCCGCGCGTGACCGGCACTGTGTCGTTCTTGCGCGTCAACTGGATCTGGAAAACCATCAGGTCCTGCCAGCGGAAGGCGGCCTCGGAACCTGAGAGGTAGAACTCCCACATGCGGCAGAAGCGCTCGTCATAGATCGCCTTCGCCTTGTCACGGTTGACCATAAAACGCTCGCGCCAATGCTTCAGCGTGTCGGCATAGTGCAGGCGCAATATCTCGATGTCGCCGACCATCAGGCCGGATTTTTCGATCACCGGCATCACCTCCGACAGCGCCGGAATATATCCGCCTGGGAAAATATGCTTTCGGATGAAGGCGTTGGTGGCCGAAGGCGGACCGAAGCGGCCGATGGAATGCAGGAGCATCACGCCATCGGGCTTCAGCAGCGTTGCGCATTTTTCGAAGAAGGTGCGGTAGTGGTTGACGCCGACATGCTCGAACATGCCGACCGAGACGATGCGGTCGAAACGCTCGTTGAGATCGCGATAGTCGCGGATCTCGAAATGGACATGGTCCTCGAGCCCTTCGGCCCGCACCCGCTCTGTCGAGACCGCATGTTGCTCGGTCGACAGCGTCACGCCCAGCACGTCCGCCTCGAAATTTTTGGCGATGTAGAGCCCGAGCCCGCCCCATCCCGAGCCGATGTCGAGCACCGAATGGCCGGCCTTCAGCCTGAGCTTAGCGGCGATATGGCGTTTCTTGGCAAGCTGCGCCTCTTCCAGCGTCATGTCCGGGCGCTCGAAATAGGCGCAGGAATACTGCATGTCGGCGTCGAGAAAGAGTTTGTAGATGTCGCCCGACAAGTCGTAGTGGCGCTGTACGTTGCGCTTCGACCGAGCGTGGGTGTTGACCTGCTGCAGTCGGCGGAAGGCAACACGCAGGCTTTCGATCGCCCGCGTCAGCGCATCGTTGCCGCCCATCGGTCCCATATTCTCGTAGACGAGTTTGAGGAAAGCCAGCACGTCGCCTTCCGGGAAATCGAGTTCCCCGTCCATGAAGGTCTCGCCGATCGCCAGCGTCGGGTGCAGCGTGATGGCGCGCTCCGCGTGAGGCGTTTTGACATGCATGTGGACCGCCGGCCCGCTGCCGTCACCGAAGCTGGTGGTCGTTCCATCCGGCCCGGTGATCTTCAGATTTCCAACCCTGACAATCCGGTCGACTATGCGTTTGAGAAGAATGTTCATTGCGCGCATCCAGATCGGCAATTCTGCTTCGTCAGCAGGATTGTTCCATTCTGCTTCAAAAAGTCGCGGCTTGAAAAGTTCCAATTGGCACAAAATGGAAATCGACAATGGGGCCAGTCATCGGCCTGTACCTCTGTCACCGTCGCGCGTGATCCAGCCGACTTACCATCCGGTAAAACGGCCACGCGACCGATCCGCGCCAGCGGATCTGATATTGCGACGGGAGACAAACGCTTAGCCAATAAGGCGACGGCTTTCGTCAAGGAGCGGAAGGTGCCGCCCGCCCCGCTGAGCAATTGGCGGGGGCCGTCGGTTCCCCTCAAGATGTCTGCCGCTGTGCACGATGACGTGCCACGTGCAACTAAGCATGGGTTGCCGAGATGGAGGCCGCCAGCGGCCAATCCTGACATCGTTCGGATGAGGCCACGCAGGCTTTCCGCGGTCTGAACGCCCGCATGGTATTCCTTTGGCACGCCAACCATCCGTTACCCACGCTGAAGTGGTTCGCCTGATGTCGGTCATTTTTCGACCGGGTTCAGGTTGAACCGAGGGCTTTTCGCGGGAGAAAGCTGGATTGTGCCGGGGTTTTGAGCTGGTGGTCCCTATATGGAATTCGCTGGCGGACGTTTGTCAGGCGTTATGGTTTCGAGAAGGGTGAATCAGGAATGTCCGCCAATGCCGAAATCCAGATGCCGGCGGCCGAAGCGCGGGAAGCGGAGAAGCTGGCGGCGCTGAAGCGGACAAAGTTCTACGCCACGTCGGCACTCTGCGTTTGCCTGGCGGTCCTTGTCGCCGCGCGGCTGCTGCAATCGCGCTGGCCCTGGCTGGGTTTCGTCGCCGCTTTCGCCGAGGCAGCGACCATTGGCGGCATTGCCGACTGGTATGCGGTGGTCGCCCTGTTCCGGCGGCCGCTTGGACTTCCGATCCCGCATACGGCGATCATCCCGGAGAACCAGGCGCGCATCGCCGATAATCTCGGGCGCTTCATCGAAGTGAATTTTTTGGCACCGGCTCCGGTGAAAGACAAGCTGGAGGAGGTGGATTTCGCGGCACTGGTCGCGGACTGGCTGTCCGACCCCGAGCGCGCCGCCGACCTTGCCGCCTTCGTGGCACGGCTCGCGCCGCAGACTCTGACAGCGATCGAGCAGTCCGGCCTCAAGGACTTCGCGGCGCGCCGCTTCGTCGAGCAGGTCGACAAGGTGCCGGTGGCGCCGCTGGCGGCGGGCCTGCTTGCGGCGGTCACGGCCGAAGGGCGGCACCAGAAGCTGCTCGACGAGCTTACTGGGGCATTGGCCAAGACCTTCAGCGATGAGAAGACGCTGGAGTCGCTGCGTGAAAAGATCCGCGCCGAACTGCCGTCGCTGTTCAACCTGTTCCGCGCCGACGCCTATCTCTTGAAGAAGATCGTCGCCTCGGCCGCGACTTTCCTCGATGACGTGAAGGGCGATCCCGATCACCCGCTGCGCCGCGAGTTCGACCGTTTTGTCGAAGGTTTCGTCGAGCGGCTGCGCAATTCGCCGGACTATGCCGAGCGCGCCGAAAAGCTGAAACACGACCTGCTGGCCCGGCCGGAACTGAGGTCGCTGGGCGCCGAACTCTGGGGCGGGGTACGAGCGATCATCGAAAAGGACCTGGCGGCGCCGCGTTCGGCGATCCGCACGCATCTCGCCGGCATGTTCGTCAGCGTCGGGCGGCATCTTGCGAGCGATCCCGACATCCGCGCCGACATGAACAAGGGGTTCGTGGTGTCGTTGGCCGCCTTCGTCGAAAGCCAGAAGAGCGGCGTCTCGGGTTTCATCGCCGACCAGGTCAAGCGCTGGGATCTCGCGCAGCTTACCCGTCTGATCGAACTCAACATCGGCCGCGACCTGCAATATATCCGTTTCAACGGCATGCTGATCGGGGGCCTTGCCGGCCTCGTCCTTTACGGCGCCGAGCGCCTGTTGCTGGCGAATTGATCTGCCAATTCTGGTGTTTGTTAGAGCCCGTCCGGCCGGAGCGCGCCGGGGCCCGCGTCCAAATCTTGCGATTGCCGCGCAACCGGCTAAAAGCACATGCGTCGAACTGGACGAAGGCAACGCAATGCGGGAAACGGCGCCGACATTTGAGGAACTCTGGGGGCTCATCGGCCAGGAACTAGGGGTGTCTGACTGGGTCACGGTCGACCAAGAGCGGATAAACCAGTTTGCCGAATGCACGGGCGACCGCCAGTGGATCCATGTCGACGTCGAGCAGGCGCGCCGAAAAAGCCCGCTGCGGACAACCATCGCGCACGGTTATCTCTCGCTCTCGCTCATCGGTTTCTTCATCCAGGACATGCGCATCCTGCCCGACAATACGCAAGGCGCCTTCAACTACGGCATCGACCATGTGCGCTTCCTGGCGCCGGTCAGGGCCGGCGCGCGCGTCAGGCTGCGCACGACGCTGCTGTCGATGGAGGGCAAAGGACCGGGCCAATACCTGATGAAAGCCAGCAACGTCATGGAGATCGAGGGCGAGGACAAGCCGGCGCTGGTCGCCGACACGCTGGTCATGCTTTACGAAAAGCGGGCGCGCCGCACCGCCTGACTTCCTGCGCGAGATTTTTTGCAGGTACGTGCCGCTGCTTCGCCTGGTACTGGAACATCAGCAGCTTGCGCCGGACCTTGCAGCCCTACACGGCAACAAGAATCGAGCGGCTTCGACAGCGCCGTATCATCAAGATGGAGTGCGAATGGCCCCGTCTGAACACGTCGCCGGCAAATTCTCCGCTTGATCAGGCCGCAAACTCTGAAAAGGTGGCATTCAAGAAAAATTCGAAGGGAGAAGCCACTCCATGAGCCAGACCAGCGAGGTCACGCGCTTCCTGATCATCGACGATCATCCGCTGTTCCGTGAGGCGCTGCACAGCGCTGTTCGCATGGCCTATCCGGATGTGGATACGGTCGAGGCGAAGTCTATCGCGGAGGCGCTGGAGGTGCTCTCAGGTCCGCTGGCCTTCGATCTCGCACTACTCGATCTCAGCATGCCGGACGTGCATGGGTTCGAGGGCCTGCTTCAATTGCGCACCCGGCATCCACGTCTGCCGGTCGTCGTCGTGTCGGGGCATGAGGAGCCGAAGATCGTTTCGGAGGCGCTATCTTATGGCGCGGCCGGCTTCATTCCGAAATCGGTGCGCAAGGACGACCTCGCGGCGGCGATTCGCTCCGTCATGGAGGGTGCCGTTTATGTTCCTGAGAATTATGGCGAGCGTCCGCCAGAACCGGAGAGCGCCGACCGCGCCGACATGGTGCGGCGTCTGGCAAAGCTGACGCCCCAGCAATTGCGCGTGCTCCAGATGCTGCGGCAGGGACTGCTCAACAAGCAGATCGCCTACGAGCTTCAGGTTGGCGAGACGACGGTGAAGGCGCATGTCTCGGAGATCCTGCGCAAGCTCAACGTCTACAGCCGTACTCAGGCTGTCATCGAGGTTTCGAAGCTCGACAATGCGGATTTGTTTCGGGAGCAGGGGTTTTGAGGCAGTAGGGAGTGGGCAGTAGGCAGTAGTTAAAGTAAAGAGAGGTCTTTCTATCGAGCTTGGTATCGATATTTTTCTCCTACTGCCTACTGCCTACTGCCTACTGCCTACTGCCCTAAGCGAGCAAATGCGCCAGCAGCGCCCGCAATTGCGCCGGCTTGACCGGCTTGCGCATCAGTTCGATGCCTGATGCGCGGGCGGTCTGCGCCAGGGCGGACGAGCCGTCGCCCGTGATGATCAGTGCCGGCACGTCGCGTCTGAGATAGGACCGCACCTCGCCGATCGTTTGGCTGCCAAGGTCGCCGCCCTCCAGATGCTGGTCGGCGATGACGACGTCCGGAACCCAGTCGGTGTCGCCAAGCGCCCGGATCGCCTCGTCGGAGGACGCGGCCGGGCGCACCGCGCATTGCCAGCGCTGTAGCAGTGCCATCATCGCTTCGGCGACGCCGGGATCGTTCTCGACCAGCAAGACTTTCGTACCGAACAGGCCGTAGCCGCGCGGGCGTTTGGTGTCGGCGGCAGGCTCGACGATCACCGGCGGGCGAGCGGCCATCGCCGGCACCTCCAGCCAGAAGACCGTGCCGCGCCCGACCACCGACGAGAAGCCGATGCGGTGGCCGAGCGCGTCAGCCATCCTGCGCACGATCGACAGGCCGAGCCCGAGGCCGGCGCCCGAAATATCGCTTTCGATCGCGCCTGGACCCCGGTGGAACTCCTCGAAGACGGCGTCGCGGTGATCTTGCGGGATGCCACAGCCGGTGTCGGCGATCTCGATCCTTACCTTTCCCTCGCGTCGCCGCGCGCCGACAAACACGCCGCCGGCGCGGGTGTAGCGGACGGCGTTGGAGACGATGTTCTGCAACAGTCGGTGCAGCATGGTCCGGTCGGAACGGACGATCGCGTTGCTGGCGCGGAAGCGGAATTTCAGGCCCTTCTGCTCGGCGATCGGCTGGAAATCCGACTTTATCGAGGAGAAGAGTTGGTCCAGCGGGATCTCGGCGATCTCAGGCATGACCACGCCGGCGTCGAGCTTGGAAATGTCGAGCAGCGTCTGCAAGAGATTGCCGATGGTGGTCAGCGAACGCTCGACCTGGCCGACCAGCCGGCGGCCTTCCTCGGTCGTCTGCAACTCGGACAGCGCCGAGACCGAAAGGTGGGCGGCGTTGAGCGGCTGCAGCACGTCGTGGCTGGCGGCGGCGAGGAAGCGCGTCTTCGACAGGTTCGCGAGTTCCGCGGCTTCCTTGGCAGCGAACAAATCGACGTTGGATTCCTCCAGCCGCCGCAAGGTGGAGCGGAGTTCCTCGGTGCGGTTGCGAACCCGGCTTTCGAGGTTGATCGCGGTCTGGAACAGCGAGAACGCGTTGCCCTGCTGGTCCATCGCCCGCTCGACGCGCGAGATCAACGCCGCATTGATCTTGCGCAGCCGCTGGATGTCGGTGATTTCGTCCACAAGCACGCCGCAGACTCCTATTCGGCCGCGTGGCGGTGGCCGAAAGCGATGCCGGTCAGCGTCTGGTTGAGGTGCATTGTGCGATATTGTTCGCCGTAGGTGCCGAAGCCTATGAGATTGTTTGTCCGGTAAAGGTCCGAAATATCCCGCAGCACCTGGCGGTTGCGGGCGTCCAGCCGGCGCAGCACGCAATCGAAACCCAGAATGACGTCGATGCCGCCGACCTTGTTGCCGACATCCGCGAGTGCCGAACGTGTCGATTCGACCATGTCGGTCGGCTCGGCGATGGACAGCACGATACCGTCGTCGATGGCGCAGAAGAAGGAGAGCGAACCGTCGGTGTTCAGCTTCTGGATCGAGCGGCAGTAATATTCGCCGCCGACACGCACGACAACCGGATGCGACGCGAAGCTCATGGGCGTCAGCGCGTCAGGCATGACGCCGACGGCATGCGCGAACTCCTCGGAAGCTGACGTAGCGTTGAACTCGTGGACGACCCGGCGGTTGGGGTCGGAAGCGGTGACCACCAGTTTCTCGTTGGTCGGCACGAAATTCTCGGTCTTGAAGACATGGAACGGCACATCGGTCGCCATCAGGATGACCACAGCGCAATCGGTGGCGGCGACGCCGTCGGATATCAGCGTTGTTGCCTGGAAACGCAAATCGTCTCCGGCCGACCCACCGACCAGCGGAATATCATCCAGACCCCAGTGGATTGCCGACGCTACCGATTCCTCGGCGAAGGACAGGCCGTCGATGAGACAGAGTGCAAACGCATTGTCGGACGACAGCCGGCCGGTATGCGTGGCAAGCGAGCGCCGCAATGCGCCGACCTGCGCGGCGATCGATTCCATGCCGGATCCGGACAGGTTGGGAATCATCGCGCTGGCGATGGTGAAGCTTTCGGCAGGGAAAAGAATGGCCAGCATCTGGCCTTCCTCGACACCGCCCGGCGTGATTTCTCCGGCGGTCGAGCATCCGGCGTGACGAAGTGCCGGCGCGTGACGGGAAATCGCGGCGGAAAGATCCGCTGCGCGCACAAGGCTTTGCGAGAAGAAGAACAGGGCGAAACCGGCGCCCGTCGTGGCGGCCGTGCGGGCCACTTCCCGGGCGAACGCCTGCGCATCCGGCCTATCCGTGCTGAGCACAGTCAACCCGCAGCCGTAACTTGTCTTTGAGCAGACTCGCGCCAACTCCTCCAGCCTTTCCTCCGGCCCTTCGTTTTGCGTGTCGTGCACGCAGGTGCCGAATGCATTCTTGTCCGGACGCCGGAGTTTTGCAATGCTGTGGCAACGGACCGTATCGTCTTAAGTACAATATACGGTTCGCGGGGGGCGGCTGCATTCTCGACCGGAGCGGCGAGGATCGCGTTGTTTGCGCCTCGAACGCATGAGTTCGATCCGCGGGACGCCGGAGAGCCGACCGCGCAGAATACCTACCGAGGGAGGCAGGCAATATGTCGGACGTTACTCTAACCGTGAATGGCCGAAAGGTGGGCGCGTCCGTCGAGGACCGCACGCTGCTCGTTCATTTCTTGCGGGAAAATCTGGGCCTGACAGGCACGCATGTCGGTTGCGACACCTCGCAATGTGGCGCATGCGTCGTTCATGTCGACGGCAAAGCGGTCAAGTCCTGCACCATGCTCGCAGCCCAGGCTTCCGGCTCCACGGTGGTGACCATCGAAGGGCTCGCCGACGGCGCCGACCTGCATCCAGTGCAGGCCGCTTTCAAGGAGCATCATGGGCTGCAATGCGGCTTCTGCACGCCGGGCATGATCATGTCGGCCACCGACATGATCAACCGCCATCCCGACGGCCTCGACGAGGCGACGGTGCGCGCCGAGCTGGAAGGCAACATCTGCCGCTGCACGGGCTACCACAACATCGTCAAGGCGATCCTCGCGGCGTCGGAGGCGATGTCGAAGGCTGGCAAGGGCAAGGCGAAGAAGGCGGCGTGAGACGGAAGGCAGTCGTGAGTAGGCAGCCGGCAGTAGGATGATTTCGGCGCCGAAGGGTGCGTTTCACGACTGCCTATTGCCGACTGCCTGGTCCAAGATTCGGGAGGAACTCTCATGGGTATCGAAGGCATCGGCGCACGCGTTGCGCGCAAGGAAGACAAACGTTTCATCACCGGCAACGGGCGCTATGTCGATGACATGGTCGTGCCCGGCATGAAGCATGCCGCGTTCGTGCGCAGCCCGCACGCGCATGCGGAAATCAAGAAGATCGACGTCTCGAAAGCCAAGGCCATGCCGGGTGTCATCGGCGTGTTGACCGGTAAAGAGCTCAAGGCCGACGGCATCGGCAATCTGATCTGCGGCTGGATGATCCATTCCAAGGACGGCACGCCGATGAAGATGGGCGCGTGGTCGCCGCTGGCGTTCGACCGGGTGCGGTATGTCGGCGACGCGGTGGTGATCGTGGTTGCCGATACCAAGGGTCAGGCGCGTGACGCGGCGGAGGCTGTCGAGGTCACCTACAAGGAGAAGAAGGCGGTTTCGAGCGCGGTAGACGCGCTGAAGAAGGGCGCGCCGCAGCTTCATCCCGAGGCCGACAATAACCTCATCTACGACTGGGAGATCGGCGACGCCAAGGCGACGGACGCCGCGATTGCCGCGGCCGCGCATGTCACGACGATGAAGATCGTCAACAACCGGCTGGTGCCCAACGCCATGGAGCCGCGCGCCGCGCTCGGCCATTACGACAAAGGCGAGGACCATTACACCTGCTGGACGACCTCGCAGAACCCGCATGTGGCGCGCCTCGTCATGAGCGCTTTCTACAATGTCGCGCCGGAGAACAAGCTGCGCGTCATCGCGCCGGATGTCGGCGGCGGCTTCGGCTCGAAGATCTTCATCTACCCGGAAGAACTCGTCTGCCTCTGGGCGTCGAAGAAAACCGGCGTGCCGGTAAAATGGGTGGCCGACCGCACCGAAAGCTTCCTGACCGACGCGCACGGCCGCGACCATGTCAGCGAAGTCCAGATGGCCTTCGACAAGGACAACCGGATCACCGGCTTCAAGGTCGACACGATTGCCAATCTCGGCGCTTACATGTCGCTGTTCTCGTCGTCGGTGCCGACCTATCTCTATGCGACGCTGCTGTCCGGCCAGTACAACATCCCGGCGATCCACGCCAACGTGCGCACGGTCTACACCAACACCGCGCCTGTCGATGCCTATCGCGGGGCAGGGCGGCCGGAAGCCACCTATCTGGTCGAGCGCACCATGGAGACGGCGGCGCGCGAGCTGGGCGTCAGCCCGGCCGAGCTTCGCCGCAAGAACTTCGTCACGCAGTTCCCGCATCAGACGCCAGTGATCATGTGCTACGACGCGGGCGACTATGCCGCCTCGCTCGACGCGGCGATGCAGGCCGCCGATTATGCCGGCTTCCCCGCTCGCAAGGCTGCCGCCGCCAAGAACGGCCTGCTGCGCGGCATCGGCATGAGTTGCTACATCGAGGCCTGCGGCATCGCGCCTTCGGCGGCTGTCGGTTCGCTTGGCGCCGGCGTCGGCCTGTGGGAAAGCGCCGAGGTCCGCGTCAACGCGGTCGGTACAGTGGAAGTGCTGACGGGCTCGCACAGCCACGGCCAGGGCCATGAGACTACATTCGCCCAGCTTGTCGCTGAACGCTTCGGCGTGCCGATCGAGAGCGTGTCGATCGTGCATGGCGACACCGACAAGGTGCAGATGGGCATGGGCACCTACGGCTCGCGCTCCGGGGCCGTTGGCATGTCGGCGATCGTCAAGGCGCTCGACAAGGTCGAGGCCAAGGCAAAGAAGATCGCCGCGCACCTGATGGAGGCCGACGAGGCCGACATCGTCATCGAGAACGGGGCGCTGAAGGTGGCTGGCACCGACAAGAACGTGCCCTGGTTCCAGATGGCGCTTGCCGCCTATACGGCCCACAACCTGCCCTCGGGCATGGAGCCGGGCTTGAAGGAAGGCGCCTTCTACGATCCGACCAATTTCACCTTCCCGGCAGGCTGCTACATCTGCGAGGTCGAGATCGATCCGGATACGGGCGTCACGAAAATCATCCAGTTCGTGGCGGCGGACGATTTCGGCAACGTCATCAACCCGATGATCGTCGAGGGCCAGGTGCATGGCGGCATCGCCCAGGGCGTCGGCCAGGCGCTGCTCGAAGGCGCGCATTACGATGCCGGCGGGCAACTCATCACGGCAAGCTACATGGACTACACCATGCCGCGCGCCGACGATCTGCCGTCCTTCAAGGTCTCGACCTCGAACACGCCTTGTCCGGGCAACCCGCTGGGCATCAAGGGCTGCGGCGAGGCCGGTGCCATCGGCTCGCCGCCGGCGGTGATTAACGCCATCACCGACGCGATCGGCACCAACGAACTCGCCATGCCGGCGACGCCGCAGAAGGTCTGGGCGGCGGCAAGGGCGGCGAAGAATTGAGGCAATAGGGAATAGGCAGTCGGCAGTAGGGAGGTAACGAGGGCGGCACAGCTCGGGGTTAGTCCGACTGCCTACTCACTACTGCCCTCCACAGGGAGAAAATCCATGTACCAAGTCAACTACCACCGCGCCTCGTCCGTCGCCGATGCGGCGAAACTGGCAAAGCAGGGCGAGGCGAAATTCCTGTCGGGCGGCATGACGCTGATCCCGGCGATGAAGACGCGGCTGGCCGCGCCTTCCGACCTCGTCGACCTGACACATATCGCCGACCTAAAGGGCATCACCGTGTCCGGCAAGACGGTCACCATCGGCGCGGCGACCACCCATGCCGAGGTAGCCACCAACGCCAAGCTGAAATCCGTCTGCCCGGCAATCTGCCATCTGGCCGCGCATATCGGCGACCCGCATGTGCGCCATCGCGGCACGATCGGCGGCTCGATCGCCAACAACGATCCGGCGGCGGATTACCCGGCGGCTCTGGTTGCGCTTGCCGCCAATATCGTCACAAACAAGCGTGAGATTTCGGCGGACAAGTTCTTTACCGGCCTGTTCGAGACAGCGCTGAAGGACGGGGAGATCGTCACCGGCGTGACCTTCACCGCGCCGGCAAAAGCTGGGTATTCGAAATTCCCAAACCCGGCCTCGCGCTACGCCATGACCGGCGTGTTCGTTGCCAAGACCAAGGATGGCGTGCGTGTCGCGGTGACGGGCGCAGGCGAGGGCGGCGTGTTTCGTTCGAAGCCGATGGAGGCCGCGCTGGCGAAAAAATTCGACGCCGCCGCGCTGGAAGGCATCTCCGTGCCGAGCGCCGGGCTGATGAGCGACCTGCACGCCTCGGCCGAATACCGCGCCAATCTGGTGGTTGTCATGGCGAAGCGGGCGGTTGCGGCCGCGAACGCGTAACGCCCAAACAGGCTTGAGTTCGGACGGAGTATGCCACTCCGTCCGGCTTTTCGGGACTCTCTCTCCTTGGATTTGTCGTGGCACCGGCGTGTGCCGGTGCCAGATGAGTGCTATGGTCTTTTTGTTCTGATCTACTGAGTATTGTGCTCGGGATGTTGCGGAACATTGAAGCCAAGGGGGGAGGATATGACCGCATTCAATGTTGTTCGTTATCGCGTCAGGCCGGAATTCGAGGAAGAATTTCTTCGCCTGAACAGAGAGGTCGACCGATCGGACCTTGCCGGCCTGCGCAGCGCTTCGCTCATCAAGACGGGTGATCGTTCCTATTGCATGATCGGCGAGTGGGATAGCATGGAAAGCATTGTTGCAGCCCGACCCCTGATGGTCAGAAACCTGGAAAGGGGACGGGGGATGCTGGAAGACCTTGGCGAAGGCCGCGGCGTTACTGACGCGGTGTCCGGCGAGGTCGTTTCGGAACTTCACCGCCGGGGTTAGCCGATATGAGGTCGTGCATCGCCGGTGCGCGCACCGGCGATGCTTTTTGGGCGGTGTGATGACTTGCTATCCGAATTTCGGATCGAGGCTGCCGCTCTTGTATCGCTTCGCCATATCCGACACCGGCAGCGGCTTGATTTTTTGCGCATTGCCGGCCGTGCCGAACTCTTCCAGCCGCTGCTTGCAGAGTTTCGTCATCGCCGCCATGGCCGGCTTGAGGTACTTGCGCGGGTCGAATTCGGTCGGGTCGTCGCTCAGAACCTTGCGAATCTGCCCGGTCAGCGCCATGCGGTTGTCGGTGTCGATGTTGATCTTGCGCACGCCGTTCTTGATGCCGCGCTGAATCTCTTCCACCGGCACGCCCCAGGTCGGCTTCATCTTGCCGCCGTAGCGATTGATGATCTCCTGAAGATCCTCCGGCACCGATGACGAGCCGTGCATGACCAGATGCGTGTTCGGCAGTTTCTTGTGGATTTCCTCGATGACATGCATGGCAAGCACGGCACCGTCGGGCTTGCGGGAAAACTTGTAGGCGCCATGCGAGGTGCCCATTGCGATGGCGAGCGCGTCGACCTTGGTTTCGGCGACGAATTTCACGGCCTCGTCCGGGTTGGTCAGCAACTGGTCGTGGGAGAGCTTGCCCTCGGCGCCGTGGCCGTCCTCCTTGTCGCCCATGCCGGTCTCCAGCGAGCCAAGCACGCCAAGCTCGCCCTCGACCGAAATGCCGCCGAGATGCGCCATGTCGGTCACCGCCTTGGTCACGCCGACATTGTAGTCCCAGTCACCCGGCGTCTTGCCGTCGGCCTTCAGCGAGCCGTCCATCATCACCGAGGTGAAACCCGACTGGATCGCGGTCATGCAGGTGCCGGGCTCGTTGCCGTGGTCGAGATGCACGCACACCGGGATGTGCGGATAGATTTCGGTTACGGCGTCCATCATGTGCTTCAGCATGATGTCGTTGGCGTAGGCGCGGGCGCCGCGCGAGGCCTGGAGGATCACCGGTGCGTCGACCGCGTCGGCCGCTTCCATAATCGCCAGCGCCTGCTCCATATTGTTGATGTTGAAGGCAGGCACGCCGTAGCTGTGCTCGGCGGCATGGTCGAGCAACTGGCGAAGGGTGATCCGGGCCATACAGTCTATCTCCTGACGTTGGGGCAAAAAATCTGGATGCGCCCGAGCCCTTAAAAGAAAATCCGCTGGAAAAACAGTGCTTTTGCCGATTTTGGCGAAGTTCGCGGTTTCCCTTGCGGGCTTCCTGCTGCATTCATCCGTATCAATCGATTGAAAGGACGAAACCTTGGCTTCCTATTTCATCGGCACGAGCTGGAAGATGAACAAGACCCTGGCGGAAGCTTTGAAATTTGCCGAAACGGTCAAGGTGTTCCTTCCGGATTTCGAAGCCCGCATCCAGCCATTCGTGATCCCGCCCTTCACGGTGGGCCGGCAGGTCAAGGCAGCGCTGGCGGACAGCCGTATCAAGGTCGGCGCGCAGAACATGCATTGGGAAGATGCCGGCGCCTGGACCGGCGAGATTTCGGCGCCGATGCTCAAGGATTGCGGACTCGACTGGATCGAACTCGGCCACAGCGAGCGGCGCGAGCATTTTGGCGAGACGAACCGTACCGTTGGCTTGAAGACGGCGGCGGCGGTGCGGCATGGCCTCGTGCCGCTGATCTGTGTCGGCGAGACGCTTGCCGAGCGCGAGGCGGGCAGGGCGGACGAGGTGCTGGCGGAGCAGGTGAGGGGGGCGCTGCAATTCCTTGATGATGCAGGCAAATCCACGCAGATCCTGTTCGCTTATGAGCCGGTCTGGGCGATCGGCGAAAAGGGCATCCCGGCCAGCGCCGACTATGCGGACAAGCAGCAGGCGCTGATCAAGCAGGTGGCCGGTGGGATCATGCCGGACGCGCCGCCGGTGCTTTATGGCGGCAGCGTCAATCCGGGCAACACCGCCGAACTGATCGCACAGCCGCATGTCGACGGATTGTTCATCGGGCGCTCCGCCTGGCAGGCGGAGGGGTATATCGACATTTTGAAGCGGGCGTCGGCGGCGATCGGGTAGCGCGGTTTCAACCCTCCCCCTTGCGGGAGGGTCGCGGAGAAAGCTGAGCAAGGCGAGGCTTCTGACGCGGGGGTGGGTAGTTCAAGACGTACTCTGGCCTGCGGCGAGCCCACCCCGTCTCGCAAACTTCGCTTTGCGAAATTTGTTCGACGACCCTCCCCGCAAGGGGGAGGGATTCAGTTGGTCGCTGCCTCCCTCATCGCCTCGATCACCACAACTGCCGAGGCAGCCCCCGGATCCATATGACCCAGCGAGCGTTCGCCGAGGCGCTCGGCGCGGCCCTTTGCGGCGACCATTTTTTTGGTCGCGTCGGCGCCGGCCCTTGCAGCTTCCAAGGCGGCGGCGAGCGAGGCGCCGAGATCGCCGCCCGCGGCGAAGCGTTCGCCTGCGGCATCGGCGGCAGGCAGCCAAGCGTCGATCATGGTCTTTTCGCCGCGCTCGGCCTTGCCGCGGTCCTGGATGCCTTTTGCCATGGCCTGAAAGGCGGCGACGAAATCGGCGTCGGTCAGCGCTCGCTTACCTTTGACAGTAGCGCCGGCGCGCATAAAGGCGGTGGCGTAAAGCGGGCCGGAGGAGGCGCCGACGGCGTTCAGGAAGGATTTTGCCGCGGTGCTGAACACCGTCGTCGGATCGGCTGCGGGGTCGAGAGCCGTGACCGCGTCGCGGGCGGCGGAAAAACCCAGCGCCATGGCGATGCCGTGATCGGCGTCGCCGATCACGCCGTCCAGCGCACACAGCCTGTCCTTCTCGGCTTCGATCGCCTTGGCGATTTTTTCGAACATGGCGACTAGGCAAGCGGAAGTAATTTCGGTCATGCAACGATCTCGGATTTCTGAGGCGTATTGTGATTGCCGAGGAGCAAAAAATCAGCCGGCGCGGAACATGGCGCAATCGCAGGGATGGTCCAGCATCTCCTTCAACTCGCCGTCAAGACGGTGGAGCGTCACCGAGGCGCCGGCCATTTCGAGGGAGGTGCAGTATGGCCCGACCCAGGTTGCGTGCACGCCGACGCCGATGTCGTCCAGCCGCCGTTTGACCCGCCGATTCATGATGTACAGTTCCATGGGCGGGGTCGAGCCCAGCGAATTGACCAGCACGGCGACCTTGTCTCCTTTCGAGGGCGCCATCTCGGAAAAGATGCGGTCGAGCATCGCGTCGACGATCTCGTCGGCGGTTTTCAGCTTGCTGCGCTGGACGCCGGGTTCGCCATGGATGCCCATGCCGATCTCCATCTCGTCGCCGCCGATCTCGAAATTCGGTTTTCGCGTCTGCGGCAGCGAGCAGGGCGCCAGCGCGACGCCCATGGTGAACGTCTGGTCGTTGGCTTTGCGGGCGATGCGCTCGACCTCGTCGAGCGAAAGCATTTTGTCGGCGGCTGCGCCGCTCGCCTTGAAAACGAAAAAATTGCCCGCGACGCCGCGCCGCTTCGCCTTGACGGAGGTGGCGACGTCGTCGGTGGTGAGCGCGGTGCGTACCTCGATGTCGTCCATGGCGGCCATCTCGGCGGCCATGTCGAAATTCATGACGTCGCCGGCATAGTTGCCGTACTGGAACAGCACGCCGGCGCCGCCGCTGACCGCCTTGGCGCATTCGAGGATCGGGTCCGGCGGGGGCGAGGCGAAGACGTTGCCCACCGCGCAGCCATCCGCCAGACCTTTGCCGACATAACCCAAAAAGGTCGGCTCGTGGCCCGAGCCGCCGCCGATGACGATGCCGACTTTGCCGGGGCGCGGGCCGCTCTTGGCGACGATCGAACGCGGGCTGCCGGGGACGGCGAAAAGATGGTTCGGATGGGCGGCGAGCACGCCTTCCAGCATTTCGTCGACGGCCCTGTTGCCGTCGTTGATGATCTTCTTGGTCTGCAATGCGTCCTCCCGGTATGCGTCGCGCGATACTACGCGGCGCGGCGCGGAATGCCAGCCTTTGGGAGAGGCCGCAAGGTGACACGCAAGAGGAATGTATCGGCTGGTCGATAAGCCGAAATCGGTTGGCCGTTTGCCGTCGAGCCGATGTAAGTGCTGGGGACAGTTTACTTTTTTCGGCCAGCGCAATGTCTGGACCGCTGCGGCCTTTCTGCCGAAAGAAAGTAAACTGTCCCCTGCGTTTCCGTTTGAACGTCGCACTCGCGCGAACGTTTTTCGGGTTGGGCCGAACTACTCCGCCGCGCCGAGATAGTCCGCCAGCGGCGGGCAGGAGCAGACGAGGTTGCGGTCGCCCGCGACATTGTCGATGCGCGACACCGGCGGCCAATATTTCGCCGAGACGTTCGGATCGGCCGCGGGGTAGGCCGCCTCCAGCCGCGAATAGGCATGCGCCCACTCGCCGGCCAGCGCTTCCGCCGACGTATGCGGGGCGTTGACCAGCGGATTGTCGGTCTTCGGCCATTCGCCCGACGCCACTTTTGCCGCTTCCCGGGCGATGGAAATCATCGCGTCGCAGAAGCGGTCGAGCTCGGCCTTGGGCTCGGATTCAGTCGGCTCGACCATCAGCGTGCCGGCGACCGGCCATGACATGGTCGGCGCGTGGAAGCCGTAATCGATCAGCCGCTTGGCGACGTCCTCGACGCCGATGCCGGCGCTGTCCTTCAGAACGCGGGTGTCCAAAATGCACTCATGCGCCACGCGCCCGTTGCGGCCGGCATAGAGCACCGGAAAGAACTCCTTCAGGTGATTGGCGACGTAGTTGGCGTTGAGGATCGCCATTTCGGTGGCGTTCTTCAGCCCGATGCTGCCCATCATGCGGATATACATCCAGGTGATCGGCAGGATCGATGCGCTGCCGAACGGTGCCGCCGAGACCGGATGCGTCGATCCGTGGTCGATATGGCCGGGCAGGAACGGCGAAAGATGTTTCGCCACGCCGATCGGCCCGACGCCCGGCCCGCCGCCGCCATGCGGGATGCAAAAGGTCTTGTGCAGATTCATGTGGCAGACGTCGCCGCCGATGTCGCCGGGCCGGGCAAGACCAACCAGGGCGTTGAGGTTGGCTCCGTCGAGATAGACCTGCCCGCCATTGTCATGGATCAGTTTGGTCAGGTCCTTGACGCCTTCCTCGAACACGCCATGCGTCGAGGGATAGGTGATCATCAGCGCGGCCAGATTGGCCTTGTGCTGCTCCACCTTGGCGCGCATGTCGTCCATGTCGATGTCGCCGCTGTCGGTGCATTTCACCACCACGACGTCCATGCCGGCCATCGCAGCGCTTGCCGGATTGGTGCCGTGGGCGGAGGAGGGGATCAGGCAGACTGTGCGGTTCGCGTCGCCGCGCGAGGCGTGATAGCGACTGATAGCCAGCAGGCCGGCATATTCGCCCTGGCTGCCGGCGTTGGGCTGCAGCGACACGGCGTGAAAGCCGGTGATTTCGGAGAGCCAGCGCTCCAGATCGTCGGTCATCGACTTGTAGCCCTTCGAGTGCGCCTTTGGCGCGAAGGGATGCAGATTGGCGACGTTGGGCCACGACACCGGGATCATCTCGGCGGCGGCGTTGAGCTTCATGGTGCAGGAGCCGAGCGGGATCATGGTGCGGTCGAGCGCAAGGTCCTTGTCTGCCAGTCTGCGCAGGAACCGCATCATCTCGGTTTCCGAGCGGTTCTCGTGGAAAAACGGCTGGGTCAAAAAGCCTTTCAGCGGGCGCGGCGCGCCGGGCAGGGCGCGTCCGGCGGTTGCCTCAGCCTTTGCTCCGAAAACCGCCGCGATGGCTTCGAGATCGGCTTCCGTGGACGTCTCGTCGAAACTGATGCCGACAAGGTCCTCATTGACCATGCGCAGCAGCCGGCCGTCCTTCTGCGCCGACTTGGCGAGGGCCTTGGCGTTGCCCTTCACCTCCACCGTCACGGCGTCGAAGCGATGGTCGCCCAGAACCGTGTGGCCTGCAGCCTTCAGCGAAGCGGCGAGCCGCGCGGCCAGCCCATGCACGCGGTTCGCGATGGCCTGAAGACCTTCCGGCCCGTGCCAGATCGCATAGGCGGTGGCCATATTGGCCAGCAGCGCCTGCGCGGTGCAGATGTTGGAGGTCGCCTTGTCGCGGCGGATGTGCTGCTCTCGAGTCTGCAAGGCAAGCCGGTAGCCGGGCCGGCCCTTGGTGTCGACCGACTGGCCGACGAGGCGACCCGGCATCAGCCGGGTCAGCGCGTTGGATACGGCGCAATAGGCCGCGTGCGGGCCGCCGAAACCGATCGGCACGCCGAAACGCTGCATCGAGCCGACCGCGATGTCGGCGCCAAGGCTGGCCGGCGTCTGCATGATGGTGAGCGCCAGCGGATCGGCGACGAAGATGACGATCGCGCCGGCGGCCTTAGCCTCGGCGATTTTTTCGGAATGGTCGCCGAACACGCCATACGTGTCGGGCCAGGCGACGACGAGGGCGGCCGTGTTGTCGTCGATCGTGTCGCCGTCGATATCCCAGCCCAGCGGCTCGGCGCGGGTCTCGACGACGTCACGGGTCTGCGGATGCGGCTGGTTGGCGAAGGCGATCTTCGTGCGCTTGTCCTTGTGATGGCGTACCGCCATGCCGACCGCCTCGGCCAGTGCGGTCGCTTCGTCGAGCAGCGAGGCGGAGGCCACGGGCAGTCCGGTGAGTTCGGCCGCCAGTGTCTGGTAGTTGAACAGCAGTTCCAGCCGGCCCTGGCTGATCTCGGCCTGGTAGGGCGTATAGGCCGTGTACCACGCCGGGTTCTCGAACAGGTTGCGCAGGATGACCGGCGGCACATGGGTGCCGTGATAACCGAGACCGACGAAACTTTTGAGCACGACGTTGGCCGACATTTTTTGCGCCAGCTCGGCGAGAGCTTCGGCCTCGGTGGCGGGCGCCGGCAAGTCGAGCGGCCGGCCGAGCCGAATCGACTGCGGCACGGTCTGCGAGATCAGCGTTTCCAGGGACGGCACGCCGAGCGAGGCCAGCATGGCGCGCGTCTCGGCGATGCCCGGGCCGATATGCCGGCCCGCGAATTCGGATTTCTGGGTCATAGTGAATGCCTCAGCCGATGTGTTTCTTGTAGGCGGCCTCGTCCATGAGGCCTTCGAGCTGGCCCTTGTCGGCGAGCTTCATCTTCCACAGCCAGCCGTCGCCGGTGGCGGACGAATTGACCAGCGCCGGCTCGGAGGACAGCGCACCGTTGGCGTCGACGATCTCGCCGTCGACCGGAGCATAGACGTCGGAGGCGGCCTTGACCGACTCCACGACCACCGCCACGTCGCCCTTCTTCACCGTCTTGCCGGCCTCCGGCAGTTCGACGAAGACCAGGTCGCCGAGCTGTTCCTGCGCGTAATCGGTGATGCCGACGGTCGCCGTGTCGCCCTCGACGCGGATCCATTCATGGTCTTCGGTGTAGAAAATCTGCGGCATGGGGGTCATCCTTTGCGATAGCGGTGTGGGGTGAAGGGCAGGGAATGGACGTCGACCGGCACTTTTGTGCCGCGAACGTCGGCGAAAACTTTTGCGCCGGATTTGGCGAGCGGGGCGGCGAGGTAGCCCATGGCGACAGGATGGCCGGCCGAAGGGCCGAAGCCGCCGGAGGTGACGCGGCCGACGGCGGCGCCCGTCTCGTCGAAGAGCGAGGCGCCGGCTCGCACCGGCTGGCGGCCGTCCGGCTTCAGGCCGACCCGTTTTTCGCCAGCGCCGAGCGCGATCTTCTTGTGCAGCGGTTCGGCGCCAATGAAGGTGCCTTCGGTGCGCAGGGTCTTCGGGATCGCCCAGAGCAGACCGGCCGCCACCGGATCGGTGTCCTTGGAAATGTCCTGACCGTGCAGGCAGAGCCCGGCCTCCAGCCTCAAACTGTCGCGGGCGGCGAGCCCGATCCAGATCAGGCGTTCGTCCGCGAGCAGTTTTGCGACGAGGTTGCGTGCATCCGCCTCGGGCAGGCCGATCTCAAAACCGTCCTCGCCGGTATAGCCGGACCGGCTCATGAACCAGTTTTCACGCGGCTCGAAGCCGGTCATGAAGGCGAAGGCCGAGCCGTCGACACCGGCGGCCTTGAGCACGGCTTCGGCCTCCGGTCCCTGGATCGCCAGGAAAACGCGGTCGAGCGGCGTAACCTTGCAGTCGAAATCCTCCGCCAGCGCCGTCAGGTGCGCCTCGTCCTCGGCGGCGTTGCCGGCGTTGGCGACGACCATGAAGCGCGTCGGGCCGAGCCTCGTGATGATAAGATCGTCGATGATGCCGGCGGTCTCGGTGAGAAAGAAGGTGTATTTGGATTGCCGTTCGGTCAGCGCCTCGGCGTCGATCGGGCAGGCTTTCGACAGCAGCGCGGAGGCGCCCGCACCGGAAACCGTAAACAACTTCATGTGCGAGATGTCGAACAGGCCGGCATGTTCGCGGGTGTGAAGGTGCTCCTTCATCACGCCGGCGGCATATTGCAGCGGCATCGACCAGCCGGCGAACGGGCCGAAGCGCGCGCCGGCCGCCTGATGCATGTCTTCGAGCGGAAGTTTCTTTTGGCCGAGGTCGGTCATTGCTTCTCCAGAGCGCACGTATCCGGCCGCTGAAGCGGCCATTCCGTGCCCCTCTGTCTGAAGCCTGAGAGACTCGCGCAACCGGAACTCTGTCGGCGACGCTTACACCTTCGGCGCGGGGTTTTCGGCCCCGACTTTCCAGAGTGTCTTGACCGGTTGCGGTTCTTTTGCCTGAGAGATTTCGGGCGATTTCCCCTTCGGCGGCAGCGTCGCTGCTCTCTCCCGCGAACCGGCGAGGCCCTTGCGGAACCTCCGACGAGTCGTATTTAGCCCAGCGACCCGCCTTTGTCATCAGGGGCCGTGGCTGAAACAGATCGCTAACCACCCTCCTTTGCGCAATCTCAAGACCGGTTTGTTATTTCCAAGACAAAGAGGCGGTCGAGCGGCCGGGTCGCCGGCGCAACGCGCCCGTTGCGGTGTGCCGCGATGAACGAGATGAAGAGCGGAATTGCAGGCGCGATGGACGCGGGGACAAGGTCGCCTGATCGACGATTCGGTTGCGACCCGTATCGGTTCGCGGGCGCGTCGTGGGCCGATACGGGCGATTCGATCCTTCGGGCAGGGTGAGAGCATCTGCGTGATGCCAAGGTTTGTGCTCCGACGGCTCGCGCCGCCTCTCATCGTCTACTTGGATTTGCCCCGTCGAGCGGTACGTCGGCGATAGCGCAACCGCGCAGGCGCCCTTTGCAAACGCACTATTGCGAGGCGATCGGCTGAGCAGTCATCGATGTTGGCCGATCCGGTCGGGGCTGCGCGAGCACAACTCAAACGAGGACTATGGGGCGTAGTCGAGGAACGCGACCGGCTGCCGCAGTCGCTCGAGATCGCTTTCAAGCCGCGTTATGAGGTGCCCGGTTTCGACGTTCAGATGCTTGAGCCGGTCGAGTTGCGTGCCGACGGATTCAATCAGCACGGGCTCGTCGGGCTCGTCGGGCGACGTGCCGACGCCATGCAATATCCATGACAGGCTGACGTTGAGCAGGCCCGCCATCTTTGTAAGCAATCGTGCGTCAGGCTGGGACCGATCGGTTTCCCAGTCCCGGATCGACTCGTCGCCGACGCCGAGACGCCATGCTAAGCCCTTGATGTCGAGCCCGGCGGATTCGCGAGCGCGTGAGAGGCGTCCGCCGATCGTGTCAAAGTCGGGCTTTTCGTCGAAAATGTTTGTGCTTTCCGGCAACCGGCGCACCTCCTTGGTCTTGTGTTGATTGACGCCGCTCGATCCGATGGCGGCAGGACAAGCATGTCGCAACAAGCCTTCATGCACAACCGTTTGATCGGGCTTTTCGTTTAAGCCATTGGAAAGGCAAGAAAATAGCATCAGATGCCACCAAACCAATCGTAGCCGCGATCCTCCCAATAGCCTCCCTTGCCGAAACCCATGGCGGCGAAACTGTCCACCAATTCGATGCGATTGACGTATTTCGGCATCTTGTAGCCGAGCTGGCGCTCGACCCTCACTCGTAGCGGCGCGCCATTCTCGACAGGGAGCGGCTTGTCGTTCAGCCCGTAGGCCAGGATGGTCTGCGGATGCCGCGCGTCGACCAGGTCGATCGAGCCGTAATATTTGACGTCGCCCGACAGGCTGCGCTCGATCGTATCAAGGCAGTGGAAGACGACGAAGCGCGCCTGCGGTTTTACCTTCGCTTCGTCCAGCACCAGGGCCAGCGGCGTGCCCGTCCACTTGGCGATGCAGCTCCAGCCTTCGACGCAGTCGTGGCGTGTGATCTGGGTGCGCGCCGGCATCTTCTGGAGTTCGTCGCGCGACAATGACAGCGGCTTACCGACGAGGCCGGTGACTTCAAGGCGCCAGTCGGCGAAATTCCTGGAAAGCAGCTCCTTGTAGACCGAATCGTCCGGCGCGGTGATGCCGTTCGGCCGCTGCGGCTGACGGATGTCGGCCTCGGAAAATTCCTGGGCCAGCGCGTCGCGGCCAGCAAAGAGCCGCTGTACGCGATAGGTCAGGTCGTTGGCGCTCTCCAGAACGTTGCGGACGTTGCCACCCGCGGGCAGTCCATCGAAAATGTCGCAACCGGACAGCAGCATTGACGAAGCCGCCACGCTCGATGCCGAAAGAAATTTCCGGCGGTTGATGCGAAAGGTGCTCATGATCATGATCTCCCTTCGGTCTGCACTTCCGCGGACGTTTGTGGGTCGGTCCGATACCAGCCGGTGACGATCGAACGCAGTTCGTTGAACGGACCGGCAGCGAGGATCATCAACATGTGGATGATAAAGAAGCCAACAAGCAGCAGCATGGTCAGGAAATGGATGGTACGCGCCGTCTGACGTCCGCCGAGGATTTCGGGAAGCCAGGGCACGGCGGCATTCATGGTCGGCGACATGGCGAGCCCCGTGGCGATCATCAACGGCAAGAGAAGGAACAGCACGCCGCCATAGGCGAATTTCTGCAGCGTGTTGTAGTCGCGGCCGTGATGGAAGCGCAGGCGCACATGATCGGCGAAGTCGCGCGGCAGGTTCCTTAAGTCGGACAGGCTGGGGAGCAAATCGCGACGGAGGTGGCCATTGATCAAACTGCCCAGCAGCCAGAGCATAAGTGTCGCCGACAGCATCCAAGCGAAGAAGAAATGCACGACGCGGCCGGTCGCCAGATCCTGATAGGAGGGGATCGTCGCCCAGGCGGGAAAACCGCGTCCCATCGGTTGTCCGTCTTCCCATGACAGGCCGAGCAGGCCGGAGGTATCGAAGGCGTGGCCGAGAATGATGGTGTGGCCGACGGGCCCCGTCGCCGTATTTTCGGCGCGCATCGACAATACTTCGTTGTCGAAGCCGAACCCTGACTGATCGCCGAGGTAAAGCGCCGGGTGGGCGTTGAATATCTGCAGGCCGGACAGCAGCAGGAAGAACAGGCTTACCGCCCAGAGCCAGTGCGATGCCCTGGTCCAGAAATATTGCCGGTAGATCAGAGGCCCCTTGCCGGGTTTCAGTGACGGCTCTTGGGAATCCGCAGCGTGCCCCTCCGTGGTGGATTCGTGTTGTGACGGTGTCATGGTCTGCGCTCCTTCGGACCAGCCGGCGCATTGCGCAGGTGTCCTGAAGGGCAATACGTAGTGGAACGGTCGAATGTTTCACCAGCACGAGACAGTTCGCCTGATCACACACGAGTATTCGCGGTGGTGTCTCAGGAAGGCTGCCTTCCGTCGGCAGTCGCCGTTTTGGATCAGTCGTCCCGACGCGGACCGTTCGCGCGCTTATCCGCCGAAGCTGACGGCAAGGTTCACAGCGGCAGCCACCAGAACCGTGTTGAAGAAGAACGACACCACCGCATGCAGCATGTTCAGCTTGCGCATGTCGGTGTTGGTTATTACCACGTCCGACGTTTGCGCCGTCATGCCGATGACGAAAGCAAAATACACGAACTCGTAGCCGCATGGCTCGGGCGTCTGCGGGAATTCCAGCCCGCCATGCCGCATCGCCACGCCGTCGGAGCGTCTGTGCACCGGTGCCCAATAGACGTGAGCGTAGTGGAAGGCGGCCATGGTATGCACTGTCACCCAGCCGAGCGCCACCGACGCCAATGCCAGGGCGAGCTGCAGCACCGTCGGGTGGTCTGCCGCATTGATCAGGCGAAACAGGGATATGACCGTCACAGCGACGGCAAAGAGGGTCACTACAAAGATCACCCATTCCGGCACGTCGACACGTGCCGCATGCTTATGCAGGTAGGAGGCGCTTAGGCGCCGGAGCTTGACAGCGCTTTGCACGAGATAGGCGAGGAAGAAGACATTCGCGGCGGCCGTGACGGCATAGGCCGGCGCGATCAGCAGCAGGGCGATGAGGACGACCACCCCAGCCGTCAGCGCGATATAGAACGAAGCGTTACGGTTGTGCCGGGTCATGTGGCGCTCTTGGCTGCGGCGATGGCGCGTCGCGCGATCTGGTCGAGCGCGCCGAGAAAGCGCGAGCGGTCCTCGCGCGCGAAACCGGCATTGTAGCCTTTGCTTTCGCCGGTTTCCCGAAGATGCTGCTTGAGATCGCGCATCGCCACCGCCATGCCGACGTTCTCCGGCGTGAACGGCTTTCCGGTCGGTCCTAAAACGTGCACGTTCTGGCCCACGGCCCGTGCCGCAAGCGGGATGTCGGCCGTCACCACGATGTCGTTGGCTTGCGCGTTGTCGACGATCCAGTCGTCGGCGGCGTCGGCCGATTTAGGCACGACGACATTGCGGATCATCGGATCGCGCGATGGTCTGAGTCCGCCATTCGAGACGAAGGTGACGACGAGGCCAAGCCGTTCGGCCACTTTCACCACCTCGTCCTTTACCGGGCAGGCATCGGCATCGACATAGATGACGGGCGACATTCTGGCCTCAGTATACCACCACGCTCCTGATGCTCTCACCGGCATGCATCAGGTCAAAACCCTCGTTGATCTCGTCCAGCGTCAGCGTGTGGGTGATCATCGGGTCGATCTCGATCTTGCCGTCCATATACCAGTCGACGATTTTTGGCACGTCGGTGCGGCCACGCGCACCGCCGAAGGCCGTGCCTTTCCAGACGCGCCCGGTGACAAGCTGGAACGGCCGTGTCGAAATCTCCTGACCGGCGCCTGCGACGCCTATGACGACCGACTGGCCCCAGCCACGATGCGAGGCTTCCAGCGCCTGCCGCATCACCTTGGTGTTGCCTGTGCAGTCGAAGGTGTAATCGGCGCCGCCGATCTGGTCGGCGCCGCGCTTGGTGAGATTGACCAGATAGGGGACGATGTCGCCGTCGATCTCCTTCGGATTGACAAAATGCGTCATGCCAAAACGTTCGCCCCAGGCCTTCTTGTCGTTGTTCAGGTCGACGCCGATGATCATGTCGGCTCCCGCGAGCCTGAGACCCTGAATGACGTTGAGGCCAATACCGCCTAGCCCGAACACCACCGCCGTTGCGCCGGCTTCGACATTCGCCGTGTTGATCACCGCACCGATGCCGGTGGTGACGCCGCAGCCGATGTAGCAAATCTTATCGAAGGGCGCGGCCGGATTGACCTTGGCCAGCGCGATCTCGGGCAACACGGTGAAGTTGGAGAAGGTCGAGCAGCCCATATAATGGAAGATTTTTTCCTTGCCGATCGAGAAGCGGCTGGTGCCGTCCGGCATCAGGCCCTGGCCCTGGGTCGCGCGGATGGCGGTGCACAGATTGGTTTTGCGGGACAGGCAGGACGGACATTGCCGGCATTCCGGCGTGTAGAGCGGAATGACGTGGTCGCCCTTCTTCAGACTGGTCACGCCCTTGCCGATGTCCACCACGACGCCGGCACCCTCGTGGCCGAGGATGGCGGGAAAGAGGCCTTCCGGGTCAGCGCCAGACAGGGTGAATTCATCGGTGTGACAAATGCCTGTGGCCTTGACCTCGACCAGAACTTCACCTTCGCGCGGACCTTCGAGGTCGACCTCCATGATCTCAAGCGGTTTTCCAGCGGCAACGGCCACGGCGGCGCGTGTCTTCATGGGGCGGGTTCTCCGGCTGTAATTGCGGGCGGCAACCTTTCAGGATTTGCGCGAAGCGGCAAGCCTACCAAAGCAGAGGGTGCCGAGCCCTGATGCCAGCACGTGGCGTTAACCTCCGGCTAACCGAGTGTGCCTTTGCTGCCACAAAGTTGCCCAATTCGCCGGCGGGGGCGTCATTTTGCGTTCATCGGTCATAGCTACCTGTCCGCATATGTACTAAGCGAACCTAAGAGTCAGTTCGGACACTTTATGATGGATTACAAAGCCTTCTGATCATAAGTCGGATGGAGGCGAGTTTGAGGAAGGCAAGCGCCTTTGCGTTGAGGCATTCCCAGTCCTTGGCCAGGCGCCGACAGCGGTTAAACCATGCGAAGCTGCGCTCCACGACCCAACGTTTCGGCAGCACGACAAAGCCCTTGGCCTG
>NZ_JBEBMH010000079.1:0-3923 GCF_040081985.1 Mesorhizobium yinganensis | reverse complement strand
GTCACGGAGATAGTTGCGCTGCGTCTCGCGTGAGAAGCGCCGCATGTTCATGTCGTCGATCAGCCTCTGGCGGAGCGGGCTGACGGGTGTGTCGAGATAGGGGTGGTGCATGGTCAGGCTCCTTGTTGAAGAAGCCCGTCATGCTCTGCCGCTGGCGCACGACCCTCAATGCAAGCGAGACAACCGGCCTGTGTCCTCTATCTCAACCGCAGGTGCCCTCCCGCGCAGCGGGTTCGTTCGACGGCCCCAGCTCTGCCGTTTGGTGGAGCCCAACGAATGGCAAGTTTCAGGCGGCGAAGGCCGCGCTGCGAACGGCGGCGATGGGGTGGACCGCGGTCATTCCGATGTCGAGCTGCCAACGGCCGCTTAGCGCCATTCCCTGACATTGCTAGCAGAGACCACAAGGGTCGTGATCCAACCCCTTGTTGACGCTCGCCGCAGCCACGTGTTTGGGGAGTGATGCCTACGTGGCTAGCTCGTTATTGTTGCTGTTGCGGCGATCATCGGTGTTAGCCCGTTCGGGATAAGCAACTTCATACACTATCAGTTCCTTACCGTACCCCTTAAGCTGGCGAGGCCCGATTTCGACTACCGAGACGTTCGTCGCCACAGCCTTGGCGATGGTCGAGTCGAGAAGAATTTGATGATCTTTGGCTGACGAGCACAGACGAGAGGCTAGGTTCACGACATTTCCGATTGCAGTGTAGTCGTGTCGACCTTCGTAACCGATCCGCCCGACAGTCGCCCACCCCATGGCAATGCCAAGGCCAAAGCCGATCGAATGGCCCCGCTCTCGCCATCCGCGGATCAGGCGCTGGATTTCCGCCTGCATCGCGATAGCCATCTCTACCGCACGCATTGCCGGCTCCGCGCAGGAGATCGGCGCATTAACTAGGATCATCAAGCCATCGGCGGAGAAGTTTGTGACCGTGGCTTCGTGGGTTGTAACGATGGAGCCGACGGCCTGATAGTAGTCGGCCAAGAGCTGCATGATCTCTTCCGGTTCCACCTCGGTTGAGAATGCCGTGAACCCACGCAAGTCGCAAAAGATGACCACTACCTCCGCACGATGGCCAAGCAGTACGCCATCGTCTCCTGCCTTTTCGACGATCTCGGCCACCTGCGGCGCCAGGAAGCGTCGCAATCTTGCGATGCGCTCCTCGCGCTCTCGCGAACTTGCGAGCTCCCTTGCCATTTCGTTGAACCGGGCTGCTAGCCGTTCGAGTTCGTCTCCAGTCGAGATGTTGATTCTATGCTCGAACTGACCGGCCCCGATCTGTCGCGTCCCCTCCTCAAGCAGTCGAACGGGTCCGGTCATTCGCTTGGCAAGCCAGAAAGCTAGACCGGCGGCTAGCATCGTCGCGCCGAGCAGCAATCCGCTTGTCCGCCAGAGGGTCGCATAAATCGGCGCAAAGGCTTCGGTCGTGTCCTGCTCGACTACTACGGTCCAACCGGTACCTTTGATCGCTGCCATATCGGCGATCACCGGTTCTCCGTCAGTGTTAGTGGTCGCGACCGATGTGCCGCCAGCCTCGATCGCGTCTTGCAGCCTTCGCAACGTTCTAGCAGCCTCCTCATTAGTGCCGCTGGGCACCTTGCTGATGTCGGGGTGGGCGACCAACTGTCCGAGCCGGTCGACCACATAGGCTCGACCGCTCCCGCCGACCCGGATGTCCGATACAACATCCCAAATGAGCTTCAGATTGATCTCCGCGACTGCCACACCGGCCGCCGCGCGGTTGCCGGCCACCGACACAAGCATGAATGGTTCGGAACCGTTGTAGTAGGTAATGGGGCCATACCACACGCCCTCCAACTTCGCGGCAGCGACAGCCGGGTCATGACTGCGGTCGACCCCGCTTGCCTTCCTCTCAAGCTCCGTGCGCGAAACGAAAAGACGTTCGACCCCCGCTTTGTCGATAAGCGCAATGCTGACGACCGCGGTTGCTTGGCGCAACACGCGTAGCGCATCCAGCCTATGTTGGTCCTGCCGGTCCTCTGCCCAATCTCGCTGAACGCTCCATCCGAGATCGTCCCTGATGCCGTTGAGGAAGTTTTCGATCCTTCCCGCCGCCGCGCTTGCCTCGACCCGCAGCGTTGCGTTGAGCATCGCGCGTTGATCGCGGTACCCAAACCACGCATCGCTGATGCCGTTTGCAAGCAAGGGGACGGTCGCTGCTAGGAAGAACGTCGCGAAGTATTTTTGAAAGAGAGAGCGGCGCATGACGAGGCGGATCGAGCTTCATTCGATCACTTCGTCGGCCAGGATCAGCAAAGTCTGCGGGAGTTCCAGCCCCAGCGCCATAGCGGTTTTCTGGTTGATCGTTAGCCGGAAAGTAGCAGGCTGCTCGAGCGGCAGATCGCCTGCATTGGCTCCTTTGAGGATGCGGTCCGCGTAAAAAGCCAGACGGTGAATCATCTCAACATAATCCGCGGAATAGGCCATCAGGCAGCCGGCTCGCGGATACCATTGTCCCCACGTCATCGTCGGAAGCCGCTGTTCGAGCGCCAGAGCGGCGATGTGTGCAGCCTCGCCGGCCAACATGACGTCCGGTAGGACGAAGATCGCCTGCACGTCCTCTTTCTTCATTTCCGGGATTGCGACATCGATTTCGGCCGGCTGCCTGACATGGTGAAGCTTCACGCCTATTCCGAGCTTTCCGGCTGCGCGCATAGTATCCGCTTCGAACGGTAGATAAGAAACATCAGGATTGGCTAGAACCCCGATTTTTGCGACATCCGGTATTGCCTCTTTCAACAGCTCCAGCCGCTTCGCCGTGAGTTCGGTTGCATAGTAGCTGACCCCGGTGAAGTTGCCGCCAGGCTTAGCGAGGCTGGCAACGAGGCCGTCAGCTATTGGATCTCCGCTGACGATCGATACGATAGGGACCGAATCCGTTGCTTGGTGGGCGGCCCGTCCCGCTGGCTGCGAGGTCGTCACGATCACATCGACCGGAAGCTGCACCAGCTTGCGCGCGGCTTCCGCAAGTCTCTCATAACTCTTCTCGGCCGCCTGGCATTCGAGGTCGAAGGTCTCGCCTTGCTTGTACCCCAATTCTTCGAGCCCTTTGAGAAAGGGCCCGAATTCATTCTGAATGGCGCTTGGGTCACAATCCAATAGGTGAGAAGGCCGATACGCGGAACGTTTGCTGCCAAGCCTTGATTGGGCGATCCAATGAAGATCGCCACCATGGAAACAAGGCCGAAACACCATTGATACATTGGGTCCATCCGACCGGCTCCGATCGGCAGCCGATGTCACAGGCTACAGTCGCACGGCCACCGACGCTGCGCCTCACCCACGTCGATTTCCATGTCCGATATCTAAGTATAGCCTATTTTAGCAATCCAGAAAGCGATGTCCTTTGCAGATCGCAGAAGCGACGTCCGCGACCTCACTGAAGGAGCGGCTTGCCCGAATTGGTCATTCCAGCAGACGGCCAGAACGTCTCAAACGGTGAAGGGTTTCGGGTGCCGGCAGGCGTACGAAAGCCTCTCATGCAGGAACCCGCGGGCCACAGTCGATGGCTATGGGGATTTCGATCTGTGGCTGATGTCGGCGATGGTGCGACCGCCGCCGGGAAGCGTGGGGATTGATGCGGAGAGGCCGCTTCGTTGTGACTTCGCGCAGTCCAACCGATCCCACACGAGGCTCGTTGTGACGCTGTCGACGGCGATATTGACGGTGGACGCGCGTGGGTCCGTTGCCGGCGACTGGGCGCCTGCGGCTGATGGTTCGACCATGCCATGCCGGGTCATGCGTCCGTCTCCCGGTTCGTGGCGGTGGTGTGCGGCGGTCCACGCGGCTGCCTCCAGCGCTCGAACGTCTCGATGATGATCATGCGTCCGCCACAGCAGCGGCATGGCGGGTGGTAGTCGTCTGGTTCGTCGGAGTAGCGGGGGTCGGGCGGCGCGGCGACATC
>NZ_JBEBMH010000078.1:0-3975 GCF_040081985.1 Mesorhizobium yinganensis | reverse complement strand
GCGTCGGGCCGCCAAGATCGAAGCCGAGAAACCGCATCCAGGACAACCGGTCCCGGATCATGAACTCCATCCTGGCATCGCTCAGATTGTGCTGCGCCTGCAAAATCAGCGCCTTGAACATCGACACCGGATCGAACGGCGGGCGACCACCCTTGCCACCCTCGCCATAGCCAAGTCCTTCGACCAGCCAGTCACGAAAATACTCAAAGTTGACCGTCGCCTCCAGAACCTCGAGCGGATCACCATTCTTGCTCAACCGGTCGAGATGTTCCGAAAGCCCCAATAGCGACCGCTGCTCCATCGTCCCGTCTCCAAATCACGACAGAAGCAGTGAATCACAATTCCATCCCTACCAGCACGGTTAATTCGGGTCTCCAGCTGGATTCCCTCGATCGGGAAGTGCGCCGGTAACCATCATGTCCACAGGCGAAGCATTGCTTGCCGCTCCGGAACCCATGTAGGTCGGCGCCTCTATTTCATCTTTCTTCTGATGATCGGATGCACACTACTGGTTCCGTTGGGATTGAGCGCCGACTTCATCACCTTCGGTCTGAGTGTCGCGGCAATCGTCATCACCGGTGTCGTGCTCGTTCAGGGGTACCGCGACACTGCCGCGATCCATGCGAAGCTCGACGAGATCGTTGTGGCTTTGCGGGAGACACGCAACGACGTGGTCGGTCTGGAGCACGAAGACCCGAAGCATATTCGGGAAACCGTCCGGCGTTTGGAGCGCGAAGCCCACCAGATGCCACCCTGGCCAACAGATGACTAGGTCGCTACTTCCAAACGTGACCATTTGAACACGGGTCCAAAGGCCCAGGCCTATGGGCCGGAAGTCCCATGCGGATGCGGTAAAAGCCCGTAAGTCGGAACATGATGTGAGTCGTTCCGTTCGGCAGCTAGCTTTCCAAGCGAAAGCTTAATGTCAGAAAGGAAATCCCATGAAACGCATCAGTTGTATCGCCGCCGCCTTGCTCGCCGGTTCCGCCTTGGTCGCGCTTCCCGCGCTAGCCCAGGAAAGGGCTTCGCCGGACGTGCAGCAACCCATCATAAAGGACGGCGGCAAGTCGACCGAAGGCAAATCCTCGGTGGGGGGGAAGACCTCCGGCGCAACTGGCAACGCCAATCGGAAGGCCACGCAGGCGCAGCCAGACCAACAACCTTCCGATGAAGGCAAGGCCGCGTCCGAAGCCAAAGAGAACACAACAAAGCGCAAGTCGGCGTCGCAGGATGCGGCAGGAGAGTCCGATACAAAGACGAACAAGGCAGCCAACAAGGAGACCACTGATACGGCCAAGCGGAAGGCGACAACCGAGAATGCCGCACGGACGACCGAACCGGCATCCAAGAAGGATTCGAAGGCAGCCGTGCAAACGGAGGGCCAGCAGGGCGACCAGGCGGACTCGAAGACAACAACTGAGGCGACGCCTGGCGAGGAAAAGCAGGACGAGGCCTCTGGTCAGCAACCTTCCAATGAGACGACCGCCAGCATCAACATCACCAATGAGCAGAAGGTCGAGATTACCAACGTGATCAAGGAGGCCAAGGTCGAGCCTGTGGACGTGGATTTCGACGTTTCGGTCGGCGTCGCCGTTCCGACGACAATCGAAATTCTCCCTCTGCCGCCGCGCATCGTCGAGATCGTGCCGGCCTATCGCGGCTTCGACTATTTCGTGCTGGCAGACGGTAGGATCATCATCGTCGAGCCTGATACTCACAAGGTGGTCTACATTCTGGTGGCCTGACTCAGTCAGGTGCAAAAAACCACCTATTGCATAGCAAGCGAACTGAGCTCGTCGCCTTACAGCGGCGCGCTTTATCGAGAAACAAACGCGTTATCCAGCTCGTGTTCGAAGGCGGTCGATCTCCAAGCAGGCACGCAATGATGGGACGGAAAGAGGCTTTAGGTTGTTTATCGCCGTATAGCCCCTCGCCAATATAAACTCAGCACATGATCTGCCAAATGACGACCGCCGGCTTTGGGGTGGCTTGGGCAAAGGCAAAGCCAGCGGTCACCAGGGAGGCCGCGGGCCAGATGCTGAGATCGCTAGGGAGGCCGGCGACCCTAGACGGCATGGCCGTCCGACAAACAGTCTAGATGTTCTAAGCTGAAGCGCAATTCAACGAAAGACTCCGATCCTAGGGTCTAGGTCTAAACTAAATATCGTGCATTCCCGACATAACGGTCAACTTATATCTTCCGGGCATCACAACGGCGCCGTGAGCCAATCCTCACAGCCTTCGAGGGCACTAGGCCGCAGACCTATCCGTTCCAGGTTGGTCTTGGCTGGTGGGAAGGCCCAGAAACCACTTCATTGCTTTTTCGAAGCTGGCGAACTCCCGAGACGTGGCTCCCCGACCTTGCACGATCTCCGTTCCGCGAAAGAAGTTGATATATCCTCCGTTCGCGAGTTCCATCTGAACGCGAAACAAGAGCTTGTCGTCGCTTTCGCGGATAAGACTTGCCAGTTCGCCCCTCTTCCTGCCCATGTGTATCCAGCACAACTTCCAAGGGTTATCGGGACTGATAACCGATTCTAAGTCCCAACATCGACCGAAGTTCAGAGCTAGCGCTCGTGGACAAACGTTGACTGAGGAATCCGGTTTTGATTCAAGGCTTCTTTTTGGAGGGAGCCTTGGGCGAACGCGTTGGACTGACGGACGAGGAATGGGCGCTGATCGGGCCTTTGCTGCCGCCTGAGCGCGGACGCGGGTGTCGGCCGGCACAAGACAACCGGCTCTACTTCGAAGGCATGATGTGGATGGGGCGCACGGGTGCGCAGTGGCGACATCTTCCCGACGAGTACGGCAAGTGGAACAGCGTGTTCCGCCGCTACCGGCGATGGGTCGAAACCGGCGTGTTCGATGCCATGCTGGAAAGTCTGGCGGAAATGGTCGAGCGAGATAGTACCGCCGACATGATCGACAGCACGATTGTCCGGGCGCATCACTGCGCAGCCGGCATAAAAAGGGGACTCAGCAGACGGAGGCGCTTGGTCGGTCGCGCGGCGGCTTCACCACCAAGCTGCATGCCCGCTGCGACGCCAGAGGCCGCCCGCTCGGCTTCGTCGTGACGGGCGGAGAAGCGCATGACATCAAAGGCTTCGCGCCGCTGCTGCGAATGATCGCCGGCAAGATCGAAGCGCTGCTGGCCGACAAGGGCTACGATGCCGACGCCATCAGGGAGACGTTGGCGAAGGCCGAGATCGAGGCGGTCATCCCGGCCAAGCGCAACCGCAAGGACCCCGCGCCATACGATGCTGAGAAATACAAGTGGCGAAACCTGGTCGAGCGGCTGTTCAACAAGCTCAAGAACTGGCGCCGCGTCGCCACCAGATACGACAAGACAAAGGAATCCTACCTTGGCTTCGTCGCCATCGCAGCAGCCAAGCTTTGGTTACCCTTTGTCCACGAGACCTAGATCATATTGTCTAGGAGTTAACGTCCTGTCTTCCGCAGCCTCACTCCGGCGCCGCCACCATTCTCCGGGATGAAATCGACGCCGGCTGCTTCAAAGAAGATCAAAGTTCCGCAGTGGACTGCCTCCGATAACGAACGCCTTCGTCCAGGCGCTCGGAATAGTGACGTGCTCCCGGACGGTTAGAAAGTCGTTTTCGTCCGGCCCTAGGTCGGTGTCATCAACGAGAGCCAACCACCATTCTGGATATTTCGCCCAGTTCGTGGCTGTATTTGTCGACTTTGATGTCACAGCCATGTTGACCGCATCGATGGTCTCCGAGCCTACCCATCCGACGTGTTCACGATCGAACGGCGTAGAAAGTCGACCGTGAACAATTGAGCTTTTGGGCTGCGAGCGGTTTGTGTTGGCTCAGCAGCGCAGCGCTGAGTATGTTCAAAAACGCCTTCAACCACCTGAGCAGGAGGGTGAAGGTGTAGCCGGCGGCGGCCAGGATTGGGTTGATATGGGGTCGTCGTGCTGGCCGGCGAGATGGTTGCGGTCCATGCGGTGCTCGT
>NZ_JBEBMH010000077.1:0-4002 GCF_040081985.1 Mesorhizobium yinganensis | reverse complement strand
CTGCTTCTCTTCGAGGGTATAGGACTTGCGCCGGCGTGCGGGCGCTGTCTCGCCCCGAAGATCCCCGCCAATCATTCCGTCCAACGGGATCGTGTCCATTAAGCCCCACTCATGGACACCATCTTCAGCATCCCGAGCCCGATCGTTAGCCGATCCGAACACCACTACGGAAGGCGGTCATGACCGGGCGCTTACAGACTATCCTTCTCCACGTGCGACCAGCGCCGGCGTCTCTCTAACGACGTGATCACCTCAACTCGCCGCGGCGTCATAGGGCTACTCCTAGGATTAGCCCTAGGACTTCCGACGTTCCCCCTCAGCCTACAAGGCGGCATTCACCGGAGGGATACCCTGCACCGCCGAATGGCCGTCTACGTGCTCGACGCGAACGGCGACCTCTTCATTCTCGGTCACCGCCGGATTATCCGCGAGAGCAGGTCGTCATCTATGTCGGTGTGCTCAGTGAGGGCGGCTATCAATTCTCGGGCGTGACGACGCGCCAATGCGTCATCAATCGTGGTGTTGCCAACCAGAGCCCAATAGGTGGTTCGAACGATATCGAAGTCTAGCGCAGAAATTCCGCCGCTGAAGTCTTTGCAGTCCATCGCTTTCATCCTGAGTGGGCGAAAGCGCTATCCTCTTCCAAGCGCCCGCTTGCCTTGCCGGTCCGGGCGACAAATCAACGTATGCGAACTTCAAGCGTCTGGCTATGTACAATGATATAGAGCTTAGCGGAAAGGTTTTTGCAACCGCGCTTCACGAATCAGCGACGACCAGTTCATGCCGAGCAACGCGACAAGATCGGTTGCCTGCACTCCAGTTATGCCGGTTTCCTTTGCCAGCCGCACGGCGGCTGCACGCGCTTGAGTGCGCTGCGCGTCTTCGTTGTCTAGGGGCATTCGGGGTTCCATTCCCCCTCAAGGGGCCGAACATGCTTTTCACCGAAAGGTTCGCAAATGAATGCGCGAGTCGTTGCGGCCATCTCGATTGTAATGGTTACAACATTGCATGTTGCAACTCGCACGGTCTGTCAGTATGTGCACACCGTCAATTTCGCAGCGAACCAGACGGGCATGGCTATGCAGCGGGCGGAAGTGAATGTGGCCGGACAGCCAATGCAGGTGAAGGTTTCTCGCCTCGGCGCCGGTCTATGGGCAGTATCTGGTGATTTCGCCGACCGCGAGATTGTCGTGGTGGATCGCAGTCCCGACGCGGCGCTCGACCGCTGGCGGGCGACAGCCGCCGACGACTGGCGCGCTGCGGCCTGAGCCCTGGCGCCCAGCCACGTCGCGGCCGGCGATCAAGGCGTGACACCATCTCGTGCTTTCGCCGCTTCGAAAGCGCCCGCCACAGATCGGCTTCCCGCGTCGCGCCTTTCTGGAAGACGCGGATGACCTCTGCGGCAAGTTCCTCCCTCTGGTCTCGGTCCCTTTGAGCCAGACGGCGCTCGTCACAGAGCCGGTCGAATACCTTTTGGACCATCGCCAAATCGATCGGTGTGAGCATGCCCAGTGTATTGTGAGAAAGCCATGACGCTTTCCTCCCTCATTGTGAGGCGAAAGCGTGATGGACTCTTTCAAGCGTCCGTAGCCATATCGATCGGACGACGTGCAACTTGCCGTTAGAGCCGTCGATGCTTCCCCGTGCGCGCAGCGCCGAGTGCTTCGGCTAATTCGCCGACCGGTTCTTCGACAGCAAGTCTTTTATTATCACCAAGCACCCTGTCGAACACCAGCACCGAACCGCCACCGCCGGGAAGCGCCTCGGCAATCCACGCCATGTTCACAAGAATGGGCTGGCCATCCCTTTTGGTGAGCTGAAGCCACATCGGGTCATCTCGCTACGTCAACTCTAATTATACCGAAATATGATTTCAGTTTCGTAAATTGGCCCGGCCATCTCGCGGCAGCCGGGCTGATCGTCACGACCGTCCGCTAAGTCGTTCGTTGCTTCCGAAGGATAGAGCGGGCGCCGCCCTTGCCCGCAAATGTCAGACGATGAAATCGCTCGCAGCGAGCACATAATGCCCCGTGAGAACGATTTGGAACTCCACGGAGGCGTCGTTGTCGATGTTGCCGGCCACCACCGTATCGCCCGCCGCATTATAGGCATAGCGTAGTTCGCCAGGGCTGTTCGAGATGAATGTGTCTCTGCCGATGAACACAAATGCCTGGTTGCCGGAGAAAGTGGCGTCCGCGTCTGCCTTGGAGAAATCGATCAAATCGTCATAGCCAGAACCGTCATTGACCTGAAAATCGGTGATTACGTCGCGGCCCGAGGCGCTGGTCATCTCCGCGACGCTGACGAAACGGAAAACATCGTCGCCCGAGCCGCCCGACATCAGGTCGCTGCCGACGCCGCCCCAGATTTGGTCGTTGCCACTTTCACCATAGATATCGTCGTCGCCGAGCCCGCCCAGCAACCTGTCGCTGCCGCCATTGCCGTCGATGATGTCGTGACTGCGCCCGCCGAACAGCACGTCGACCGAATTCGAGCCGCTCAGATTGCGCGCGGCCGTGGAGGTATCGACCACGAAGTCGCTACTGATGAATTCGGTGCGGGTGACGTCCGCGATTTCAATCACGTGGCTGACGCCGCCCGTGTAAGCGTTGAGAATCGAGCCGCCATCTGCGGTACTGCCCAGCAGTGCCTGGACTTGGGTGAAGTCGGACACGCCCCAGGTGCGCAGGTCGATCCTGTCGTAGCCCAATTCGAAGTCGGCGATGTAGTCGTCGCTCAGCCCGGTCGAGCGGGCGCTGGTGTGGAACCAGTCATTGCCGGAGCCGCCATAGAGCGTGTTAATGCCGCTGTCGCCATAAATGTCATCGTCGCCCGAGCCGCCATACAGCGTGTCGTTGCCGGCCCCGCCCGAAATGAAGTCGTCGCCCTCATAGCCGTAGACCTTGTCGTTGCCGCCGTAGCCGTAGATGTCATCGCTGGCAGAGGTGCCGGGGATGGTCTCGCTGCTGTTCGTGCCTTTTATTAGTGCCATGTATGCGATTTCCTATCTTCCGAAGCGCCCGTCGTTTAGGGCGGCTGGGTGAGCAGAGGTGAACGGACGCTGTAGGCTCCGCACGTAGAGAAGGTTGGATAAGCCAACCTTGCGCCAACGCGGTCAGAAGCGCGCTAGTTCCACCTTGTTATTCATCACTGTCGCTTCCTATCAGGCGATCAAAGAAGAAGCGTGCGACGCGTGATATTCTGGAGATCGGCGAAAAGCTCAATGAGATCAAGACTGCGCTGGAACATGGCCAGTTCCTCGCATGGGTTCGCTCCGAGTTCGACTGGACCGAGCGCACCGCCAACAACTACATGAACGCCGCATCTGCTTTTGTCGGCATCAAATCGGAAACAGTTTCCGATTTGACCGTCTCGTCGGTTTACGAACTGGCGCGAATGGTCGAGCCGGTGCGCAGCTCAGTCATTCAGAAGATCGAGGCCGATCGCCCAACGACTGACGGTATTCTGGCGTTGGTTGAGAATGCGAAACAAAAGGACCGCGGTCAAGGCGTTCGCAAAACAGAAGCGGTAGCCGATCGGCGAGGCGCATGAACGCGTGGAAGCAGCTTGAATGCAGAAAGAGAAGCGGGAACGTGCAGCCAAGGAGAAACAGCGCCGCGAACGCCGCGAATTCGAACTCTCGCAAGGGGCAAGGATGATGTCGCACAAGAACATGCCCGCGTGGGTCTCGCCGAACTGCTGACCGAGCGCCTCGGCGCGGCTGTCGAGAAGGCCGCGCAACTGCTCAGAGAGTCTCATGCCGACTCGGTGGAACTAGCGCACCGGATCACCGGCTCGCTCTGGGGACGTGACCTGAGACCCTGAACTTCCTCCAGATTTGGGTAGAGTCCGTCGATCATGGAGACGGATGATGCGACCTTCGAGGTTCACGGAAGAACAGATCATCGGGATGCTGAAGGAGCAGGAGGCCGGTGCGAAGACGGCGGATGTCTGCCGCAAGCACGGCATCTCGGCTGCGACCTTCTACAAGTTCAAGGCGAA
>NZ_JBEBMH010000076.1:0-4009 GCF_040081985.1 Mesorhizobium yinganensis | reverse complement strand
TCGATCGCCTAACTCACCATTGCCATATCCTGGAGACCGGAAACGACAGCTTCCGCTTCAGGAACAGTTCGGCAAAACCCGTCAAACCCGCGAAGGAGAAAACCAAAAACTTGACCCCGACCTGACCCAGACCCATCATCCACCCGGGTCAGTTCTCAGTGGAAACCCCGGGTCAGTTCTTCGCGGAAATCAACAGAGGTTGGTCTTGCACGCGTGATTTTAGACCGCGCGCAGGCTTCGCATCGCGCCGTTGGCGATATAGGCCCCGTTCTCTTTCGTGATCTTCTCGTGCCGCGCCGCGATCAGGTTCGGTTGGCGGCCTAGCCGGGCCAGGGGCTTGTCCTTGAACAGCCGCTCCATATGATCACGATAGTTCTCGATCGTCCCGGCACTGCGGCCCTTGCGGATCATATGACCGTCGCGATAGCGCTCCCACGCCGTTCGCAGTGAAATGGCGCCGCGCCTCACCGAACGTTCGTCATCCGGTCGCTCCCCGCGCGCGATCTTGGCAAGTATGTCCTTCGCCTTGCTTCGCGCGTCGCGGGAAGTGATATCGCCGGCTTCACCGATTTTCTTTCGGGCGGAGAACTCCCTCAGCCCATCGCGCCAACAGGCTCCCTGGGCGGCGAAAGTCTTTGTGCGTTTTTCTCGGTGTCATTGACCTTGTACTGGCCGGAGGCTGCGTAGGGCAGCTTGGCCAACGCCTTGTCCGTAATCAGCATCGATCGCTCTGTCATGGCCGCACCCGAAAAATTAGTCTGCGATTAGTCTGCGGAACATTGGCACGAATGTCTGCAAGGTCTGACCGCGACAAACCCCGAAACGGCACGAATATCGTAGTAAAATCAAGTAATTACGTCAACGAAAAAATGGCGGAACGAACAGCGGCGGCCGCTCGAAAAGCCGGGGAGCCTTACTACGAATCTGGGGGTCATGAGTTCGAATCTCTTCGGGCGCGCCACTCTTCAGGCAACTGCTTGAAATCGCAAAAGCTGTTGAATTTCCATTAGCTTACGTCTGATCGCATGCTACACTCGCGTGCTACGGAGAGGCTAGATGGGCCTGATGAAATATGTTCAACGCCGTGCGAACCGGCTTGAGTTTCGCTTTCCCCTCCCTGACGACATCGCCGGCCGCACCTTTCCCAGTCCGTGGCCGGAAGCGGCCGCCTGGGTTGTGAACACGAAAACCGGCCGATTCAAAACTGAGCTTATCAAATCGCTGTCGACCAACGACAGGCGAGCAGCCGAGCGGGCGGCATTGCCGTTGATAGAGCAAGCCCATCGCATGGTGGACCTTGCTCGAAGGGCGATGGTAGATGGTCCGCCATCTCAACTGACCAACCAGTTGATCGATGAACTGGTCGCGGAGCGCCAACGACAAATCTTGGCGGCGGACGAACATACGCGGGCATTGGGTGCTGGCCTCGATCTGTTTTCCGAACGGGACGACCAGCACGACGGAATGGGGATGACCACGGATGACATGGCGATTTATCGTCGAGTGATCACCTATCTCGATGATGTCACCCGCGATGAGGCAGCCACCATGCGTGGGGGCGAAGCGCTGAACCTCGCGATCAATGCAGCCGTATCTGCCCGCGGCATCGTACCCCATCCCAATGACCCAGCTTGGAGAAAACTCGAACTGGGCTTCATTCGCGCTCAGCGGCAAGCGGTGAATGCGATCAAGGCACGATTGGACGGAGAGATCATCAATACCCCTCCGCGTGCGAAGCCAGGTGCTGGAGATACGTTGACTGTGGCAGCGCGACGCTGGGCGGAAGGCGGCGGCAGGGCAGCGAAACGTCCAAGAGAAAACTCGGCCGCCGAAGCGACGCGCGCCGTCCAGCGATTTGTCGAGCTGCATGGCGACCTCGAATTGGGCTCAATCACTAAGGCGCATGCGCGTGCGTATCGGGATGCGATTGCAAGGGTGCCAAAGCGTATCCCTCACCGGCTAGCAAGAATGCGATTGCCCGAATTGCTGAAGCAAGACCTGAAGGGATACGAGCCGCGCAACGCACAAACCGTCAACAAATACCTCAACCTGGTCTCCGGCATTCTCGCCAAGGCCGAAAAGGACGGGTACTTCGAGCATCTTGGCCAGTGGTCGAACCCATTTCGTGTCGGCTTCGACATCTCGAACATGGAACGCGACACCTATGAGCCGTTTTCGGTCGACGAGCTCAACGCCCTCTTCGCCTCACCGGTCTACAAGATGGGGTCTCGCCCAAAGGCGGGACAGGGTGAAGCAGCGTTTTGGCTTCCGTTCTTGGCAATCTTCACCGGCGCGCGCAGAACTGAGCTATTGCAGCTCAAAGTCGGCGACATCCGATCGACTAACGGACTGTGGTTCATTGATTTCAATGACGAGGGCGCCGATCAAAATCTAAAGAACCTGTCGTCGGCTCGCTCGGTACCGATTCACGCGGCGATCCAGCGCGCTGGCTTCCTCGATTATGTGACGGGCCGCGCCGAAGCCATTGCTCCAGGCATGCCTTTGTGGCCCGGATTCGAACCGCCGGTCGGTCCCAAAGCCAAGGCTTGGACAAAGTGGTTTGGCCGCTACCTGTCAACCTACGTGGTCGATAATCGGTCGAAGACATTTCACTCGTTCCGCCACACGTTTAAGCGGGCCTGCCGCGAGGCAGGGATCAGCGAAGAAATCCATCATGCGTTCACCGGCCATAGCGGCGGCGGGGTCGGGCGTAGCTACGGTCGCGTTCGGCGGAGCGATGGCATCCTCGATCGTGGCGTTTCGCTTGAGAGATTGAAGCAGGAGATCGATCGCGTTGAGTATGTGGGGTTGAAGTTACCGGCGAAGAACTCTCGTTCTTGAGGCATGGTACCCGCAAAGCCGACCAGTGTTTTGGCTTAATCTTGCAACTCGTGGCACTTCGCCGATTATGTCACGAGAGGGAACATGAGCAGGCGTTAGCGACGAATGGGGTCGCGGGTTCGAGTCACGCAAGCGGCACCACCTAGTTCTCCCTCAACTGTGCCGTCTCAATCGTCTCGGAATAGCCTCGACATTTCCGTGGCTTAGCAACTTGCGGCTGTAATGTAGGCCCCAGAGACGCGGCTTTTGGCGTGATTTCGGGGCCGTTGGCGGCGTCGTCTCTTTTGAGCCCCCGCCCGTCCCCGTTTTTGCAGGAATGATGGTTGTTGCATCATAGGAGATGCAGTGCTTTCAGAGCGGGCGTCAAAATTCGAACTGAGCCCGCTGCTCGTGCCAGCCAAAAGACAGGTCTTCGAAGCGGGACAGCATTCGTGCGGTGAGGTGTGGTGGCTGGCGGCCGGAGAAGATGTCGTCGACAATCGGCGGCGCGAGGAAGGCCAGACGCAGAACCCTGCGAGCATCGGATCTGTCCATGCCGAGCGAATTGGCGAGCTCGCCGATGCTCTGTGCCGATCCATCAGTGAGTCTTTTCAACAAGCGATTCGCAGTGACAATGAGATCGATCAGCTTCTGATCCGGCTCTCGGCTATTGGAGCCTGGCAGCACGATCCGTGCCTCGTTGCCGCGTCGCCGGACGGTGATGGCGATGGCCTCGGATATTTGCTCGATCGAGTTACTTCGCAATGCATCGGGTACCGCATCATCGCCGGGCAACAATGTGTCAATGATCGCTGCGGGATCGATCTGGAAAACGATGGCCTCCGATGTCAGGGTGATCTTTGGGAACACTCGCCGGATGCGATCAGCGCGACCCTCGGCAGCGAGTCCGGGCTCTCCTGCGGCGCTGCTAAGCAGTTCCGTCGCTGCTTTGAGCGCCCCTGGCACTTGCGCCCTGCCGCGATGGATCGTTGTCCATTCCGCGATGCGAGGTTGGTCGCTCAGCAGCGCGCGATAGTGCTGCAAAACTGCCGCTTCAATCTCCGCTGCTGGAAGCCGCCAACCGCTGGGATCGAGTTGCTTCGACTTCACCAGGCGGTTGGAAACATAATAGCGATAGCGCCTGCCATGATTGGCCGTCGAGGTTGGCGTCAGCCGATCACCCGTCTCA
>NZ_JBEBMH010000075.1:0-4180 GCF_040081985.1 Mesorhizobium yinganensis | reverse complement strand
GACGCTCACACAGGCCCGCACCGCCATCACCGCATGGAAGGAGGACTACAACCACCACAGACCACACTCGGCCCTCGGCAATATGCCGCCAGTCGAGTTCGCAATCAAATCCACGCTGGAAAAACAGGCCGCATGAGGCCTAAATCGAAACCCAGGACTCTCCCTCAAGCCGGAGGAGATTGGGGTCTCACGTCAGCAGCCGTCGGAATGTTTTTATATTCCCTGATCACGACCCACTCAAGGAACCGTGATTCCAGATGACCACCCTCCAATTCAGCTACCTGCTTATCGCCCTCGGCTATCTCACCGCCGTGTATGCTCTCGGCACGATGCACTAGAACGTCTAGAAAAAGCCAAGTTCTCAGCGTCAATTTCCAGCCGAGGAGGAATCTTTGATGGGCTGGGTGTCACTTCGTGAAGATATTGAAAAACGGTCGGAGGGCAGTAGTTCGAAAGCACCGTCCTCCGGCACCGGTAGCCGGCGACGCAACCTCGACATCGCGTTCCATCTTTCCGACAGAAAGTCCGCGAACGAAAAGCTGAAAGAAGAGGTGCAAACTCTTGCTTCGGAGAAGCAGGAGTTGGAGCGTCGGTTTGAGATTATTTACCGGAAAAATGCGAAATTGGAGAAAGAGTTGGAGGCGACTCTCGCCAAAAATGCACGACGCAAGGGCGAGTTTGAACGAGAACTCCGTCGCCAAAGTGGCGAGATTCTCCGCAATTGCGAGAAGTTGGAAAAGCAATTGGCACATCAATTGCGCATACGCCGCCAACTGGAAGACCAGAATGCCGCTTTAAAACAACGCGTCGGACTGCTGAATAAGATCGCGGGCGCCGTCATGGAAAATCCGCGACAACGTGCAAACAGCCCGCAGCCCGAGTAGTTGGGGCGGGGCGCTGTTATCCTCGCTGTAGGCGGCGGCTAGGCCGGGAAGCTGCCTGGCTTCCCATACAACATTAGCAGCTAACGCACGGGATTGCCGTCATCCGCGGGCTCCATAAATTCGAGATCGAAATCATCCAGATTTAGCTCTTCGAATATTTGATCAACGCGCTCCTCAGAGAAATATTTATCCATTACAGCCAAGTCCTCGCGCTTCACCCTCCAATTGTGCGAAACGTCACGCAAAAATCTATCGGGATCGTGTATCAGCATCCAATCTCTGACGACTCCGAGAATCGTATTTCCGGCATCCAAACCTGTCTCCTTGAGATTTTTCGCGTAGTTCTTGGGTATTATTTGGGCCAGATCGTCCAAAGTATTCACCTTAAATTGTTCCAATTCGGTGACTACCTCATCGACGGATTCTGGCCCGCCATAGACGGGATCCAATTTGAGATCATTCTTCTTCGCCCAAGACTCTACAAATCCCTGCACGCTAAGTGTGTTGACCTCTATATCTAGCTCGCCCTTCTCTGAAGATTGAGTGACAGCCTTGCTATATGCACTAATCTGGCGTGAAATTTCATCGAATCCCCTGTCTGCCACCTCGAGCAATCCAGCGTACAGATAGAGATTTCGCTCGATTTGATGCGGGAGTTTACCCGAAAATTTATAACTTCGATCGTGGGAAATTTCAGCCCATGCATGTTGCAAAACTGTGCGGATCTGAAATTCGAACTTTAGACCCCGCACTGCGGCATACTCGGCCAGTGCACCTCGTGCCTCCCCTATGTCGCAGACATAATGCACTGATCTGTATCCGACTTGATCCTTCTGAAGTAGTGTATTCTTGTCGAGACTGTTCGTCGAGTCGACGCTAAAACTTCTCTCAATTATTTCGCAGACGCGCTCAACATCCGACTCGAAATAGACGATTATTCTTATGCCCGTTATATCGGTCATCTGAGTTGCGGGATCAGTGTACCTTTTCCTCTTTATCTTTTCTTTGCAGCCATTGAAGGTCTTTGTGCGACCGGACACCGAGAGGTGCTCGATGTCATTGTCAACCAAAAGCGTCCTCATGATGGTAACGACTGCGTCGGTGAGATTCACATATCGAGGTAGGGTCGCACTCAACCATCTATCGATTTCAACACGCTTCATCACTACTGGCCCTGAGTAATTCCGACGAACCATTATCATGACTCTCGGAGATAAAAAGCTTGTTCGTTGCCGACCAACGGATTTTGTGCAACATAATGCCTCTTGAGACAGGAGACAGCTATGTCAGTTCGTAAGCGGAAGTGGAAAAACGCGAAGGGCGTCGAGCTTGAAGCGTGGATCGTCGATTACGCCGACCAGCACGGAAAGCGCCGCCACAAGACGTTCGCGAGGAAGAAGGATGCAGACGCCTACGCGGCGAAAACCCATACGGAGGTGATTGATCATACCCACGTTGCTGAGGCGGCGTCCAAGACCGTCAAGGAGGCCGGCGAGCTATGGATGAAAAGCTGCGCGAACTTGGAGCAATCGACGCGGGCCCAGTATCAGCAGCATCTCGACCGGCACATCATCCCGTACATCGGGAAGGAAAAGCTTGCGCGTGTCACCGTGCCATTCGTGCGCGCGTTTCTGGACCGGCTTCGCGAAGGCGATAGGAGTCTGCCCGACGACGACCTTACCCGGATGCCGCGATCTGATGCGATGGTGCGCAACGTCAGGGTGAGCTTTGGTTCCATCCTGTCGGACGCGCAACAGCGAGGGCTTGTCGTGCGCAACGCTGTAAAGGAGCTTGGGCGTTCGCGCGCTTCGCAGGCAAAGGCCGAAGCCAGGCACGAAAAGCGGATTGAGGTGGGCGTGGACATCCCGACGACTGTCGAAGTCAAAGCGATTCTCGATAGCGCTACGGGTAGGGATCGCGTTTTCATAGCGACTGCCGTTTTCACTGGTATGCGAGCCAGCGAGTTGCGCGGCCTGCGGTGGGACGATGTGGACTTGACGAAGGGTGAAATCACCGTGCGGCAGCGCGCGGATGCGTATCAGGAAATTGGAAGCCCAAAGTCGAGGGCAGGGCGGCGTACGATACCGCTAGTTCCCAAGTTGGTGAAAATGCTGCGCGAGTGGAAGCTTGCCTGTCCAAAGGGTGACGACGGTCTTGTGTTTCCAAATGGGCAGGGGAACATCGAGTGGCACGCTAACATCATCAAGCGCTGGTATCTGCCTATTCAGATTGCTGCGGGCGTCACCACGCCAACCGGCGAGAGGGACAAGGATGGCAAGCCTATCGTAGTCGCCAAATATCCTGGGCTGCATGCGCTGCGGCACTTCTACGCCTCGTGGTGCATCAACTCGCATGCCGACGGCGGCCTTGGCCTGTCCCCGAAAGTCGTCCAACACCGGCTTGGACATAGCACGATCCAAATGACGCTGGATGTCTACGGGCACCTGTTCCCGAGCGGCGACGACAATGCAGCAATGGACAAGGCAGCAAGCGCACTGCTAGGGTGACATGCAACACGGATGCAACATAGCGCCAAAAAACCCAATAAAAACAATATACGCTAAGGGACTCTGACTCCGTTAGTCCTGGTTCGAATCCAGGTTCCCCAGCCATGCCATTTTTCTCAATAAAATCAGATAGTTAGCGTATATTAGAAATCGCTAAGTGTTACAGTCGGGCGGATGATCCACACGGCACACCGCCTGTGGATAACCTACAGGAAGAACGGGCCAAGCCCGATGACCAGCACGGCGAGCACGCGGCAGGCAATATCGAATCGTCCCCATGGTCCGATATCAGGGGTGTATTCGGGCCAGTTGTCGCCGGGCTTGCGCAAGATAAGGGCGCCGACGCTGCCATCGAAATAATGTGCGACGAGTTGAACGCGTTTTAGGAGGGAGTGAGCTGGAGACCCGCATTAACCCGGTTTGGTTTGGCGGATTGGCGCTGAGAATATTGCAAGGCCGGTATTTGGGCTGATTTGGCGGCCTTTTGGCTGTGGGCTCGCAGCCAGGTCAGGTCGATTTGAGCCGGTTCCACGATTGCGGACAGAGTCATCCTGCGGCTTTGGCCCGCTCATGGAAGATCAGCCTATCGAAGTTGTAGGCGATGTTGGCGAGCAGCATCTTCGCCTCGGCTCGGGCGATGCCGATGGTGCGGATGAACAGGCCGAACCGGTTCTTCTGGTGTGCGAACACATGCTCCACCGCCGCACGGACCGACGACTTCGCGGCATTGGCGCGCGCCATAAGCTGCGGCATGGCGTGTCCGGCCGGCTTGCGACGATGAATGCGGCT
>NZ_JBEBMH010000074.1:0-4433 GCF_040081985.1 Mesorhizobium yinganensis | reverse complement strand
GATCGGCCGCGTCGGCGACCATCCGGTCAATCGCATCGACGAACTTCTCCCCTGGAACTGGCGCACCCGATCCGACACCAGACTGGCGGCCTAACACCATGGCTGCGATCACCCGGGTCTACACCCTCCCACTCGTCGCCGACATGCTCGGCGAGGATGCCGACCTACTGTGGGAGGTCTATGTCGACATGGAACCCGAGGACGGTTGCCTCTGGGTCTACGGACCCGGCGATCAGCAGACCCCCGCCTTCACAGACTTCGGCCTTGAAAGCCTGACCGACTTCATCAGCGAGCAAAAAGCCAATCGCGGCAGCGGTCAAAACCATGGCCGGTAACAGCCCCGGGTCATGACTGGGCGCTTACAATCCTTCACGGAAAAGGGCGGAAAAGCTAACTATCGCCGTTGGCGAGATGTTGGCCTGACGATAGGCTCCTTCCTGTAGGCGAAACTTGGCCCCGCTGGCTCCGGCCGGCGGGGCTTTTTTGTATTCGCAGGAACTGCAGCTAGATAACAACGAAATCGGCCGCAGTCAGTTTCAAGCCCGCATCCAACATGGCGAACTGTACTCTTGCCCCAGCCCCCGTGCCGTCGGCGTCATAGAAAAGATTGCCCGTGTCGGTCTCGTAAACGATACGATCACTGCTATCCTGCGCCTGACCGGTCGAGTTGGATCTGAAGGCCTGATAGGACAGTTTGCCTGTGTTCAACGCCGTGAAGATTGCGTTGTCGAGGCTGATCGTGTCAGCGACAGCCGAAAAGTCGGTTATCCGATCAACGTTCGTGTTCCCATTCAGCGCAGAATTAAAGATGAAGGTATCGTTGTCTGCGCCACCTGTAAGCGTATCGTTTCCAACGCCACCGTTGATCGTGTCTCGGCCAGTCTCGCCAATCAGCACGTTTGCGCCGGAGTTGCCATTGAGAGCGTTGTCCAGCGCGTTGCCGGTGGCGTCGATATTGCCTGTGCCGGTCAACGTCAAGTTCCCAACCGTGCCCTTAACATGGGTCGTGTCCGCAAGATTGAAGTCAATTGATGACTGCACCGAGTCGGACCCGTCCGACCCCGCTACACCCTCGTCAACAATGTCGCCGGCATTGTCGACGACATAGACATCCCAGCCCGCTCCGCCGCGCATCGTGTCGGCACCGCCACCGCCGTCCAGAGTGTTGTTGCCAGAATTACCGGTTAGCGAATCAGCATAACTGGAACCGGTCAGGTTCTCGATGCTGACAAGAGTGTCACCCGCTGCATGCCCTCCTGATGACGTTCCAGCCTGAAGGTTCACCGTTACGCCCGTCGGCGATCCGGCGTATGTCGAGGTATCGGTACCTGATCCGCCGTCAAGCCTGTCGCCTCCGGCACCGCCGCGAAGGATGTCGTTCCCCCCTAATCCGTAGATGGTTTCATTTCCCGTGTTCGATCGGCCGCCGTCAGGAAGTGTGTCGTTGCCGCTGGTGCCCGTGAAAGTCTGATCGTCTGGCGTCGGATCGGGATCGGGCGTTGGATCGGGATCGGGCGTCGGATCGGGGTCGGGGACAGTCGGTGGTGTTTGTCCCGGGAGGTATTCGACGTTACCGGAAATTACTGGAGAACTGTTGTCCACTGAATAGTAGCCATAATAGCCCTTTTCCAGATAGTTATTGGTGATGCTGACACCGGTGATTGGACCGCCCGAGGCGCGGCCGTCGACATAGACGTTAATTCCCGCCGATCCGGCCATATAATTGTGGTTCACCGTAACGTTGGAAATCGGTCCGAAATCGTTCTTAATGAACACATTCGAAGTGTCGCGCGAGAGTATCGTATTGTCTTCAATCAGAACGCCGTTTTGCCCGCCCTGGACAGAGATTCCGTCGTAGTGAGGGTCGCCACCGCCATCCTCAAGGTCGTGGATGTAGTTTCCCTTGACCGTGCTTGCCCCCCCCTGCAAAACAATGCCGTTCTCCGCCTTCGAAATATCGTTGCGCAGGAAAGTCCCGCTCCCTAGGATCGCCGCATTGCTGTCGGTACCATAGCCTGGCCCCACAATGTCGCAATCCTGGATAGTGATGTTCTTGGCCCCTTCGGCGTCGACACCCCACCAAGAATTGTAGGTGATCTTACAGTTCTTAATCGTGACGTTATCGGCCAAGATTCGGAGTGACCCACTAATGATCTTGCCCTCGATAACCGCTCCATCCGTGGTAATCGTCATCGGACCGGTATAGGCAGTCAGACTGATCCCGGTTGGGACGCCGGTCGTTGCTGCGGTAGGAAAGCCTGCTGGTATTGCCATTTCGGGCGACCTCTCATAGCTAAGGCAGCCCCCCGCCCACGAATCCAGATACACAAAAAAACTAATCCAAAGGAAGTAGTTCATAGCCCTTTAGAGGTATCGTCCTCATTCCGCAACCACCCAAGATGATACTTTCTTACACCTTGACAGCTCGTAATTCTGCTTGATTTGCCTAAAAGTCGTCACACTTCGAATAAGTAATGGGAATGTCATAATGGATACTGGAAACCGTGCATGCGATATCTTTCAACGGCGTTTCGACAATCGCGGGCGACATGAAGCGATCTTTAGCCTTATGAAGCTGACCTGCCGGAGGCGACGCCGCAAATTGCCCCTTCAGCGGGTCCGCCGCGCGATATGCGAAATCGACGCCGTTCGGAAATGTACTGTTCCCGGTACGATTTTCTGGAGAGGAAGCTTTCATCATCAACGCCTGCCACTCGGACCCTTCCACTCGACTGCGTTCGTTCACCCCCGACCGGCCGACCACGGTGCGGTCCCTCCTCAGCCGGCCGGTTTCTCTCGGTTGGCGATCGCGAGCATTGTGGCAGCGAGCGGATAGGCGATGGGCGATGTGATGCTGAGCCTAGTCAAACCGGGCATGAAACCCAAGGACTTGATGAAGGCTGCCGAGAAAGCATTTCCGACGGCTTCAAAAAGTGACATCGTGCGTGCTGCGTTCTACGCGATCATTTCCAATGCGGACAGCGAGCCCGTTAAAGTCAGAGTCCTGCAAAACTTTGCGCTGAGCGAACGGACGAAGAGCGCGACCGATCGCTGAATAGACTAGCGAGGCCGACCGCAGCCGGCGGGTTTCGTAGCTTTGTCACAAACATCCAATACTGTGCCGAACGGTCCTAAGACTTGACCTCATGGCCAGCGTGGAGAGAACGCCCCGACCTCCATACTGGCCTTTCATTTACGTAGCCTCACGCCAGCGCCGCCACCGTTCTCCGGGATGAACTCGACGCCGGCTGCTTCAAGGGCGGTGCGGATGGCGGTAACGTGCTTGTCCAGCAGATTGGGAAGGTCGTCGACCTGCTCGGCCCGGTGGATAGACGAATAGGAAATGCCCGTCCGATTGGCCAAGTCGTGGGCCGATATCCTGAGTAGAGCGCGCGCCGCGCGTATCTGGCCGCCGGTGATCATCATCGGCGTGGCTCCGTCAGATGGCGCAGTTCGTTTGGACATCGACAAGGCCATACAGGAAATTCCCAAAGGGCCATTAGGCTGCACCTTTCGGCAACAGACCTTTCAGTTCGAGGTCGGCAACGATTAGGATTTCAACGTACGCGGATATTGTACGGCGCTCGGCTTTGGCTGCTTGGTCGAGGGCAGCCTTCACTTCTTCCGACAGGCGAATTCCGATGCTTGCGGCGCGGACCATGCGGCCTCCACTGTGTTGAACTTTGTTGAACGTTTCTGTTGACGAGTGTTAAACATCGTTATACACAAGTCAACGCAAACACTTCAACAGGAACATCGCCATGCAGAACATATATGTTCGGACAGCCGCCGAAGGCATGCCTAAAGTGAGCCAACGATCGCGTCGCCTATCCTCGCTTGCACTCCTGCGCGAGGCACGAGCCGTCTACGAAGCGCTGGACGCACTTCCTGGCTGTGTTGAGGGCACTCCCGAGGCCAAGGCCGCAGATCGCGTCTACGACGCTGCCATGGCGTTGCGCTCGGCGACCGCGACCGACGTGCAGGTCACCTCGAAGTGGCCGAATAGAGCACCTTCCACCGGCACCTCGCCATCCCCGCAGCGTCGCCAGAATAGCATGCCCTCGCCGGGGACCTGCGTTCCCTCCACGGCGTGCGTCACGAAATCGGGATCAGTCCAGCGAATGGGAAGGCCGTCCAGTTCAGTGAAAACGTTCGGTCCATCTACGTGTTGGTTCATGATGAGAGCCGCTGCGCCTCACGCATGAGCGTCTCGCGATCGATCCCATGCTTGTCTATTAGTGTCTGTCCGGAAGCTTTGTGAATCGGCAGAGTCGGTTAGCGATATGGGGGTTGTGGAGTTGGAATCGGCTATGATTCCTTAGCTGGCGCTGATTCGACAGGAGGCGCCGATGTGGACCGTTGAGAACCGCGCTCGCTACAATCGTGATCACTTGCGTTATCCGAGCGACCTTACGGACGAAGAATGGGCGCTG
>NZ_JBEBMH010000073.1:0-4799 GCF_040081985.1 Mesorhizobium yinganensis | reverse complement strand
GTCCGGTTCGGCGCGAGATGTCGCGGATCGAAAGATGGTCTCGGTAGTGCCAGCGTCGGATGACGCTCAATAACTCCATGTCGATCACTCCGATGTCCCCCACACAATCCGTGTGGGAGGAGCTTCAAACATGGGTCAATTCTCGATGGAAAAACCTCCGTCGACTGGGTCACTTCTCAGTGGAAATCAACAGGCACGCTCTTAAGGGCCGCCCGCAAGCAGCTCGACGGTTTCGCGGACGCGGACGATCTCAGGAATCTTCTGTCGGTGGCGATCGGTGAAGCGACACGCTTGCTTGCAATGAGTTCGGATGAGACCGACCTTTCCAGGACGCCGGTCATAATCCGAGATCGGCCCGATCGCGAATCGGAGCCGGATTAGCGGACGTACTTGTCGAGCAAGCTTTTGCCGATGAATTGTGAGGAAGCGAGCGGCGCCTGTTTTCACTGCGCAAATCGCATCTCGATTGACAGCGTCAGTGCGTGCCGTTTCGCAACTCCAAGATATTGGCCATTTCGGTAACGGTGTTCCTTACTTTCTCCCAGACAGTTTTTTCGACGGCTCCCAAATCGCCCCTGGCCGCTACGTCGACCTGTAACGTAACCTGGCATTGCAGGTCGGTCTCGATCGTAAAGCGATAGGCGCCAGAGCTATTGCCTTGGATGAGCTGGACATTCGTGATTTTCATATGATCGTCTCCGAAAGAAGCTCCCACCTCCCATTCCGGACCCTGTGACCCGCGATCGGCATACATCCGCCGCCGACTTCCAAATTGCACCCGTCGCCGAGAAGAGGTTGTCAGAGGCCCGGCGACGGGCAACTACCCTTCAGCTTAAGGCCGAAGGGCCTGTCTGCGCAGGTAGGGACTGTTGCTGCGCATCTGTGGACCTGCGAATTCAACTGACAATCATCCCAAGGCCGAGGAACGCGACGCCGACCGTGATGACCGGTATGAAGAGCCATCGTGCCTGGTAAACACTGTTGTGCATGACCGCCTCCTTTGGCGTGCCCGGCAAACGGAATGCGGTTCAGGAACGTTCCAGAGGGTTGTGCCACTCGGTCCAATGCACCTGTGGCTGGGACTTAAGTCCCATGCGGCATGGGCCTGAAGCCCCAGGGAGGAACATCCAGCTTTAGGCCCGGTTTGGTCAGCAGCTTCGACGAAGAGAGCGAAGCATTCAGTCCTGACAAGGGAGATTATTATGAAGGCTTATCTCACCAGCGCTGCCGTGGCCCTCGCCCTGGCTGCATTTGCCGGTTCTGCGATGGCCGACGACGTGGTCGTCTTCAAGCCGGAGCAGGAAACGGTCGTTCGGGAATATGTGAAGAAGGAGCCGATCGCTTCGATCAAACTGCCCGGCGTTGAGCTGAACGTGGGCAGCACGGTTCCTGATACGGTCGAATTGCATACTATACCCGACGTGCAGTACCGCTACACGGTCGTCGACAACAAGACGGTGCTGGTAGATCCCGGAACCCACAAGATCATCCATGTGATGAACTGACCTTTTTCCGTTCCGGAGCCTGGCGGCGCCAGGCTCCGGAACGGAAGGGAATATATCTTGCGCCTCGCCAAGCGAGGCTGAAGCGGGCACGGCATTGGCGCCAGTTAAGGGTCGGTCCGATGACCCCAAAGGTTCTTCAAAATCCTAACGACACAGATCCGGATTTCGGCAGGACGGCACGCCTAGCGCTGGACGCGATAGTGTTGGGCGCGGTTCTCGTCGAGCTTGCAGCGGTTTTCACATGGTTCTGGTGATTCCAGGCCGAGACGCGTGGCCACTGGCTTCCGCTCCCGTGAGCCGCCCGGCGCTGCTGCCGCTGCTTGCCGCTTTGTGCCTGGCGGGATGCTCATCGGTGGTCGTTCAGAAAGGGGGTCTTGCCAATCCGCCTTCCGAAAAGGGCAGAGTCTATCTCTTCGCCGGACTGACGCCGGACGGCGACGACATGGCGCGCAGCGGCATGTTCAGCCTGACGCAATATATACGCGCCGCCGGCGTCAGGGCCGATGTCTACAATCCAGCCGAATGGCAGAAGGCCGCCGACAACTTCCTGGCGCTGCCACGCCATTCCGGAACGCAGGTCGCCGTGGCCGGCTATTCGATGGGAGGCAACGCGGCCACCCAGTTTGCCGAGCGCCTGCGCGCCGCCGGCGTGCCGATACAGACGCTTCTCGCCTTCGAGGCATACAGACCGACGCCAGTGCCCTGCAACGTGCGCCGGGCGATCGATATGTATGGCTCAGACGGGCTATTCGCCCTCTCATCACGACTGCGGCCCGGAAAATCCTTTGCCGGCCGCCTGGAAACAGTGGACTGGTCAAAGTTGCACAAGGGGGGACGGCATGACCATCTCGGCGTGTCGAAGGAGCCCGCCGCTCTGGACTATGTGAAGCACGCCCTCATCAACGGGAGCCAGGTACGGCCGCAGGCACCCTCTCCGGGCGAGGCGGCTTGTCTGGCCCACCCATGAAAGTACATTCGTTGGCTGACGAGATGTTCCGACCGCAGCGGCGACATAGCCCGAGCCGTATCCCCGTTCCCATTTTGCGGCGCCGCACTCTTACTGGCCGAGATTTCCGATGCGATTTGGGAACTGCCGGCACTCCGAGAAGCGGGTCAAATTCACACATATGTAAATGCGCTGCGACCGCAAAACTGTGAAGCTGCACGGCAGGAGGAACCAACCGATGCTATGCTCCCGATCCGTAAATCGCGACCAGCTTTCCATGCTCCGCGCTGTCGTCGACGAATACTGTTCGGACCACGAGATCAAGAACAACGATGACCGCAGGCAGGACGTGGCGGAACTGGCTCTGGCCGTTTTCGATGGCGGCAATGTCTCCTTCGATGCCATTATGGCAAGGCTTGAGGACCTCACGCAGGTCGCAAGGACGGAGCGGACAGCTTACCGGCCATCCTCCTGAATGTTCCGGGCTTTCCCAAACAGCGCGATTATCGAGGAAGGCGTCGATGCCTATTGCGCCAGGCTGCCTCGGTCGGCTTGCATCTATCGCACGGGAACGCCCGAACAAGCATTCTGGCTGCATGGCTGGAACGAGGCCCAGCAAGTGGATCGCGAAGACTGTGATGGGATCGTTGTCATTCTGGCCGACTTTCGAAGGCAATTGCCGTCTCGTCCGAAGTAGCCTGCGAACAACTCGCTAAAGTCTGGATGGTTGGCGGACCTCTTGCCCCGGATGACGCGAGAAATCGACTGCCTCACTCACGCGGAGGATCAGAGGGTGTGGTCAGCTTCGTCCAGAATGTGGATCAGCTCGGGCTCGTCGACGAGCGTCATAGCCTCACCGGCGGTGACCCATTCCCGCAAGCGCTCTTGTTGCTCCCGCCAGGTCGACATCTCCTCGTTGACCTCCAGGGGATAGACAGCCACGGTGATCGGCACGAAAAATTTCTTGAGGCGCTTCCAATAGAAGTAACGGCCTATCGGCTTCGAAGCGGTCGTGCCAAGCACGCCAGCTTCCTGCATAGCCTCCTTGGCGGCAGCTTCCCTGTCGGAAAGTTTTCTCATCCGCCAACCCTTGGGGATAACAAATCGCCTCGTACCGCGCGATGTCACCAGGAGAAACTGGATGGCACCCTTGGCGTCTCGACGAAACGGGAGCGCGCCGATCTGCTTCAAGCGTCGCCCTTTAATCGCCTTCGCTTCCGCCTTCTTTGTCCTCAAGTCCTTGCCATCTCGGTAACGTCTCGACCGCTGCGCTGACAGGAGCCCGCCACGTTGAGGGGACATGACGGGCTCCCATATGGTTGCCTGGGGGCAAGCGGGGCTGGCAACCGAGGCCCGAACCTGGACGGACGAGCTTTGTTCCCCCGAATTGCATCATTTTTCCGGGCGCCTCGGCTCCGGGTCGCGACGTAGCAATCGGCTCAGAGACTGTCTCAGCGGGCGCGCTCGGCCCGCGGCTCCTCCCCGACCGGAACGTCCTGACGGATGATGATCCGGAAGCCGGCCATAGGAAGCCCTGGCGATGGCGGGCCGTGGGAGCTGATTTTGGAAGGGTTTGGTTGCGGGGGCAAGATTTGAACTTGCGACCTTCAGGTTATGAGCCTGACGAGCTACCGGGCTGCTCCACCCCGCGCCACCAAGTGTAGGCGTTTGCCTACGAAGCATGGTCCTGCAAACAGAAAAGGCCGCTTGAGGGCGGCCCTTGCCGCCTTTTGGGCGGGTTTTTCGTAAGGAGAAGATTTTCATGCGTTTCGCAGACCTGGCAGCGACTTACTCTCCCGCGTCTTGAGACGAAGTACCATCAGCGCTGGAGCGTTTCACGGCCGAGTTCGGAATGGGATCGGGTGCAGCCGCTCCGCCATGACCACCAGGTCGGCGAAAAGCATGTTGTTTCGAGAAGCTGTTTTGAGCGAATAGCGAATAGAGAGTAGCGAATAGGGTTTCTTATTCGGCGCCTCTCGCGCTGTCCGCCTGTCTTTCCGTGCCTTTGTCCGCGATAGTCGCCCCCGAAGCGAAGCTTCGCAAGCGCGACTGCGCGTCGCGGCCTATGCCGCGCCCCGTCCGGAGGCCAGGCTGGCGCGAGCCAGCCGATGCGGCCGCGAGGACAAGAGATCAACCATCCGATTTCATCGGTTGGGCATTGAGAATGAGAACGATCAAGCCGATCGAGCTATTAGTACCGGTAAGCTTCACACATTGCTGCGCTTCCACACCCGGCCTATCAACGTGGTCGTCTTCCACGGCTCTCAGGGAATACTCGTTTTAAGGTGGGTTTCCCGCTTAGATGCCTTCAGCGGTTATCCCGTCCGGATATAGCTACCCTGCTATGC
>NZ_JBEBMH010000072.1:0-5644 GCF_040081985.1 Mesorhizobium yinganensis | reverse complement strand
GTGTCGACCGGCTTCATCGCGCCGGTCCTGACCGCGACGGCGAGGCTTTCCTGAAGCAGCGCCGTCATCCGCTCCTCGCCCATGCGCTGACGCCAGCGCGTCATCGACGAGCGCTCGAATGGCAGGTCGTGGCGGAAGAACGCCTCGCCAGTGAGATACTGGAAATAGGGGTTCTCCACCCAGCGCGCGCACAGCGTGAACTGCCCCCCGTTTTGACCGAACACCCGGCGTAAGCAGAGAGGCTCAAGGATATCCTTGAGGATAGGCTTATGTCGGAGGACTATCAGCGCATCGAGGTGATCACGGGCGTTGCTCGCCGTCGTCATTGGTCGACGGAGGCAAAGTTGCGGATCATCGAGGAGACTTTCGAGCCGGGCGAGACGGTATCGTCGGTTGCCCGGCGCAGCGGCGTGGCGCCCAATCTTCTTTACCGCTGGCGCCGCCTTTTGAGGGAGGGAGGTGCGGCAGCCGTGGATTCGGACGAACCCGTCGTCGGCAGCTCGGAAGTTCGGCGTCTGGAGGAACGGGTACGCGACCTGGAGCGCCTGCTCGGCCGCAAGACCATGGAGAACGAGATCCTGCGGGAAGCGCTCGCCAAATCGCAGGCAAAAAAACCGACCTTGCGGCCGCTGTCCTTGCCGAAGGGAGGTTCCCTGTGAAGCGCATCGCCCAGGCGCTCGGCGTGTCGCGGTCCAACCTTCTCGACAGGCGCAGCGGCAAAACCAGGCACCGCGGCCCCTACCGCAAGGCCGATGACGAGGGCCTGCTGCCACTCATTCGCCGCTTCGTCGACGAGCGGCCGACCTACGGCTACCGGCGCATCGCGGCACTGGTGAACCGGGAACTGACGACCAAGGGGCAGCCTGTCGTCAACCGCAAGCGGGTGCATCGGATCATGCAGCAGGCGTCCCTTCTTCTGGAGCCCTCTACCGGCCGGCGCGAGGGCCGCGTCCATGACGGCAAGGTGATGGTCATGCGCTCTAATTTGCGCTGGTGCTCCGACGGGCTCGAGTTCAGTTGCTGGAACGGCGAGGTCATCCGCATGGCCTTCATCATCGACGCCTTCGACCGCGAGATCATCGCCTGGGCTGCCCTAAACGGTGCCGGCATCAGCGGCTCGGACGTGCGCGACATGATGCTTGAAGCCGTCGAGAAGCGCTTCGGCTCGGTGAGGGCGCCCCACCCGATCGAGCATCTCTCCGACAACGGTAGCCCCTACAGGGCCAAGGAAACGCGCGACTTCGCCACCGCGCTGAACCTCGTTCCCTGCTTCACACCGGGGAAGAGCCCGGAGTCGAACGGAATGTCCGAGGCGTTCGTGAAAACCTTCAAGCGCGACTACCTGCGCATATCCCCCTTGCCGGACGCACCTTCCGTGTTACGGCAGATCGCCGGATGGATCGACGACTACAACGAAATCCATCCTCACTCAGCGCTCAGCATGCGCTCCCCAAGGGAGTTCATCAGAGCCCAAACCCAGTAGCCGGGTGTCCGGTGAAACGGGGGGCACTACACAGCGCCTCGTCCGACAGGTCGAACGTGTGCTTGAGGATCGCCAGCCCCGCCATCAGCCGCGTCGGCAAGGGCGGCATGCCCGGTCCATCCGAATAGACCGAGCCGAAACGCGCCTCCAGAACCGGCCAGTCAATCGCCCGCGCCAGCCGCATCAGTTCGTGATCCATGTTGATGATCTGGTCGAGCCGCGAGCGGAACAAATCCTGCTCTCCCGTCTCGCCCAATTCGCGTGGCTTGCCCATCCCATGGCTCCGATTCACCGCGATATCGCCCGTGAATCACGCCTCGCATGGAAGCGAAACCACAAAACGAATTGCAGGAAAACAACCCACAAACCGATCGTTTCCTGCAATCCGCAAAACTTCGACACCGCGAATTCCTAGGGGAATTCAGAAGCTTCACGATTCTTCACGGCCGACTAGAAAGTCGAAAAGCTCCTTCAAGAGGTCCGCGTGCAGGCTGAACTTCAAACGTTAGGTTATTGCCACAGGGTAGTTCAACATACTCAGGCTTGGTAAGTGCGATGTCACTGAGAGCCGACCGCAGTGTCTTCACTCAAGTGCGTCTATCCGGCAGGGGGCGTGGAAACGAGTATCCCACCCAATAATCTTCCCCTGTTGATGGTCCGAACGACGCCAACTCGGCAACAACAGCGCGGTAGAGAGACCTCTGCGCAGTACGCAACGGCTCGCGCCTCCCGCCTGCGTCGCGATGAATGTGGAGTGCCGTCACTTCGACAGCTATTTTTCCATCTACAAGGAAGTCCGGCGCGACATTGCCATCTGGTTCAAACTCGGCGCTGTGCCCGCTATCGGTCAAAAATTTCTTCGCGACCGCTTCAGTCGGGGTCATCACTCTTTTGGACATATCCTCAGGTCACCGCTTCGTCAGCCGAACGCCAGGAACTTTGCCGTTCGCTGCGACGAAAATAATGCCGGCCGCTTCCAGGGCAGCGCGGGCTGCGCGCACGTTATTTGCCATGCCGACTCTTGGGCTCCAACCTTGACGGCATCAGGAAGTTCGGCCTTGGAAAGGCGGTGGCGTGATGATGATCTACGAGAGGTACGACCTCAAAACCCCCGTCGGTACAAGCGAACTTCACTCCGATATTGTCAACCTCGACAACCTCCTCGACATCATCTGTCACCACCAGTTCGACCGCATCGTGCAGCCGACCGATGACAGGCGAGTGGATAGTCTCTTGTGGATCGCGCGCGGGCTATCCAGCGAAATCCGCGCAGCACTCGACAAGGCAAGCGAGACGAAAGGGGGGCGCGTCATGAGCCGCCTTATACCTCACAGGGAAATGACCGCGCTGCAGCTTGCCGATTGCAGCCGGCAAGCCATCGCCATTCTGGAGCTATTCGACAGCGCGGCTTGGCAAATTCAGAATGAGAGCGGCTGTGCAGACAATTTCGCCGACGCCATCAGTCAAGGCCAGAAGCTGGCTGTTGAGCTTCTGGAGCCGTTAGTTGCCGCCCTGGAAGTGCACGAGGGAATGAAGGAGGGCAAAGGCATGACCTATCCCGCCATTGCCGCCGGCCTCGTCCTGGCCTTCGCCTTCGGGTTTCTGCTCGGCGACCGTCGCGGTGTGAAGCAGGCCCACGAGGTTCTTGACCACAACAACCGCGTGCCATCGGCGACAGCGTGAAGATGCCGACAGAGGGCGAGGACGACGGCCAGCGTGTGCTGCACTGAGCACGCGGCTGCCAACGTGTAATTCTCGGTGGCATGCAGCGCAATCCTCCTGCGCTGGCGTGCTAAGCTCTTTCCGTGAATTCACGCCCGCCCGGCCAAGTTCCGGGCGGGCAGACACGGAGGGCGATCATGGCATGGCATTTCCCGCAAAGCGGCACGACAGCTCCACCTCTTGCCGATGGCGACGACGTGTTTGTCGCCCAGCAGGTATTCTTAAACGCTGAGATATATGCGTACAGCGGCGGCGGCCACGAGGTCAACGTCGCCGGTACAGTGGCGACGAACGGACTTGCAATCCTTCTCGGCCTTGAAACCGGCGGCGCAAACACCATCACGGTCGAGACCACCGGTCAGGTTCGCGCATTCGAGAATGGTGACGCCGTGGTGATGTATGGAAATGAGCAGTGGCTGGTGAATCACGGGCTGATCACACAGAAAGGGGCTACCGGTTCCGCAGCCTATTTCCTTAACACAAGCGCGGCGCCGACCACGGCCTCGAACCTCGTCAATTCCGGGACCATGGATGCCGATAAATACGGCGTCTGGCACGACAGTTCCGCCGAAACGCTCACAGTCCAAAATTCCGGTACAATCACAGGTGGGACGGCTTCGTTTTTCTCCACCGGAACATCCAATGACGAAATCACCAACTCCGGCAAGATGATCGGGGACGTGAACCTTGGCGGCGGCGACGACCTCTACGACGGGCGTCTTGGTACTATCGACGGCGACGTTTTCGGCGACATCGGCCAGGACCGGCTCTATGCGGGCGCAGGCAACAACCGGCTCTTTGGCCAAGACGGCAACGACACGTTGATGGGCGGCGCGGGTGCCGACTATCTGAGCGGCGGAAGCGGCACCGACCGGGCATCCTATGCGTCCGCCACCAAGGCCGTGACGGTCAGCCTGGCCAATCCCTCGATCAATGCAGGCGACGCCAAGGGCGACACCTACAACTCGATCGAGAACCTGTCCGGATCGAACTACAATGACAATGTCTTCGGGAATAGCGCCAAGAACTCCATCAACGGCGGCGTCGGCAACGACATAGTCAAGGGTTACGCTGGCAATGACACACTGACCGGCGGAACGGGTGGAGACATCTTCGTCGTCAACACTCCGCTCAACGTTTCGTCGAATGTCGATACGATCACCGACTTCAACCGTGTTGACGACACGATCCAGCTTGACGACGCCTTCTTTGTCGGCCTGGCGATTGGGGTGCTGGCCGGGACAGCCTTTAATGACATTGCGATATCGGCCGCAGATGCCAGCGACCGCATCCTCTACAACTCGGATACCGGGAGCCTGTTTTTTGACCAGGATGGATCGGGCGGCACCTATGCAGCGGTCAAGTTCGCTGTGCTCACTGGATCGCCAACGATCACAGCTGCGGACTTCGTCGTGATCTGAGTGGGATGCCCGGCTGCGGAGACGTGGCTGGGCTTAGGGTGCGTGGTTCCGCAAAGGTCTGCCTGAAATTGGCGGGGCTCTCTGTTCTCGGGCCGCTCAATTGCAGGATGAGGTCCGACCGTCTGAAACTTGCTTTCGGAAAGCAGACTCTATCATCCGTTCCACTGCCGATAGTAGTTCATCATGCGTTGCAAAACCGCTCGTGTAGGCACCTATGATCAGTTCAGAGATTTGCTCGCGGTCCAACTCGGCTGTTATCGCGTGACGCTCGCAAACCGTCTGAAAAATGTGATCGAGCCATTGCAAATCTTCCGGCTTTGCAACTCCGGTGAAGCTCATCGCAACCCCCACAAATATAACCATGAAATCGTACAACCACGAGCTCTGCGATTCAATTCGGTAGTGTGCTGGGAGATCGCCGAGGGCGGCGAAACAGGCGGACACCCTGATTGAGTGAGTGGGAAATCTATCGATCGTGTTTGCAGTCCGGCAGCGGCCTGGCCTATCTTGGCTCATGGAGGGGTGAGCTATGTTCGTGAAAGGGAAGCTCAGTGACGAGGAAATCCGCGCTGCAATGATTCGGCGGCTAAAGCGGGAAACCGGCGTTCACGAAGATCAGGCGCGGCGGCTTATTGACGAACTGGGGTTGAATTACCCTGCGCTCATCCGCGAGGCCAAGAACATCCAGCGCTATCGATAGTGACCAGCCGTCGCCCTTTTTTCCAAGTACCGGAACATAGCGCTCGTGGTGATGTTTGGCGAAAGACTGAGTCAAACGACGTAACCGCCGAGGTCAGGCCCGCCGCGCAGTGCAACACTAGATGTGGAGCCTCAACAGGTTGTCCCCGGACAGACCGAGTCTGCTGACTGGTGTTTTGGATTTTAGGCTGCCGTGAGGCCTATGCCAATTGTAGCGGTGGAGCCAGGCCGGCAATTCGGCGGCGCGATGGTCTGAGGTCGGATATGCGACGGCGTAGGCCCATTCCCTGAGCGCGGTCTGGATGAAGCGCTCGGCCTT
>NZ_JBEBMH010000071.1:0-6145 GCF_040081985.1 Mesorhizobium yinganensis | reverse complement strand
AGGTCTTGTGCCCCTTCGCGGGCCTGCTGGTGGCCGGCTTCTGGAAGATCGGCATCAGGCGCATGAGCCGCATCAGCCGCCGGACGCGCTTGACGTTCACGGCATGGCCCTCGTTGCGCAGGTGCCAGGTCATCTGCTGGACGCCGTAGAATGGGGTCTCCAGGAACTGCTTGTCGATCAGCAACATGAGGGCGAGATTCGTTTCGGACTCGCCCTGCGGCTCGTAATAAAACGAGGACCGCGAGATCGACAGCAGGCGGCACTGCGCGCCCACCGACAGCACGGAATGGTTCCGCTCGATCATCCCGCGTCTCATTTCCCGCCCCAGGGCTTGAGCTTTCGTGACATCGAAGCAGGGGCAAGTGACCCTGCGGAGCATCGTTGGCGACGGCCAGCTCTCCTATCTTCGCATGCAGCGCCCGGACAGTCTCCTCGTTGACCTCAGCGGTCTTCTTGCCGCTTCGCTCGTAGATGTCCGCCGCCCCGTCAAGCAGCGCCTTCTTCCACTGATGGATCATGGTCGGATGCACGCCATATTCCGCGGCCAACTCCAACACGGTGCGCTCGCCATTCACGTTCCGTGGGACGACGGGCGAGGCGATCTCGTTGAGAGTTCCGAACCTGCCGGCAAGGCAATGTCGTGAAACAGATTGAGACGCCTCGCTCCCTGACCCCATCATGCGGCAGCCAAGCGCCGACCGCGAAGAGAAGCGAGTGGCCCGCGGAACGCTCCGGGAAAAAGTGCAGGAGCACCTTGACCTCACAGACCGCAATCAGAGAGGACTCTTATGTTAGGCGAGCACGACTAGGTCGTGTGGACTCTTGGGATTCTCAAGGGTTGGCCGATGTACTTCAAGGCTGTGTTTTGGAGGCAGCCATGGGTGTTCTGGATAGTCAAATTCTTCGGGACCATCAGTGGGAGCGGATTTCACCCCATATCATAGACGATGAACGCACACGCGGGTCCTCGGGCCGCTACAACCGCCTGTTCGTGGAGGCCATATTGTGAATCGTGCGAACCGGCTCTCCAACCAGCCAGCCGCCCGAAAGGCTGATCGAGACTTGCCTCCGGCGAGCTCAGACTCGAAAGGTTTGGGCAATCTTCCAAGTTTCTGACAGCGAGGACGGTATCGACGATGTGCGCCGAAATGGTTCCGTAATCCTTTTGGAAGAGAGTGCAATACAAGGCCCCGGACTCTCCGCTCCTTCTATTGTATACAGGTAATTGCGATACTCCATTGCCCGTCCCGGAGAAGCTGGAGCCTTTCATGACCGCAATGCACACCAGCCTGACGCGCCGTCGCTTCGTGCAGACCGCCGCCGGCCTGATCGCGTTGAGCGTGACCGGGGTCCCAAGAAAGGCGGTCGCTCAATCACCCGGCAATACCATCGGGCAGGTCGGCACTAATGCGTCGCCCGTGCCGGGCATGGCGTCGGAGCGTATTGACGGGCGCGCGAAGGTGACCGGGCAAAAGGTCTTCGCTCGCGATTTCAATGCCCGCGACATGCCGGGCTGGCCTTCGCCGCAGTGGCACGCGCTCTACCTCTACGCGTTGACAACCGACCATGCCTTTCTGGGCGTCGACCTGTCCGGTCTCCCGATTGGTGCGCAGCCAAACCGCCTCATCCTCGGCGACACGCTCAGCGGGCGGTTCGGCGCGCCGAAGGTGGTCGCGCTTCGCGACCTCCACGTCGACGAGACTCTGCAGGCAATGGTTGTGAGCGGAGACAGCGGCAGCTTCGACCGGCCGGCCAATATCGAGTTCGATCTCATCGTTAAGCCCGGCAACGTTCCAGATTTCCTCGGCCAGGCGGTCGCGCTGCTGTTGTTCGACAGCGCCGCCAGCTTCCGCGCGGCAAAAAGCGCGTTGCAGTTCCGCGACGACGAATTCCAGATCTATGCACTCGATACCGTTCATTCGACCGGCATGGGCAGCGTTTTCCCTCCCGAAACGACCTATGTGAAATTCACGCTCGGCGGCGACAATTTCAGCTACGCTACCGCCAATCCGTCGACCTACATGACGCAGGTGCCGAGCTATCGCGACAAGATCGCACAGGCGCTGACCGCGGATCCGAGCCATCTCAAGCAGGCCATCGCCTTCGACAAGCGCGCGATGGATCCGATGTTCATGGAGCCGGAGACCGGTCTGGCCTGGTATGAGGCAGGCGCGGACGCGCTGCATCTCGTGCTCGGCACGCAGTCGCCCGACGGCGATATCGGAGACATCGCCGGAATGTACGGCACGCCCGATTCGCCGGTGAAGGTGAAGGATATCCGCCTGACCAGTTGTTATCCCGGTGGCGGCTTTGGCGGGCGTGACAGTTCGCCATTCTCGCTGCTGCTGGCGCTGGCAGCGCCTTTCACCGATGGCAACCCTGTGCGGCTGGAACTCGACCGGTTCGAGCAGTTCCGCACCGGGCTAAAACGGCAGGCGGTACGGATCGAGGGGGAGCTTTCAGTCGGCAAGGACATGAAGATGTTGTCGGTCCAGATGAAGCTCGGCTTCGACGGTGGCGGGCGTAAGAACCTCAATCCCTATGTTGCGAGCCTCGCCGCGCTTTGCGCCGGCGGCGCCTATCAGTTGCCGATGGCGGACATCTTCGCCAACGCCACGCATACGCAGAATGTAAGCGGCGGCTCGCAACGTGGTTTCGGCGGGCCGGAAGCGTATTTCGCGTTAGAAGCCGCGCTCGACGATCTGGCGGCGAAACAAGGGTGGGACCCGCTTGCGCTGCGCCGCGCCAACCTGGTCGCTGATGACGGCACCACTGTTGCCGGCGGCCCGATCGCGCAGGAATTGCGCCTGCCAGAGATGCTCGACATCGCCGAGGCGCACCCACTCTGGCGCGACCGGGCCAAGATCAAGGAAGAATATGCGTCGCGCGGGCAGACCTATGGAACCGGGCTCGCGCTGTCGCTGCAGGCCTATGGTACATCGGGCGACGGCGTGGTGGCAGCGGTCCATCTCGACCCGGACGGCACGATCCGCGTCGAGTCCGACGCAGTGGATATGGGCAACGGGTCGGCGACGACGCTGGGCATCGTGGTCGGCCCGTTCCTCGGCGCGAACGCATCGCGGGTCGACATGGCCTGCTACACACTGTGGGGTCAGACCGGGCTCACCACCACCGATTCGACCGGCACACGCTGGGCCAATCCGGACTGGACGCAGAAGTCGGTCGGCTCCTCGTCCGCCTGTCTGACCGGACTGCACCAGGTACATGTCGTCCAGCAGGCCGCGCGGGCGCTGTTCGAGGGCAGCATCATCGCCGCCGCCCGCGTGCTCTGGCAAAAGCCGGACATCACCGTTTCGCAGACGCGCTGGGACCAGGGCGCATTGGTCGCGTCAGACGGCGGCTTGCCGCCGCTGTCCCTGGCGGATCTCGGCAAGGCCATTGCGACACAGGGATTGCCAAGCGGAGCGCTCGGACACGCCTATTTCCAAAAGCAATGGGTCGAAGCCGACTTTCCCACGCCCGGCGGACAACTGCATCTACAGCTGGACGGACTGTCGTTCTACACCGGTGCGACAGGCAATCCGAAACGCGTGGTGCGGAAAAACACGAGCGGTCCCACTTCCGCCAGCAAGCGCTACGGCCGCTATGTCTGGGCCCCCTGTCTCAACGTTCTCGCCCTGACGGTGGATCGCCGCAACGGTCGGGTCCAGGTCGAAAACGTCATCAGTGTTCTCAATGCCGGCCACGTTCATGTTCCAGAGCTTGTCTCGGGCCAATCGCAGGGCGGTATTGCGATGGTCATCTCACAGACGCTGTTGGAGGACATGCCACCAGGCATGGACGGGCCGGCCAATGGCGCATGGAACCTTGACCGCTATCAACTGGCGAGGATGCAGGACGTGCCGCTCGCCGGACGGTATCGGACGGGGGCGCGGGCTCAGGAACTGATCTTGCTACCGGAAACTCCGGGCGACGGGCGCGCCGGACGCGGCATCGCCGAGGCGGTGATGTGCTCAACCGCGCCTGCGATCTCCAATGCGCTGCTTGACGCCGTCGGGGTGCGGTTCGCTTCGCTGCCGATCACGCCCCAAAAGATCCTCGAGGGCCTGGCGTCATGAGCATCAGCTTCACGGTGAACGGCGTGGCCCAGCAGGTCGCCGATGCACGCGGCGACGACCGGCTCATCGACTTCCTGCATGACGACCTCAACCTGACCGGCACCAAGTTCTGCTGCGGCATCGGTGTCTGCCGGGCATGCACCGTGGCGGTGGCGAAGCCGCCTAATCAGGCGGGATCGCCCGTGATCAGTTGCTCGACGCCGCTGTCGCTCCTGGACGGCAGCGTGATCACCACGATCGAGGGCGTCTCCTCGGGTCCGGTGCTGTTGCCGGTGCAGGAGGCATTTCTGCGCCACTTCGCCTTCCAGTGCGGCTATTGCACGCCGGGCTTCGTGATGGCTGCACAACTGTTCCTCAACGGGCTGGCCGACGGCCCGACGCCACCGGACCTCGATCAGGCAATCGTGGTAGCGATCGGAGACCATATCTGCCGCTGCTCGGGCTATGTGCGCTATGTCGAGGCGGTGCGCGAGACGGCGCTGGCGGTCATCGCCACGAAAGGAGACGCACAATGATCCGGTGCCTCTCCCTTGCCGTCACTCTCGCCGTGTCGTCGCAAATGGCCGCCGCGCAGAGCTCGAACCAACGTTACGCTGAGGTCTGCCGCACGCTGGTCGGTCCGCTGCCCGACTTTTCATGTGCCGACGGCGTGCCGGTCCCGGTGACGGTCAACGGCGTAGCGGTAAAGAAGCCGCAGCCGCAGATGGACTGCGACAGCCCTGCCTTGCTGGACAATGGCGCGGCTTCCGACGGACAGTGTGTGCCCCATTCCCGCATCCTGTCACTGTCGACCAGTTCCATGATGGTCTCCGTCATGTGCCGCCAAAAGGTGATCCGCGACTTGGCCAGTATGGAGTTCGATGAGATCGACGTGATCGCGCATGATCCCGCTACCGGCGCAACCTGCTGGTTCCAGGCCGCAGGCAGCCGCGCGAAGCCAGTGAACGGCCTGAAGGTGCCGTCGCCCACAAAGGCTGTCGACGACAGTTTCTGGAACCGCCCGGAAACTGTCGCGGCCGATGGCTGCGGTAACTGCCATGACAACGACCCCTTCATGTATTCGCCGTTTGTCGGCCAAGTCTGGCACGAAGTTCCGGTCGCGCCATTCGGGCCCTACTACCATGTCGGTCAGAAATTCGGCTTCGCGGCGTGGCCGACCAAGATTTTCGCACTGCGCGACAACACCTGCCTTGGCTGCCACCGTATCGGTCAGATGGAAACCTGCGGCAGCCTGACCAAGCTGATGACAGGCGAGGTTCATCCTAAGGATGCCGACGCGCTCGCCAGGAGCTTCCCGCTTTCGCATGCGATGCCGCCGAGTTTCGGCCAGGACGAGGCAAGCTGGAACGTCATTTACCGTGATGCCGTTGCGCAGATCGAGTCCTGTTGCGCAAATCCCGGTCAGGCAGCATGTGCACTGACGCAATTGCCAAGCGCGCCTCCATGAGAAATAGTCGCCCGTGAACTATCCACAAGCCATTGATCTGACTTTGTAATCTGTGAGTACGGTGCGTTTGGAATTGCAGGATAGGCGGTGTTTGATGGCTGTTTTCTTGCAATTTGGTTTTCGATTCCCTTGTCGGCCGAGGCGTGATTCACTCGGTTTGGCGGGCGAATCGAGGCGACGGCAATGTCCAGGCCACGCGAGAAGTGCGAGACGGGGGAGCAGGATCTGTTCCGCGCCCGGCTCGATCAGATCATCAACATGAGACATGAGCTGGTTCGGCTGGCGCAGGCGATCGACTGGCCGGTGCTGGAAGCGCGTTTCGGCGCGGTCTATTCGGACGGACCGGGCATGCCGCCCTTGCCGACGCGGCTGATGGCGGGGCTGGCGATCTTGAAGCACACCTTCGACCTGTCGGACGACGTATTGTGCGCTCGGTGGGTGGAGAACCCCTATTTCCAGTATCTCACCGGCGAGGAATTCTTCCGTCACGAGCTGCCCTTCGACCGCTCGTCGATGACACGCTGGCGCCAGCGCATGGGTGAGGAACGGATCACGATCCTGCTGCAGGAGAGCCTCGCGGTGGCGGTCAAGAGCGGAGCGATGAAGCCGGCCGATACGC
>NZ_JBEBMH010000070.1:0-6742 GCF_040081985.1 Mesorhizobium yinganensis | reverse complement strand
GTCCATGCCGCCATACTTCGCCTTCCAGTTATACAGCGTCGCCTCGCTGATCCCGTGCTTGCGGGCCAGTTCAGCCGCCTTTGCCCCCGCCTCGTGTTCGCGCAGCACCGCGATGATCTGCTCTTCCGTGAACCGCTGCCGCTTCATCTGTCCGTCCTTCAATCGAGGCCGGACTCTAACTCCAGGTGGAGGAAAAACTCAGTGGCAGGTCACTGCTTTCGTGCCAAATATGGCCGGCTCATTGTCGCATATCGGGCAGAGTCGGCCGCGTGATCCTCGCCGCGGTATCGACGGCCTCGACGTTGTTGGCATCGCAATGCAGCATCGGCAAGGTCCTTACGGTGGTCAACGTCGTGATGAGTGCCTCACCTTCAGGCCCCGTCGTTTGGAAGACCGCAAAGCTTCAAGAATTCGTCCGAGAATGTTGTCTGAATGGCCCCGCCCCGTTCGACGCCAGTTGAAGGTGCATAACGCGACACCCAATGCGTCGATCGCCGTTACAAGGGGCGAGGCAGGTAGAGCGGGGAGCAAGAGGACTGGCCGATATTTTGCGAGACGGGGCATCAACTTTGCGTAGATAAGCAGCTGGCCAAGGCCGCCATAAACGTCAGCTGCCGCAGCGCCGGTCTTTATTTCGATAAGGAACCAGCGTTGGCTGCCGACTACCTCTGCATCCACTTCGTATCGGCCTGCTGGGCGCGGCTTATCTACGGTGAAATCCTTGGCCCTAAGCAGTTTCGCCATCGCCGTCCAGACTTCGCCCTGCCATTTGCGGACAACCCTCGCGTCCTGCGCCGCCTGGGCACCGACGAGGTAAGTTCCGCCGGTCTCGTCCTCCGCGGTCAGCTCGACGATAATTGCGAGATCAGCAGGCGATCCCGCCCCCTTTCCTTTAGTGCGCGCGATCGCGCATGCATCGACGAACCGCGCCGTGTTCGTGCGAATCTCATCGGTTGACACGTCGAGCGCGGTCACGACGTACCAGTCGCGTTCGATGTTCGTGTTGCCGTTAGTCACGTTGGCTGGTGATAGCCCGGTCAGTCGCCTGAACTCGGCGAACAGTACGGGGCGCTCGTCGCGCGTTGGCGGATTGAGCCTACCTTGCCGAAGTAAGAACGGGCGGACGTCCTCGTTGATCGCAATCGCCGAGGTGATCCGAAGACCCGATAGTCGGCTGCCGCCCCGCGCGTCGGATTTACGTTGGGAGCGAGTCAACTAACCCGTAAACGGATGTCTTTATTTCCTCGGATACATTTGCAGCGCGTTTTCCGATGCGGCCAGCTTCGCAATGCGCTAAACTGTTGGATCGGTCGTCCTGTGAAGGAGGTTCGCCATGAAGCGCAAGATGGCAGCCCTTATGGTCGGCGACATTGTCGGTTACTCCGCGATGATGGAGCGCGCCGAAGAGCAGACGGCGGAACGCCTGGCGAGCTGTCAGGCCCTCATTTCGGAAAAGGTCGGCCTGCTCGATGGCCGTGTTTTCAAGACAGCGGGTGACGCGGCGCTTGCCGAGTTTCCAAGCGCCGTGAATGCAGTGCGCGGCGCGTTCGAGATCCGTAGCGCGCTTGCCGGTGCGCAGGAACCTGCGAGCGAACCGCTCAGGATGCGGTTCGGTCTCCATATCGCAGATGTCGTGGTGCAGGGGGACGATCTGGTCGGGGACGGCGTCAACCTCGCGGCGCGCATACAGGCGGCGGCAGAGCCAGATTCGATCTATGTGAGCGGTGCGCTCTTCGAGCATGTCCGCCGAAATTCCTCGTTCATTTTCGACGATATCGGCGAGCGGCCATTTAAGAATATTTCTGAACTGGTGCACCTCTATCGGGTTCGCGGGGAGATTGGCGCACATCGGCTGCAGTCGGCACCGACGCAACTGCTCATCACGAAGGAACGGCGGCCGTCATCGGTTGCGGTGCTGCCCTTCCGCGTTTCAGGCGATAATGAGGACCAACGCTACCTCGCCGAGGGGCTCACCGAGGAATTGATTGTCGAACTGGGGCGGTTTCGACGTCTTTCGGTCAGCTCGCGAAGTGCGAGCTTCTCGATTGCGGAGTCCCACGCCGATCCGGTGAGGTTCGGTGAGGTTCTTGGCGTTCGATATGTGCTTGAGGGACAGGTGCGGAAGATCGGAGAGCGAGTATCGGTCAGCTTCACGCTCTCGGAAACCGACCAGGGGGCGGTGATTTGGAGCGACAAGATTCAGCGACCTTTCGATGAAATCCTCGCCCTGATTGACCGGACCGCCGCGAAGATCGCCGCAACGGTGTCTGGGCGCATGGAGGATGCCGCAATGGTGGCGGCGCGGCGGAAGCCGCCCGAAAACATGACCGCCTTCGACTGCCTGCTACGCGGGCTTGATCATCATCGCCTCGGGGGCGTCACCGACAACAACGCACGCCAGTCTGTCGACTGGCTTACAAAGGCGATCAACGCCGACCCAAACTACGCAGCCGCCTACGCATGGAGGGTCTGCGCAGCGTCCTGGCTGTCGGATTTCGACTACGAGAAAGGCCGACGAGACATTTGCCGCGCACTCGAACTCGATCCCTGCGATGCGGAGGCCAACCGGATCATGGGCGTGTTCGAACTCATGAATGGCAACTTCGATGAGGCTCTGGCACACGGCCGCAAGGCAATGGAGCTGAATCCGACGGATGCCTACATCAAGGCAAGATGCGCAGCACTGTATAATTTCGTCGGAGAGGGCGAGCGTTCTTTATCCTTGCTCGATGAGGCCGAAATGCTCGATCCATTCCTTCCTGTTTGGTGTGTCGAAGAACGCGGCGTGGTTCTCTATGCGCTGGGCCGCTATGCGGAGGCGGTTGAATCCTTCGGTAGGCTTGCGTTTCAGACCAATCGCTCGCGCCTCTATCGGGCGGCTGCGCTCGCAGCACTCGATCGGTCTGCCGAAGCCCAACGGATCATCAGAGAAGCCGTTGGCGGCAAGCCAGAGCTCACGGTCTCAGGCTTCACGCGCGGTGAGCATTACCGTGATCCCGAAACGGCCCGGGAGCTTGGCCGCTTACTGAGGGAATCAGGGTTGCCGCCTTAAGGTCGCCGGCGATAGTCTGCCGCAGCCGCCAACCCGTTCGACACCCACCGTCGAAGTCTGCAATGGCTCGACCTTGGTCGGTTTCATGGGACAACCTACGGTCGGTGGTGTCGGCTCGTCGGTCAGTTTCCTTGCAACGGTGAGCTGGAAAGCGAACCCCATCGGTGCGATTGCGCGGCGGCGTTGTTCACGCCGCCGCTCAAATGCTGAACTGCGGACCGCAACGATCGTCTCGATCCGCGCAGTATTGATCACTCCCCTTCAAACTCGGCTTTGAACGCTTCGAAGTCGATCTGCATGCCGTTCAACACCGCGCTCCAGTTCCGCGTCAGGCCGGCCTGCGCCACGGCCTCGGCGATCTCAGCGTCAGTGGCACCCATGTCCTTGGCGAGCTTGGTGTCCAGCCACACACAATAGCGGCAGGGGATCTGCGCCGCGACCGCGATGTTGATCAGCGCCTTCATCTTCGGCTCGAGAGCGCCCTTCTCCATCTCCAGGCCTTTGGTCATCGCCCAGGCGCCGGCTATGCCTTGCTTGGGATAGACCTTCATGAAAGTCGGCACGAAGCCGAGGGTCTTCTCGATGTCCTTGTAGGTTTGCTCGGCGCTGGGCTTCTCCTGCGCGACTGCGGCCGATGCGCCGAGCAAGATCATCGCCGTCGCGGCGAGAGCTGCGTATGTCAGAACAAGTTTGGTTCTCATGGTCATTTCCTTAGGTTTATCGAAGGCATGGGAGGGGTGTGCCCCGGTCCGCCTTCGGAGACCGGAGCTGGACGACGCGCACGGATGGCGGGCCGTTGGTGTAGCCGGCTCCCATTGGAAGCCGGTAGAGCGTTTTGAGGTTGGATTGGGCGGCCGTCAGATGACGGCGAAATCGGCGTTGGTCAGTCCCAGTCCACTGGCCAGTGTAGCAAATTGGACGCCAGCGATCTCGCCGGTGCCGTCCGCATCGTAGATCAGCCTTCCGGTGTCGCTTTCATAGATGATGCGGTCGGTCGCGTCGCCCGCGAGCCCTGTGGCGTTGGCGCGGAAGGTGGCGGCGTTGAGCACGCCGGTCGCGGTCAGCGCCGTGAACACGGCGTTCTCCAACCGGATAGTGTCGGCCGCGACCGAATAGTCGAGGATCGTATCGACATTGCCGGCACTGAGCGCGGTGGAGAAGACGAAGAAGTCCTTGCCGCTACCGCCGCGCAATTCGTCGGAGCCGCCCTTGCCGTCGATGATGTTGATTCCGGCATTGCCGACGATCTCCTGGCCGATATCATTGCCAGCGAGATCAATGTTCGACGTGCCTGATGAGCCGTTGGTGGTGAGAAACTCGACATGCACGCCTTTGCCGAGCGTATAGTCGACCGCCGCGATCACCCGGTCCGCCGCGCCCTGCGAAGAGGTCTCGACGATCGTGTCACCTGTGTTAAACACCCGATAGGTGTCGCTACCGCCAAAACCGCGCAGAATGTCGGCCGCGCCCTTGCCGCCGTCATGCAGGATGTTCGCCCCGGCATTGCCGGCGATCTCCTGGTTGAGCGTGTTGCCAGTCAGGTCGATGTCGACGGTTTGCGTCGACAGGATCGTGGTCAGAATCTCGATGCGGGCGCTGGCGTCGAGCGCATAGTCCACCGTTGCCTTGACGCGGTCGGCATTGCCTTCATTGGCCCTCTCGATCACCCTGTCGCGGGCTGAATCGACGAGGATAATATCGTCCCCGGCGCCACCGGACATCTCGTCATCGCCGCTGCCGCCGTCGATCACGTCATTGCCGGTCTGGCCGAAGATAGTGTCGTTGCCGGCGTCGCCGAACAAGCTGTCATCGCCGCCGCTCACCTTACCGAGGTCTGCCGCGTTATGGGAGGCGACTTCACCGAAGATGGTGTCGTTGCCGTCGCCGCCATGGATCGCATCGTCCCCGCCGACAATCGTCGCGGCGCCAGCCGGTCCAAAGTCAAGGGTGTTCAGGAAGATCGTGGCGAATACGTCGCCGGCGATCTGGTCGTTTCCACCGTCGCCGTCGATGATGTCGTCGCCGCCATGGACGTGGCTGCCCGCCTCTGAATTGTCCTGCACGACATCACCGGTGATGATTTCGCCTTCGTCGCTGCCCTTGATCGTGTCGTTGCCGCCAATCACGTCGGTGAAGTCTTCAACGAAGGCAACATCGCCGGCCAGGATCGCTCGCGATCCGTCGACCCGCACCGGGTCCAGCCCGGTGATCGTGTCGTCGCCGCCTTCGACGCGCGCCTTGGCATCTGCCGCGTCGCCACCCGCCCGGAAAACGTCGCCAACGACCATGGAGCCGTCATCGGTGCTTGCGCTCGACAGCTTGTCGTCTCCACCAAGCAGGATGGCGCGGCCGCCAACCTCGCGACCGTCGCCGATGAACTGTTGCCTTTCGTCGGTCGAGGTGCCGGTAATCAGGTCATTGCCGGCGTCGTAGCGGGCAAATTCAGTTATCGTCAACAACCCGCCCGAAACCGGCGGCTTGGTGCCGGTGCCGGGCTGCGCCGGAATGAACTCCTGGCGCACGCCGCCGCTGACGAGGGCGACGTCGCCGATCAGCGTATAGGAGCCGTCGCCGGTGATGAACACGTCGTTCTCGCCGCGGTCGGTGATGATGTTAGAGGTGGTGCTCACAGCCGATTCGATATCGTCGCCGAACACCAGCGACGAATTCTGGCCAACCTTGGATGTGTCAAGGCCCTGGACGTTGATCACGTCCTTGCCACTGAGCACCTGATCCCAGAATTTGCGCGGACTATCGTCCAACTGGCTGGCAGCGACGTTGAGGCCGCTGACGATGACATTGCGCGCACCGAAATTCGCGCCGATGTCGATCGCGATATCGGTGACGGTTCCGGCAATCGGACGTCCGTCATTGTCATACTGGAAGTCCTTGCCGGTGACTTCGACGAAGTCTGCGGATGTGGTTTCGTAGCGCCAGAAGTCGTTCTGTCTGGTGAAGGAATTGTCGAACGCCACGAGCCCGGAATCCTCGAGATTGAGGGCGGAACCGCCGTCGAAACGTATGGTGGCCATGATAGTTCTCCGTTCGGGCTGCCGGTCACGGCGCCCGTTGCTGTGTGGTCAGTTTTTCCAGCATGGATTTTTCGCCGGCGCTTTGCGGCCGGTCGTTGCTTCCCGCGCCTTGGGCCGCGGGGTCTTTCGGCTCCAGCCGCCCGTGGAGGCCGGCGAAGCATAAGGATGGCGTCAGTCGCGGCGATAGAGCCTGGTTGGTCCGCGCGACAAACCGATATCGCGCAGCATGTGGTCGTTGGACTCATCGAGTTCGACGCGATAATGCCGGACAGTCCGTAAGCGGCATGGTGAAAACAGCCGGCCGAACAGGCCAGCTAGGCCGTCCGTCGCACGGGCGGCATGTCGATGCGTGGTCATGTCAAAATCCTTTCCCGCGACGGTGTTGATGTTCCCGCCCCGGTGGTGTCTGGCCGGTGGGCCGCCCGTGGCGGCTCCGGTGGTGTGGTGATCAGCCGATATAGACCCGCGGGGTCAGGCGACCCGTGTTTCAAACGGCACGCAAGCCTCGCAGATGGCGGCGAGGTGCCGGTGGTCGGTGCCGCAGCAGCCACCGAGGATGCGCATGCCGGGAAAATCGCGGCGCAGATCATTGTAGCGGCGGCCAAGGTCGATTGGGTCGCCGGCGTCGAGCGTATCGGATTCATCGAGTTCCTGATGG